>JAAZKR010000228.1 GCA_012799725.1 Oligosphaeraceae bacterium | reverse complement strand
GGTTACAGCGAGATTACTTTCAGCAAGGTAGCCGTGATCACTCAGGCGCGAGAAGGCATCATACACAAGGAATACCATCTCTGCACCGGTGATCCGGTGCTTATCGGTCCGGATAAGGTAAAGGTCATCGGGAATACCAATTTTGACATCGCCGATCAGCTCTCCGATCTGGACATGGAGGCCATACATTCCAAGGCCTCCAAGGAGATGGAGCTTTGCGGCATACCCATACGCATTAAAAACGCTTTTGACCCCGATCATCCCGGCACGGTTATCTCGGTGGACTACATCTCACCGGAGCCGCGCGTTGAAATGATTTGCGGGCGCAATGACATCGAGGCCATTGAGGTCATGGACCCGGAGATGGTCTCCCAGCCCGGCTATGATCATAATTTGCTCAAGCACTTCTACGATACCAATATCAGTTATATAGCCAAGACTACCAACGCCAACACCATCACACATTATGTGCCGCAGAAGAACCGTCGCATAGATGAATGTGTTTTGCGCATCGCACACAATCTGCCCAACGCCACCATCAGGCGGTTTCCAGTTGCCATTGTAGCGGTGATTGGCAGCAATATGCGTTTGCCGGGTTTCCTCTCCAAAGCCGCTGATGCGCTTTACAGAGCTCAGATCAATGTACTGGCCCTGGTACAGGCCTCCAGGCAGGTAAATATGCAGTTTATCTTGGAACGCAGCGATTTTGAAACGGCACAGAAAGTACTGCACAAGGCCTTTGTCGAAAACGGCTGAGTAAAACGGAGAGCCGGCAACCTTGCAAGTCAACAATAATTTGCAGCCAATTTTCCTTGATAATCACGTGCTGGTGCTCGATAAGCCCGCTGGGCTTTTGACTCAGGACTCCGGCAGCGGACAGAAAAACCTGGAAGACCTGGCCAAGGCTTGGCTCAAACAGCATTTTCAGCGTCCAGGCGCAGTATTTCTACACGCAGTGCACCGCATAGACCGGGCAGCCTGCGGCTTGGTGCTTTTTGCTCGCACAAGCAAAGCCTTATCGCGCTTAAACGCCAGCTTGCGCGCCGGACAGCAACAGAAAGTCTACCGGGTGCGTGTGGAAGGCAAGCCAGCCTTGAATGAAGCCAGGCTGGAAGACTATTTGGTGCACGGCCGCTTTCGTGCCAAACAAGCCGAAGCCGGACAGGACAGGGCCCGCTTGGCCAGCCTGAGTTACAAGCTGCTGGCAAATGACTCAGGACAAAGCCTGCTTGAAGTGCACCTGGAAACCGGGCGCTACCACCAAATACGCGCTCAATTGGCAGCCATGGGGCACCCGATTTTGGGGGACAGGAAATACGGCTCCAAACACCAATGGCCCGGCAATGGTATCGCACTGCAACACTACCAGTTGGGCTTTCTGCATCCGGTACGACAGGAAATGGTCTATGTACAGTCAAGGATGCTGATTTGAAAGCAGGCAGTAATGCTAAAAAAAGCAGTCAAAGCTGAAGCTTAGTCCTAAAGTGGCGCCTTCCAGGCGCTGATCTTAGGGGGTGATCCTGCCTCGGGTTCCCTCACCCTTACGGGTTCGGTCATCCAGGTTATGCATGGTGCAGCCCTTGTCAGGGCTCAGGCGACTTTTGGCTTCATTCCGCATCGGAAGAAGCTCTGATTGGCGGTCAAGAGTAAAAGTCAACTGCTTTTTTTAGGGTAATGCCTTTTGCAAGGCACTGTCCTTGATATGGAGACAGCGCCCCATTGTCTAAAGCCTGTGGTCAAGCATAGCGAGGCGCTTACAGCGCAAGACCTTCAGGCTAAACATCTTTTCGACTGAAAAACAATATATGAGGGTAGAAGAACGGTCGGGTCTGCCGGACTAGTCTGACCGCCCCGACCATCAGGGTTTAGCGCGAAATGACTTGTTTTTTATCTTGCGATGCTTTATATTCATTGGATTCCTATTCAACGCCACTTATGACCAATAGACTCGAGGTTTTTTTGTATGGCTGACGAACTACAGGCTCTATTACAAAAGATAGATGAAGAAGGACTTAAAAAGACCGAAGCGAAATCGGCTCGGCTTTTAGCGCAGGCTGAGCAAGAGGCTGAGGCAATAGTGGAGCAGGCTCGCGCCCAGGGGACTGAAATTATTGAGGCTGCTCGTCGTGAGGCAGAGCTGTTGCGTCAGAATTCTGAGCAGGCTCTACGTCAAGCTGCGCGCAATGTTTTGCTTGATTTACGCAGGGCTTTAGAGGAGCGTTTACGTCAAGCGGTAGAGTCTCTGGTGCAGGCCTCTTTGCCCAGCGATCAGCTTGCCAAGGTCATTGCTACGCTATGCACGGCTTATTTATCCGGTGACGGCAAAGAAGACCGGCTGGAAATACTTTTACCTGAGCCTCAGTACAAGGAGCTGGAAGCCGCTGTCAATGCGGCTTTGGCTGCCGATTTGCGCCAGAACTGTGAGCTTAGTCCTAGCCGGGCAATATCCGGCGGCTTCAAGCTGGTATTCAAAGGCAAGGATGTGCTTTACGATTTTACTGACAAGGCCTTGGCTGAGACCATGGCAGCTTATCTAAGCCCGAAGATCACCGGTATTTTAGGCGAACAATTTTAGGCTCCGGCTTTGCTGCGGCTTGGTCAAAGGAATACTTCCTCTATGACTTCCGACTACTATTATTTTATCAGCTCGCTGCCCGGTCTGCGTTTCGGCGAAAAAGCTGCTTTTTCCTGGGAGGAATTCATGCAATACTGCCGGGAAAAACTGAGCCCGGAGGAATGTGCCGGTTTGGCTGCTTTGAGCTTGGAGCCCGAGGAACCGGGGGCGGATGACCAGCCTGTAGTCAGAGGCTGGAAGCTGGGCGAACGTCACTTGCGCAATCTACTGGCCAGGCAAAGAGCCCAAAAGCGCAAATTAGATGAAAATACCTACCTGAGGCCCTGCGATAGATTCTCGGTGCAACTTAACAGGCGGGTTGAAGAGATCATGCTCTTGCCCGGTGTCTGGGAAAGAGAGCAAGCCCTGGATCAGCTGCGCTGGCAGCGCTTAGACGAACTTGCTCTCGGGCATAATTTCAGTTTTCAAGCATTGCTTGTATATGCCTACAGACTGCTCATACTGGAAAAGCTGAGACGTCAAGACGAGGAGAAAGGCAGCGCATTTGCGGCGGAGCTGCTGGAAAAAGCGATGTCAGAAATGCAGGAGCGCAGAGGCCCTCAGGCAGCTGACAACGAGGGTCATGCGTAGGCAACACGAGTAAAAACACATTCAACACCAATAGATATCAGATTCCGGATTCAGCAAATGAATGAGCTAAAACCCACAGGAAAAGTCACCGGCATAAATGGCAACATGGTAAGTGTCGCTTTCAGCCAGAGAGTCATTCAAAACGAAGTGGCTTATGTGCTTACCGGGGATAATGAGCGCCTGAAAAGCGAACTTATCCGGGTGCGCGGCCATGAGGCCGACTTACAGGTCTTCGAGAGCACTAACGGCGTCAAGGTCGGTGATTTAGTTGAATTCTCCGGCGAGCTGCTTTCCGTCGAATTAGGACCGGGCTTGCTCACCCAGGTCTATGACGGGCTGCAAAACCCATTGCCGGAGCTGGCCAAGCAGGCCGGATACTTCCTGAAACGCGGGCTCTACGTATATCCTCTGGACCGTGAACGCAAATGGCATTTTACGCCCAGTGCGGAAATAGGCGCAAGCCTGACTGCGGGTTGCAGCGTAGGTTCGGTGCCCGAAGGCATCTTTCAACATCAAATCATGCTGCCCTTTGGCTGGAACGGTCAATGGAAACTGACTTGGCTCATCGAAGAAGGCGAATACAATATAGACACCGTCGTAGCCAAGGCCAGCAATGGAGAGGAAGAGCGCGAAATAAGCATGGTGCAAACCTGGCCGGTGAAGGTGCCTATCAGCGCATATCAGGAAAAAATGCTGCCGGTGGAACCGCTGGTGACCCAGACTCGGATCATAGATACATTCTTCCCGGTTGCCAAAGGCGGCACATTCTGCACGCCCGGCCCCTTTGGTGCCGGCAAGACCGTGTTGCAACATGCTCTTTCGCAACGCTCAGAAGTAGATATCGTCATCGTCGCGGCCTGCGGTGAGCGTGCCGGTGAAGTGGTTGAAATACTGCGGGAGTTCCCGCGTTTGGACGATCCACGTACCGGGCGCAAGCTCATCGACCGCACCATCATCATCTGCAACACCAGTTCCATGCCGGTTGCTGCAAGAGAAGCTTCGATTTATACCAGCGTCACCATAGCCGAATACTATCGTCAGATGGGGCTGCATGTGTTGTTGCTGGCCGATTCCACCTCCAGATGGGCACAGGCTCTACGTGAGGTCTCGGGCAGGCTCGAGGAGATACCCGGCGAAGAAGCTTTCCCGGCATATCTCGAATCGCTGGTGGCGGGATTCTATGAGCGCGCCGGCCTGGTACAGCTGCCCGACGGCGGCAGCGGCTCCATCACCATCTGCGGCGCAGTCAGTCCGGCCGGCGGCAATTTTGAGGAACCGGTAACTCAGTCCACCTTGAAGGTGGTGGGTTCTTTCCTGGCCCTGTCCAGGGACCGCGCCAATGCGCGGCGTTATCCGGCCATACATCCGCTGGAAAGCTGGAGCAAGTACAACAGTATCATACCTGAAGAACAGGTAGGCAAGGCGCGGCGCATATTGCGCAGCGGCAATGAGGTCGATCAGATGATGAAAGTGGTAGGCGAGGAAGGAACGCCGATCTCTGACTTCATCGTCTATCTGAAAAGCGAATTCCTCGATGCAGTATACTTGCAGCAGAACACATTTGACGCCGTGGACAGCGGCTGTGGTGCAGACAGGCAAAAGCAGGTCTTCGCCAAAATCCTGCTGGTACTCGAGAAAAATTTTCATTTCAATCAGAAGGACGAGGCCAGGAGCTACTTCCAGAGACTGCGACAACACTTCATCGACTGGAACTATGCGCCTTGGCAGTCCGAAGAATACAAAAACTGCGAGCAGCGTATTGACCAGGCGTTACAGAAGACACATGATTGAGCAAGGGTCGAATTTTCACGCTTCGAGCAAAGGGCTCCAAAACAAGTAAGGCATTTCAGGGATGAGAAAAATCTACCATCGCATCATTCAGATCAGCGGAAACGTCATCACCGTAGAGGCTGACAACGTCGCCAATGGGGAGCTGGCCGAGGTACGCAGCGAGCGCGGGCTGTCTTTGGCTCAGGTCATCCGCCTGCATGGCAACCGGGTTTCATTGCAGGTTTTTGCCGGCAGCCGCGGCATAGCCACCGACAGTGAGGTGCGCTTCCTTGGTCGCCCCATGCGGCTCTCTGGCAGCGAGGCCTTGCTGGGCCGTATTTTCAGCGGCAGCGGCAATCCACGCGACAAGGGGGCGCCCTTGAGTGACAACATGATAGACATAGGCGGGCCTTCGGTGAATCCGGCCAACCGCATTATTCCGCGCAACATGATACGTACCGGCGTGCCCATGATTGACGTCTTCAACACTTTGGTAGAGAGTCAGAAGCTGCCTATTTTCTCGGTAGCCGGCGAGCCTTACAACGAGCTGCTTGCCCGTATTGCCATGCAGGCCGAGGTAGACATCATCATTTTGGGCGGCATGGGTCTGAAGTATGACGACTATCTCTTCTTCCGCAACACTTTAGATGAGCATGGCGCTTTATCGCGTGCCGTCATGTTCGTGCACACCGCCTCCGACCCCATAGTGGAATGTCTGCTGGTGCCTGATCTTGCTTTAGCAGCGGCAGAATACTTTGCGACCGAGCATGACAAGCGTGTTCTGGTCTTGCTTACCGACATGACCAACTTCTGCGACTCCTTGAAAGAGATCGCCATCACCATGGAGCAGATACCCTCTAATCGCGGTTATCCCGGCGATCTTTACAGCCAGCTGGCGGCGCGTTACGAGAAGGCCGTTGACTTTGAAGATGCCGGCTCCATCACCATTTTGGCAGTCACTACCATGCCGGGCGATGACGTCACTCACCCGGTGCCGGACAATACCGGCTACATCACCGAAGGGCAGTTCTACTTAGTCAATGGGCGCATCGAGCCCTTTGGCTCTCTGAGCCGGCTTAAACAGCAGGTGAATAATCGCACTCGGGCCGATCATCGTATCGTCATGGACACGATGATCAGGCTTTATGCCGAGTTCAAGGAGACCCTGGAGAAGCAGTCCATGGGCTTCCGCATGAGTGAATGGGACCGCAAACTGCTCAAATACGGTGCGCTTTTTGAAGCGCGCATGATGGATCTTTCTGTAAACATTCCGCTTGAAGAAGCACTGGATTTGGGTTGGAAAACCCTGGCGGAATGCTTTGAGCCGGAAGAAACCGGCATCAATACCCAGACCTTGCAGGAGTTCTGGCCCAAAAAAGAAAATGCCTGATGTCGGTGTTATGCCATGGTCATCAGTCATTTGTCGTTTGCCAATGGTTGATGGTTGTGCTACGCATCGCCCACGCCGATTCATGTGCCGCCTCTGCGAGGCTGCTTTCCCATAGACACAACCTATTGCACAAGAATACATTCCATTAAGTGCAAGAAATCTGTTTTTTACGAAAATCGCTCGAGGAATTGCACGATTTCTTAGCGTTCTTCTGTCGGCATCGCTTTCATGTCCAAGATCAAACTAACCAAGAACGAGTTAAAGCTACAGCGCGACAGCCTGAAGCGTTTTCAGCGTTATCTGCCCACTTTGCAGCTCAAGAAACAGCAGTTGCAAATTGAGGTCAGCCATATACGCGAGACTTTGGCAAGCATAGACCGTCAATTGCAGGAAGAATACAAGCGCAATCTCAAGACTCTCGACTTGTTTTCCCTGCCGGAAGCGTCGGAGTTGTCCGGTTTGCTGCAAGTCAGCGATTGGCAGGTGGGCACGCACAACGTAGCCGGCACGGACGTACCGGTTTTTGTCTCGCTGACTTTTGTCGCCATCGCCTACGACCTGTTCAGCACGCCGCTTTGGTTTGATGAGGCGTTAGAGATGCTTAAAAAGCAGATTGAACTACGTTTGCGCCGTCGCATAGTTGAGGAGCAGCTTGAGCTTCTCGGCATAGAGTTGCGCATAGTCACTCAGCGTGTCAATCTTTTTGAGAAAGTGAAGATACCCGAGGCATTAGACAACATACGCCGCATCAATATCTACTTGGGCGATCAGCAAACCAACTCGGTTGGCCGTTCCAAGATTGCCAAGAAAAAGTGCCAGTTACGCGATGCCGCCCTGCTCTGAATTGAAACGAGCTCTCTCTGCTCCCTAATCTGTCATGATTGAGAAGATGAAAAAAATCACGCTGGTCTGTCTTTCCAGCCAGCGTCAATCTGCGCTTAGCGCCTTGCAGTCGCTGGGCTTGTTTCATATTGCCGTCGCCGCTGAACAAGCGTCTGTAGAAAGCCAAAAACTTAGACAGCAAGAGCAGGACACAGGGCAGGCTCTCTTTATCTTGAGTTCATACGCTAAGGAAGCGGAGAAAAAAGCCGGCGCCGCCCAGCCCGGCGAGGATTTAGTTGCCCGGGTTCTGAATTTGTCGCAGGAACGCAAGCGCAACTTAGAGCGCCAGAACGAACTTCGGCCGGCCATTGAAAAATTGGAGCCTTGGGGTGAGTTCTCCGTTCAGACATTGGAGCAATTTGCTGAGCGGGGCTGGCATGCCGCCCTGTGCAACGCCTCTACTGAGCAGATGCCGGAACTGCCCGAGCATTGCTGTGTGCAGACTGTCAAGCAGGCAGCCGGCAGAAACTACTTTGTGGTCTTTTCACCTAATCCCTTGCAGGACTTAGAGTTGCCTTTGGAAAAATTTCCACATGGCATGGACTTGGCCGCCTTGCGCCAGGAATTGGCGCAACTACAAGCAGAAGAGCAGCAGATTGAGGCCGAGCTTTTGCAACTGGCCGGCAGTCAAATGGATGCGTTGCAACGTGAAAAAGCGCTGTTAGAAGAGAGAATTGCTTATGCTGCTGCTGAAGATGCCATGGCTGAGGCCGGCGAGCAGCTCTCATATCTGTCCGGCTATGTTCCGGAAGAACGCCTGCCTGAGCTTCTGCAGGCCGCACGCAAAGAGGGCTGGGGGCTGCGCTATCTGGAAGCTGATCCGGAGGATCCTGACGTGCCCACCAAGCTGCGCATCCCGCGCCGACTGCAAATGGCGCAGCAGATATTCGATTTCATCGGCGTACTGCCGGGTTACAACGAAATCGATATCAGCGTGGCTTTTCTTGTCTTTCTGTCCATTTTTTGCGGCATGCTGGTAGGCGATGCCGGTTATGGAGCGCTATTGCTGGCAACCGGCATAGGATTGTTCCTTGCCAGCAAACCCGACGAAGTCAAAAAACGCGAGAGCATCATGCTGCTGATTATAATGAGCTCTTGCATCCTGGTTTTTGGCATGCTCACCGGCAACTGGTTCGGGCTGCCGCCCGAGAAATTACCCTTGGTCATGCGGGGCATACCTTGGTTCAGGGATGATACCAACAGCACGAACGTCAAACTGATAGGCTTTATTATTGGTGTCTTCCATCTTTCCCTGGCCAGGTTCTGGGCTGCGGCGGTCAGTGGCAATCTGCGCGAAAGCCTGGGGCATGTGGGCTGGATGCTTTTCCTTTGGGGCAACTTCTTCACTGTAAAGATGCTGCTCATCTCCGGCGGCAGCTTGGGACTCCTTCCAAAAATCCTATATGGCATAGGCACAGCTCTGATCCTGACTTGCTCGGTGAATTGGGCCGACATGGGTGACGTCATCTACACTCCTTTCAACTTCGTCAACAGCTTGGTTGACGTACTTTCCTACCTCAGGCTTTATGCTGTAGGACTGTCCAGCTTCTTTATTGCAGACAGTTTTAACGCCATGAGCGCCATGGTCTGGAAAGTCTCCCCCTGGCTTATCCCTATGAGCTTGTTCATCATACTGTCGGGACACTGCCTGAACATAGCTCTGGCGGCCATGGGCGTGCTCGTACACGGCATACGTCTTAACACGCTGGAGTTCTCGGGTCATATCGGCCTGAGCTGGAGTGGCAAACCGTATCTGCCGCTTAAAACCGCTGAGATCGAGGACTAGCGGGCCGGCGGCAGTATCGAGCTCTTGTAAGCCGTGGACAAGGGGAACAGAATGGACAGGGCGGATCAATCGGATTGTCTTTTAATAATTTTTCCACATTGACTTTTTTCATTTGACTTTAGCAAGGAGCATTTAATGAGCGAATCCATTCAACAAGCTTTGGTTTATCTGGGTGCATTTGCCACCTTTGGTCTTTCCGCTTTCGGTTCGGTTTATGGTTGCGGCGTTGCTGCGGCCTCCGCCATCGGCAGTTGGAAAAAGTGCTATGCTCAGGGTAAGGCAGCTCCCTTTCAGCTTTCTATTCTGACCGGTGTGCCTATGTCTCAGACCATTTACGGTATGATTTTAATGGGCGAAGTGCTCAAAATCCAAGTTGCCTACTGGCCAACGGCTCTGCTAATCGGCTTTCTGGGCGGCCTTGCCATAGGTTACTCGGCCGCTTATCAGGGCAGAGCCGCCGCCGGTGCCTGTGACGCCCTGGCTGAAACCGGCAAAGGTTTCGTCAACTACCTGATTGTACTGGGCATCGTTGAAACCATCGCCATTTTCGTGCTTGCTTTCGCCATGATGTTCATGGGTAATGCCGGCATACTGAAATAAACAGCAGGTTGAATTAGGCTTGAAATAGCCGCTACTTTTCCCAGGTAATGGAAATAATCTTATGAACGAACTACAAAAAGAGTTGCTCGAGGCAGCAAGTTCAGCTGAAATGCAACTGGCAGAGACCCGGGACGCAAATGCACTCGAAGAGCTGCGCGTACGCTTCCTGGGACGCAAGGGCCTCTTGCCGGCACTAACCGCTAAACTGGGAAAAGTGCCTGTTGAAGACAAGCCGGCCACAGGCAAGACCCTAAATCAAGTAAAAAATACAATTTTGCAGCTTTTCGAGCAGAAAAGCTCTGAGCTGCAAGCTGCTGGCGGCGGCAAAACCCAGAGCCTGGATGTCAGTCTGCCCGGGCGGCAGCGTCCTTTGGGGCATAAGCATCCCATCACTCGGGTTATGGACGAAACCGTAGCCATTTTCCGGCGCATGGGTTTTGTTGTTGCGGACGGGCCTGACATCGAGGATGTGTGGCACAATTTCGATGCCTTGAATACGCCTCCGGAACACCCTTCGCGCACTCCCGAAGACACCTTTTATTTTGGGCTGCAAGGCGATAACTGGCTGAACCCGGAAACCGGCATATTGCGCACCCAGACCTCACCAGTGCAGATACGTGTTATGAAAAGCCAGAAGCCGCCGGTGCGCATAATCTGTCCGGGGCGCTGCTACAGGCGCGATACTCCGGACGCCACGCATGGCATGAGCTTTCACCAGATCGAAGGTCTTTATGTTGATAAAAACGTCTCTCTTGCTGACCTCAAGGGTGTGCTGACTCACTATGCCAAGGAGATGTTTGGCAAGCAAGTCAAGGTACGTCTCAGGCCGCATTATTTCCCTTTCACTGAACCGAGCGTGGAATGCGATGCCTCCTGCATCATCTGTGCCGGCAAGGGCTGCCGTGTCTGCAAAGGCTCCGGTTGGCTGGAGCTTGCCGGTGCCGGCATGGTTAATCCGGCTGTATTTGAAAATGTCGGTTATGATCCTGAGGAAGTCAGCGGCTACGCCTTTGGCATGGGTTTAGAGCGCACTGCCATGATTCGCTACGCCATCAATGACCTGCGTCTGCTTTATGAAAATGACCTGCGCTTCTTGCATCAGTTCTAGTCAGCTATTATGGTAAGGCATTGTTGCCGGACATAATTTGCATCTGTCCGGCTTGATGTACATAAATCAAGGAGGGCACACATGGCTCGAAAGATTTCCGGTCCAGTTTGTCTTAATCATCCCGATGTTCCCGCTGTAACTAACTGCGCTACCTGCCGCAAGCCAGTCTGTGCCGACTGCATAGTCAGTGAAGGCAAGATCAAATGCTGCTCGCAGATTTGCCTGCAAAATGCTTTGGCCTCGCAGGTCGTGGTTGGTGACATCATGCAGAGCAGGCAGAAAATGCAATTCAAGGGCTTGCTGCGCCGACTGGTGACTCTGATCATTATCTTGCTGCTTGCTGCCGTGGCCTGGCGCTATCGAGCCCCCTTGCTGGACCTGTTCAGGCAAGGCAAAAGCAAAACAGAAGAAATTGGCGGACAAATCAAGGGCGCTACAGATAATTATAAAAAAGAGCTGGACGCCAAAGATGCCGCGCGTAAAGCCAGACAACAAAAAAAATTGGGTCTGGACTAAGAAGGCGGGGAGCAGACGCCCATTAAAGCTGTCTGCTCTCTTTCCGGAAAATCCCAGAAAGCTATAACTTATTGCAGTTTTTATTTTGTGGCGCCCTCCAGGCGCTATCTTAGGGGGGGGTGATCCTGCCTCGGATTCCCTCACCTTACGGGTTCGGTCACCCGAGGTTACGCATGG
>JAAZKR010000227.1 GCA_012799725.1 Oligosphaeraceae bacterium | reverse complement strand
GGTGATCCTGCAAAAAATGCTTCTGGCAGGAGCTCGTTTGTATCGCCATCCGGGCGCTGGTTTCGGGGTGCCGCCCACCCCCGGTTCCCTCGCCTTTCGGGCTAAAAGGTGCCACTGTATTTTCACAAGTCAAATTTCAACAACGTAATTTTTTTGCCATACTTAAATTATTGGTCAATAATCAGATGAAGAAAAAATAATGCTCGTTTTTTTGAACCTGAGGTTCAGTTGTCTGAAATTGTGGGGCAGCTGATGTTGCCGCTGGCGCACCCGGGGTGGCGGGAGTGCAGGCAGGGAGGGAAAAACGAAAAAAGCAAAAAGTCAAGCCTTCATGCAAGCTGAAAGAGGGCGGCTTGCGCCCAAATTCATGCCCAAAATTCAACTGCTTTTTTTAGGATCAATGATCTCTGGATCCTCGTTTTGTGGAACATAGATTTTTGCTATTTTTTCTCTTCCTGTTTCATTGCCGCCCGGCAAAGATTGCCGATGTTTTTTTCTTGAATATATAAAAAACTCTGTTGAACTTTACAATATTTCTAAAAAACAAAATGTCAGCCGTAAAGGATCAGTTTTCATGGGGTGTGATTCTGATCGAGTCGAAAAGCTTCTTCAGATGCGGAGCCACGCTGCGGTTGATCTGCCCGTAATGTCCAACGCCCGGATTGAAGAAAATCTGCTTCTGCGTCTCCGCAGGCAGCGCATTGTAGAAGGCATAGACATTTGAGGGTGGGCAGAGTTCATCGGTACCGCCGGTGCAGACGAAAGTCCGGCACTTGATCATCGGCGCGAAATTCACGCAGTCGAAGTACGCACCAGCCTCCAGCGGCTCCCGGTCGCCGGCGAGAATCCGCTTCGTGATGCGGATATGCGGAATTGAACTCTTGCGCCCGGACGCCCAGCCGTCAAACTCGCAAAAGCAGGGATTCATGACCACCGCCAACGTGACATCCTTGTCCAGCGCCGCCGCTGCCGCTGACTGGGCGCCGCCGAGGCTGCCGCCCCGGGAGACCAGTGTTCTGCGATCCCATTCCGGGAGTGATTTGACAAAGTCCAGCGCCCTCATGGTTCGGTAGTACATGTCGCTGAAGCACCATTTCTCCCGATCCTCGATGCCGAGCAGTCCGCCATCGATTTTGATGGTGGTCTTGTAATTATACCATTCCGCTCCCATACCGACGGGGCGTCCGTGCCAGGTCGGCGCGAAGCCGATGCCCCCCTGTTTTGCGGTGTTGACCGCCACGCCTGGGGAAGCATCGCACGCGCTCCAGCTCGCCCAGTCCACATAGGCCGGCAGGCTTCCGGGTTTGGCGTTGGCCGGCAGCGCCAGATAGCCGGTCACCGGGTACTCGCCGATTGCGGGAACTGACACCTTGAACAGCTCGACCCCCGGCTCTTGGCACTCGAACGGGGTCAGTGTTGGCTGTATTGGCACTTTGTCCAGAGCTGCGCGCCGCGCTGCCCAAAACGCCTCGAAATCCTCCGGGCGCTTCACTCCGGTCCGGATGTTTTCCGGCTCGAAAAGCGCACCGATCTCGGCCACGATCGTCGATTTGGCCGAATGGCGCTGGACACCGGGGCCTTTGAGTGCTTTTCCGTCCTTGTCCAGCACTTCAAATCCAAAGAAGACCCATCCCGGCTTTTCGGCAGTGTATGGAAACGTCATTGCGCTTCCTGTCGTCCGGAAGTCCTTTGTCTCGAGCACCTTGCTCTCGAACTTCAGGATCATCCGCGCGTTTTCTCCTTCGAGTGGCTGCCCGTCCTTGGTCAATTCTACCCGGCAGGTGGCCGTCTCGCCACTTTTGTAAACACCACTTGGGTGATCCAGCGAAATGGACGCGCCGTATTGGCCGAACCCGACAAGCGCCGTCAGCAGCGCTCCCATATAAAAGATCCGTTTTTTCATGCTATTACCTAACTTCTTGTTTCTTGTGGACGAAAGACTTTCCCCATCCGTATCTAGTCCGTGTGTGCACCAACCGGTGCCGGTTTTTTCTATTTCGCCCAGTATTTGTCGAAGGGTGCAGGGGATGCGTCCCCTGCACTCTGTCCTTTGGGCGATCAAGTAAGTTTCCATTTGGTGTACATTATTCCCGGGTGATCTCCCGGCGCTAAGGTTTGATAGTAGATGGTCAGTATTTCTCCGCCCGGCAGTTCCACCGAGGCGGGATAGCCGAGGTCAATGCTGGGCAGGTAGCCGTCTGTGCGCAGCGGAATCTCCTCGCTCCAGGTAGCGCCCTCGTCACAGCTGACCCTGGCGCGCTGGCCGTACGGTTTTACACGGTAACTGTAAACCATCACAATGGCTCCGGAGGAATGCCGCAGCAGATGCGGCGGGGAACCGGGCATCCCGCATTCCTCGGCGGTGGACCATGTGCGTCCGCCATCCTGGGAGCGGGTCAGGGCAAGCTGGAAATGACTCTGGGGCCTGCTAATCCGGATGGCTCCCAGCAGACCGCCGTCTTTCAATTCCAGCACGTGCGGTTCGTGCATCCATGCGTAGCTGCAGTCACTGGCTGCGGGAACACTGCCAAGCATCTCCCAAGTGCGTCCTTCATCTGTCGAGCGGACGGCGACAATCGGAGCGCCAGCAATGTAGCTTGCGGTTGCCCGGTCGATGTCCCATCTTTTGCCGAAATACAGCCATGAGCCGTCTTTCAAGATGATAAAACCGTGCGGGGTGTTAACGGGCACCTGACTGGTCTCGCCCCAGTAATATCCATCCGGGCTGACGCGGAGCCAGGATCCTATATTGCGTGAACACATCGGAAGCTCCCAAGTATCCAGCACTGCTCCCTCTTCCCTGCGTTCCTCGGGCCAGCCGCTGGTCGGGTCGGGTTTGTGATAGGAGGAGGTATTCGAGGTGAACCAGGTGATGGCCACCCGTTGCCCGCCCAGGCTGATGATGCCGGGGTCGCGGTCATCCAGCGGGGTGTCATTGATGATCTGCGGATAGCTCCAAGTCTCGCCGTTATCACTGCTGCGGAAGATTACGGTTTTTCCCCATGGGCAGATATGGGCAGCCCGGAAGCCGGAGGCCACCAGCAGCAGCGTCCCGTCGTCCTGCCGTGCGATGCTTGGCCAAGCAAAGTATCCGAAGCGGTCTTTTGGCAGATAAAAAACCACGCCATTGTTGATAACAGTTGGATTGATGTTCATAAGGGTCCCCTTTCGTATCATTTAAGCGGGCGCGAGGCCGGTGCCGGCGAGCCGCCGGCACTTCATATCGCCCCCCCGACGCAATTGTGTAAAACCGAGTTCGGCACACAAGAATTTTGCCAAAGCAGGCTCATCCGGCAGGGCAACTTCTGTGTTCAGCTTACTCCAGTGAAACCTCAGCAAACTCGATATCCGTACGATCCGTATGCATTCCAGCGTACCATATGACATACGCAGTATTGCGTCCTGAGCCGATCCCGGCCGGCAGTCCCAGCGAAAAGTTCGTCATTTCATTCCAGGCACCAATCAAAGTTTCCTGCCTGGCAGCCAGGCACTGGCTCTGTCTGTTGCTCAGTTCCAGGCATTCTTCTGTGAAGCTTTGTCTGCGGGATTAAAAGAACTAACCGCAAAGAATGCAAAGAACTAACCGCAAAGAATGCAAAGAACTAACCGCAAAGAACGCAAAGAATGCAAAGAATGCAAAGAATGCAAAGAACTAACCGCAAAGAACGCCAAGAACGCCAAGAACGCAAAGAATGCCAAGAACGCCAAGTAAATCATCCTTGCTTCGCCTTGAAGACCACCATCTTCATTTTGCCTGCGCCTTGTCATCGGAAAAGGCCTGCATGGCAAAATCCATCAGCCAGACCCAATCATGGGCGGCGATGCCGTGGGCTTCCAGCCGCCGGACGTAGCCAAGGTACGGTCCTATTGCCGAAGTGTCGAAATAGTCCGGGAATCCCTCGCCCGGCATTCCCGGAAGCCCCAGGAACTCCCAGACGGGCGATGCGGCGCGGCAGGCCAGGTACTCTCCCTCGGTATCCATCCAGTCATTGGGGCCAAAGCCCTGCACCAGGACGCGGCGCGGCGCGATGGATGCAAGGAGCATGTGTTGGTCAAAGTTCAGCAGGAGCGGAGGGTTCTTTTCATATTTCTTATATGCCTTACAATACCAGTGAGTGAACATGATGAGCTCTGTCCCGATACATTCCCCGAAATCCCGTTTCGCCAGACAGACGCCGCCGCCGCCGCACTGGTTCGGCACGCAGACTGCAAAACGCTCGTCCCTTGCGGCGGCAAGAAGGGCGGCCTTGCCCAGCCGTGAACAGCCTGTGACCACGGCTTTGGCTGCATCCAGTTCGGGGATTTGCCAGGCTAGGTCCAATCCTCGTGAAAGCCCCCAGGCCCAGGCGCCCAGCGCAGTCGGGTTGTCCGTCTTGGTTTCATCCCGTTTCCCCCACAGGGAAAACACTCCTGTGTAGGCAAAGTTCTGCTGTTGGAAGCGGGGATTGGTTTCCGTGTAGCTGGGGTCGGGGGAGAGTTCGGCATAGGATGCGCTCATGACCGCAAAGCCCCGGGCCAGCAGCACGCCAATAGGGAAAGCGTATCTATGACGTGGATCGCACATGATCCCGCGCGTCCTCTCCGAAGCGGCATTGCCGTCCGTAATTTCCCCTTCGTCTTGTACCCAGGCCTGGATAAGCGGGATTTCCGGATCCGGCACGAGTTCATGGTTTCCACGGTAATTCAGGAACAGAATGACAGGGACGGGTTTGCCGGCGTAGCGCGGGCGGAATAGAACCCAGCGGACGCAGGGACCCGATTTATCCGGCTTGAACCACATCTGGTATTGACTGCGCACGGCAAAGCCTCCCAGGGCATTGGGGCATTCCTCCACTTTTTCCACGACAAGTTTTTCCGGCTTCGGGGGTTCCTGCCCATACATTTCGCTGGCGAAGATGCGTAGGATTTCCGCACGGCGCTCGGGCCATTGCGCGGGTGATGTCAACTTTGTGCCGTCTGCAAACGCCAGCGGATCCTCGAGGGTAAACGGAGCCACGTTGTCTTTATCGTAATTGGCTCTGTTGTAATCCGGGCGAATGGGAGGAATTTCTTTGGTCATGGCTGTCTCCTTGTTTTGGGTGATAGGGGAAAGTTTTTCAGATGCCTTCTGGCTCTTATTTTCGGCGGAGGATTTTCCTTTTATATATACCCGGGGTGCTGTTCCGGGGTACAGGTTCCTGTCTTCCAGCGTCGAGGGCTTGTCCGACTTGACCATGACAAGCTCGTCGCACCACAGCGTCCTGCCGTCGTCCTCGAGCTTGAGGGACAGGTGGAAATCGTATTTCTGCTCCGGACTCCCCGCGTTCCAGAGGTATCCGAGCGTCACCATGCCTCCGCCGATATTGAACGACAGCATTGAATCCGGCCACAGCCTCGAGGTGCCGATGTAATACATTTGGTAGCCCCTGCCCGCTGCCTTCTGCACCTCGGCGGGCATGAGGCGTTCCTTGAATGCGTTGCGGACTTCGACCGGCGGCGCCTCCCAGCGGTAGATTTGCAGGTTGAATTTTTCCGGAAGCACTCCCTTGACCGCCAGCCCTGTCGCCGCTTCCGCGTCCTCGGGGATCCGCCTGTTGTTTATGCACGGGACGATGCGCTTCAACTGCCCGGCGGGGAGCTGTGCGAACTCCTCGGGGAGCGGCTTCCACTCGCCGGCCATCGCGTAGTGGTAGTACATCGAGCGGTCGGCCCAGCTGACGCACCTGTCCACGTACGTCTTGCGTTCCTCCGCCGGTTCGTACGTTGCGAGCATGTCGTTGTAGGAATCCTGCTTCGTCTTCCTGTGGCGGGTGCGCATCAGCTCCCGGTCCGGCATCTGCCCGTCTTGGAACTTGTACCATACGCTCAACGTCGCCTCGTCGAGGTTTGTCCGTGCGCGGCGCACATGCATGTTGGCTTTTTCGTCGCCGGCGGTGAGTTGCTCCATCCTGTCGAAATCCCCCTGCCATTTCAGCAGGTTTTCGGGCGTGAGGTACTGCAAGACGCTCCGGTGGTCCGGC
Source organism: Oligosphaeraceae bacterium (assembly GCA_012799725.1). Classification (GTDB taxonomy): domain Bacteria; phylum Verrucomicrobiota; class Lentisphaeria; order Oligosphaerales; family Oligosphaeraceae; genus JAAZIY01. The sequence goes on along the minus strand of JAAZKR010000227.1, from coordinate 8,851 downwards.
CACCAGCGCATGAAGTTGGCCTCGTTTTTTTCGCACTGCTCCAGCTCCGCGAGGTACTGCATCATGGCCGGGGCGGCCGCGCCGTAGTAGTGCTCCATGAAGTCCTGGATGAGGGCGGGGACGTCGGCCTCCACGTCGCGGGCCAGGCAGGCCAGCAGGTACACCCTCAGCTCGTTGAAGCCCATCTCGCCATACGGCCCGCACCCGAACTCCGCGCCAAGTTCACTGAAGCCGTGCCTGTGCAGATAGCGCAGGTTCCGCACCAGGCGGTCGATGTTCGCGACCAGCGGGCGGGTATACAGGGGGCGCGGGTAGACGGTCGGATAAATCCAGATGGCGAGCTTGCCGTCGGTAAGGCTGCGCCAGCTTTCAATCATGTCGCATGCGGCGGGGGCGTAGGGTTCATAGGGTTTCAGGAAGTCCGTCTCGTCAAGCGGCGCAAACTCCAGCACCAGGTTGTCAGGGAACTTCCCCTGCATTTTTTCCGGCACGTCGCGAGTGGACTGGTACACCGGCGCCTGCAAAAGGATTTCCGGATATTTTTCCTTGAAGACCTGGCAGATTTCGAGAATGAAGTCCCAGTAGCAGCCCGCCGTGTTGCCATACGTCTCGTTCAGCTTTGCGCATTCGGGGCACCAGCAGAGCGGCATTCCAGCCTTGCCCTTGTCGTTGAGGTCGGCCAGCATCAGTGCCGGGCCGCCCTTGTACTCTTTCTCCACGATTTCCAGGTAGTTCTTGATCAGCTCGCGGCGCATCTCCTTGTTGGAATAGCAGAGATGATAGGCCCAATCCCGGACGCCACTCCGGCTGAGCGAATAGAATTCCGGGTTGGTCTTGAAATATGCCTTGTCCTCGAAGTACTTGTAGGGGCCGTACACCGGGCTGTCCGCCCCTGGCTTGACCATGCCTGGGGGCAGGTAGCGCGACGGCACGTGCGGGTAGTTGCTTCCCAGCCGTGGCACCGGGGTGCCCTCCGGCAGCCGATAGTCGTAGATGCGCGAGCGGCGCCGGAAGTCCTCCCCGTGCGTGGTGCGCTGCGTGTAGAGGTTTCCGAAGTAGCAGAAGCTGTCGAACGACGGGACCACGTCAAGCGTGAGCGACGGGAACACCGCCTCGCGCTTTTCCGGGATGGACATGTCGCCGAAGAAGGTGTACCAGCGGCAGTTGAAGAACTTCTCGAGGAAGTCATAGACCGCGAATGCATTGCCCGAGCATCCGTTGCCGTAGATGTACACGTCGCCGCCCTCCTCCCGCACGCGGCGCTCGAAGGCCTCGAGCGGAGCCGTGTCCCCCGGGGCCTTCCTTCCGATGTGGATCCGATGCCTCGCGTTGCCGCCGACGGTGAACTGCGCGCCGGTGATTCGGGTGAGGAACTCCTGCAGGTCATTGGTCGCGGCGGCCTCGTCGCGGGAGGGTTCCGCCGGCCCCACGATCGTGTAGTCCGTCACGCCGCCCGAGGCCAGGCGCACTTCCGCCGCCGAAAGCGGCAGGGGAACCACCGCCATCGCGAGCGGCAGCAGCCAAAATGTGATCCTGCAGGTCATCTTGTGCATTTCAATTCCTCCTTTTATACTCGTGTCATTTTAAATGGATGAGGGACTTCCCGTCCGTGTGGGCACCAAGTCTTTCGTTATTTTAAAGAATAAAGTCCTTCGGGTTTAGTCCCCCGTTTTCGCCTTAGGAGTCGTTAAAAAAAGGCAACAGTTCTGAAATTATTTTGAGCTGTAAACTTAATTTTTGAACGGCTCTTTTTACGTGCCTCCTCGCGTTCTATCGACTGTATCCACATCCGCAGTTTCTGCATCGCCGGGTGCCATACGGCTCGTGCGTAAACCCAGGATACTTGAAGATCTGGCAGTCTGGATGCTTAACTGCGGCGGGCAGCGAGTGGAGCATCAAATTTTCACGCACCCTCCCAGGTATCTCTGTCGCGTTATCGCCCGCGATGAAGATCAATGGCGGTGTGCATCCTTGCTCACGAAAGAGAGTGGCGCATACTGGTCACTCACAAATTGCGGGACTTGCTGGTCTTGCATACGGCATTTCTTGAGTACTTGGAAATGTGTGGTCATCTGCCCGCTACTCGGCAGCGCCCTCGCCAGCTGCATCGGCGAAAACCCGAACGTGCCAAGGTATTTTGGGTCAAGGGTGGCCATCGCCGTGAGCCAGCCGCCTGCGGAGTGTCCAGCCATAAAAATCATCTTGGGATTGCCGCCGTACTCCGGAATGTGTTTCATCACCCATGCTACCGCCGCAGCTGCGTCATAGATATAATCCGGGCATTTTTGCTTGCGGCGATAGGCGGTAGTTGACTGCCGCCACCGCGATGTCCTGCTCCTCGAGTGCGTGGTAAAACGTCTTGCTGCCTCGGATCAGCCCGCACCGTGGAAAACCACTACAGTCGAAAAATCCTTTCGGTGCGTCGGATAGTAAAGGTCCAGCGTACGCCGTTCATCCAGATAGGCAGAATTACCGGCGCGCGGGAAGTCCGGATCGTAGTAATGGATGTCTTTTCTTATCTCGTAGGCGCTGAACGGCAAGGTCGCCAGCATGGCAAGCCCAAACAACAGGTCTTCCACAAAATGTTTCATTTTCAAGAATCAGGCGAAAATCTTTTGCGCCTTACGCAATACAAGTTTTCCAAGATCAATCGAGCACTGCCAGCGTGCCGTTGAGGGAGTACGCGAACGCCCCGTCCAAATAGTCCTTAAGGTTATTTTTGATCAAGCCATAGAATTCTGTAGGCAGGAGCGACGCCGCGTGTCCGTCGGCAAAGCTGATCACGAGCTGTCCGTTATGGCGTGCGTCGGCCTTGCTGTGACTGTGGTTGCGTATGGCGTAGCGATTCGGGGTGATGCCATCACTCTTGACTGCATCGGTGGTGTACAGCACCGATGCCGGATGTGAAAGCTTGTCGAACCGCAGGTAATAGCTGCTTCCACTCACTAACAGCCGCGACAGTCTGTACAAGCCCCACGACGATTCATAAAAACTTTCTGTGAGTTCTTCGGCCTTAGCCATGCCGTAGGTGGCGTAGGTGTACCAAATCCAGTCGGTTGGATCGCTCATCGAAGTGATTTTGCCGGACGGGCAGATGTAGGCGCTGTTGAATGTGCCTTTGGGGCCGTAGCCTGCACAGATTATCGTCTCAAGCGCCGACCGGTGGCGGCTTCCGCACTGCGCGAGGCAGTGACCGCTCGACGCGAGTTCGCTGCGCAATGGAAGCACCCCTTTGTTGTCATCGGCGTACATGATGGACATCTTGATGACCTGGCTCTGCTGGCTCAAGCACCGGGTTGCCTGCGCCCTGTTGCGCGCCTTGCCCAGAGCCGGCAGCAACATCGCCGCCAGAATAGCGATGATGGCGATGACTACCAGCAGTTCAATAAGGGTAAAGCCAAAAGCGTAAACATTTGGGCTTCGGTTGTTCATTCCATCCCGTTCGTGTTCCTGTTTTCGCATTTCAGACTCCTCTTTTTGGGTTGTCATTGCCGACGGCTGCACTTGCCGCCGGAAGTTTTTTTTACACATCCCTATCCATGGGGGTATATTTCAGCCTGTGTTCGTCGCATTGAGAACGCACTGAAAACTCGTAATTCGAGTTCCCCAAGATCATTCGAACGTTACACACCTGCCATTGAAATAAAACGTAAACCCCTCAGCAAAACCGTCGCTGGAGTTGTGTCTTATCGTATCGAAGAGTTCTTTCGGTGGATGCGCCGCCGCGTGCCCGTCGGCGAAGTTGGTCACGATCTGCCCGATATGGCACGCATTGGCTTGGCAAAAGGTATGCTTGCGGTATGCGTAGCGATAGGCAGAGGCGCTGGTGCCCTTGACTCCATCGGTGGTGTACAGTACCGACGACGGCTTTGAAAGCTTCTCGAGCTGCAAGTAATAGTGGTTTCCGGCTACTAACAGCCGCGACAGCCTGTACATGCCCAACGACGGTGCATAGGAACTGTGTGTGAGGTCCCCGACCGTAGCCATGCCGTAGGTGGCGTAGGTGTACCAAATCCAGTTGGTTGGATCGCTCATCGAGCTCGAAGGGATCGGGGCGGACGGGCAGATGTAGAGGCTGCTAAATCCGCCCTTGGGGCCATAGCCCCCGCAGATGAGCGTCTGGACCGCCGCCCGATGGGTATTTCCACACTGTGCGCTACAGAGGCTCGCCGGCGAGATTTCGACACGCACCGGCATCAGTCCCAAGTTGTCGTCGGCGTACAGGATAGCCATCATGGCGACCTGACCTTGCTGGCTCACGCACCGGATCGTCTGCGCCTTGCTGCGCGCCTTGCTCAAGGCCGGCAACAGCATTGCCGCCAGAATAGCGATGATGGCTATAACTATAAGCAGTTCGATAAGAGTGAAATAAAAGCGTAAACACCTGGGCTTCAGTTGCCTGTTCCATCTCCGGCCGTTTTCTGGTTTTTGCATTTCAGGCTCTTCCTTTCGTTCTACTTTTGTTCTTTTGTTCTTTTGTTCTATTTTGGCTGTCGTTGATACCGGAATTTTTTACATCAACTGTGTATAATCTCCATGCCTGACATTCCGTCTCGGAATAGCCGCACTAGCCTCAGCGCTATATCAACTGTAACATGAATTTCATAAAAAACAACTGTTTGCGCATATAAAAAAAGGCGGAAAGAATATAAAAAACGAAACTTATACTGCAAGTTACATGAGAATGTGGGCGCACTCCCATCGGCAAAGATTATATTATCCTTGGTGTGGACAAAACACGGCATGGAAAATCCATTGTCATTCTTGTCCCTGTCCATCGTCCATAAAAGAACAAGATTCTGGGCGGTGGCAGCATAAGTCAACGGTGTACCGGAGCTGAAGATGCTATTCAATGAACATTATGTTATGCTTTCTCTGGGCAAAGTTCTGAACGAAGGATTCCGGGTGGTCGAGGAACTTAGCCTTTCGAGAAAAGACATTACGGATACGGACATATGGATACCACATACCCACAAGGGCTGGGAACTGAAAATCTGCGGCATTGCGGGGCAGGAGCCTCCATATACGATTTATTATATTCCGCCGGGGCGTGTGCACACCTATTCTTATACTCTGTCGGAGCGTATGCACGCCTCCTACAAGAAACCTATCATGCCGGTGGAAATCACCCATCAGCGGATACGCATCGGCTACGTCAATTGGTCGTACATATATTACACCCTTGATGATGAAACCATGCGCCTGAACATCATGCCGGACCTCCTGCTGGCATTGATGAAAATCGAAGGGCATGAGGACTTTGCCGCAATACAGAAGAAGCTGATGTCAGCAGTCCTGGAAAACCTGCTCACCTTGATCGTACTGCTGCCGAAAAATCATCGGCAGACAATGCCATCCTATTCACCGACGGAAAAAGCATTGGACTACATGCACAGCAACTATTTCAATCCGGCGCTCGGAGTCGCGGACATCGCCCGCTACGCAGGCGTATCAACACAATACCTGAACCGGGTCTTCATGCGTAAAACCGGCAAAACTACACGCCAGATGCTGGTCGAGATACGCTTGGTCAGAGCTAAGGAACTGCTTGAGGAAAACACATTCTTCATCAAGGAAGTCGCACTTCTCACCGGCTGGCGATGCCCATATTACTTCTCCAATTGCTTCCGCAAACATTACGGCACGCCACCCAGCAGCAAGCAAGCCTGAAGGAGAGGGGAAATAGTGCAGAGGCAGGGAGCGTGGGGAGAGGGGGAGGGTGAAGGTTTCGTTCTTTATATTTTTTATTGTTTTTTATATTCGCTTCTGGCGGAACTAAGTAAAGGGGTATACTATATTGAATAATCAGACAGGGACAACTGTTGCCCGGAATTTTATGTTGCCCACAGACGATTTGGGGTAATGGGTCAGTACGCACCCCGGCGCTCCGCTGGGACAATTTGCAGGAAACCCGCGTCTAGCAGCACACCTGCCCAACCAGAGTTTTTCGGGCGGCAAGACAACTGAACCTCAGGTTCAAGAAAGCGAGCATTATTTTTTCTTTATCTGATTATTGACCAATAATTTAAGTATGGCAAAAAATTGCATTGTTGAAATTTGACTTGTGAAAATACAGTGGCACCTTTTAGCCCGGGGGCGGCACAAACGCCATTCTTGCTGAAAGCATTTCGCTGGGTCAAGTCCACTTCTCCCTGTTGTGGCGCCCTTGCTGGCGCTGCGCTTCTTGGGGGAGTTTGTGTGGCGCTCTGCGCTGGGGAAACCGCTCGAAGAAGTGCTGGCAGGGCTTGAATGAAGCTCCCGAAAACCAAAACAGTGCCAGTGCAACTTCACAGAGGTTCAGTTATCTGAAGATAGGCAAAACAACTCGACCGCTCTTGATTATCTGCAGAAAAAGTCGTCAATCGGGCTTGAAAACCGGGATTATGCATAGTTAAGGTCTTACATCGCTTAAATAGCGACGCCACTCGACTCCTTGTCCTGAAAATCTGCGTGCATCTGTGTAATCTGCGGATAAAATGCTGCCTGAATACTTTGGGACGGGGTTGGCTATTTTTGGGAACCGCGCTCTGAAAATCTATGGGGCGGCTGTGAAAAATCCTTTTTTAGAGGTGGTCTAACCGCGCCCCGTCAAACAGAGCGCACGAATTTTATGTGTCGCCATGAATCGCAGCTCGCTGCGCAAAGCAGGTTTTCAGTTTTCATTTTCGTCTGCTATAATATCACTCTTGTCAAACAGGGTCAAACCGGCATATTTTTCTTTGGGTTGCACTTTGCCGAAAGTCAGCCAGATGATCCCAATCAGTGTGTAGCAGATGATTGGTGGCAAGCCCAGCCATTGGAAACTGACTGCGCGAGCTGTCTCGCGACAGTAAATATTGCTGAAAATTGCCCAGATGATCAGGGCAATCCCATAGCCAATTAGTGATGTCCCCAACACTAGTACCGGCGTTGTAAATCGTTTTCCACGATTGCGTAGATAAATCCAGAGGACCAGAACCAATAATCCAATGAGGATGGGTGGCACAGAAAAACTCCATTCTAGAGGTCCTGCCCAGCCCGTTGCCATGCCGGGCTGCCAGTCTCTAATTGTGGCGGTGCTAAGGAAGTACCAAGTGATCATTCCCAGTTTTAGCCCCCAAAGAAGACCTGCGGTCACCCAAGCCAGCAGGGTACTTGCACGACGGGAAAGTACCGCAAAGATGAAAGCAGGTACAATCACGACTTCAAAGGCATTAAAAATCGTTGAGGCTTCCACCACACTTTGGGCGAGCCGTTCTGCTGAACAGGTGATAAGCAATCCCAGGCCACAGGCGATCAAACCAATGGCAACGGTGGCAATGCGCGATACCTTTACTTGGTCAATTTCGGTCATCCCCGGATTGAGATAGCGCAGATGAATTTCTTTCAGGTAGACGGTGGCCATACTGTTGAACACGGCGTTTAATGTGGAAATAACTGCTGCCAACATTCCGGCGATGATAAAGCCCGGAATAGGGGAGGGCAGTTGTGTCGAAATGAAGGTAAATAAAGCCGTATCGCCACTTTTTGCCGAAACATCAGGATTCTGAGCAAAAAACGTGAAAACCGTCAATCCGATAATCCATAGGATAATGATTGTCGGAATCGTCAAACAAGTATTTACGACCTGAGTTTTGACCGCTGCCTTGTAACTGCCACTAGCTAAAAGCCGCTGTACAGTCATCTGGTCCGATGCCATAATACTGATGGGTGCCATTATCTGTCCCAGCAAAAGCAGCCAAAAAGATAGGCGGACATAAGGATTCAACATATAAAATTCGGGTTTCGCAAACTGATCGAGGCCACGCCCATTTTGAAAGGCGTAGACAATTCCTCCCCAAAGCCCGCCGTCGATTTTTATCCACAGAGCTCCGAGGATGCAAAACAGTCCGCCAACTAGAACCACAAATTGCATGACATCGGTCCATACCACCGCCTTGAACCCACCTGCCGTTGTGAAAATCAAAGCAATTCCACCGCAAAGCAGAATTGTAACCCATCCCGGCCAACCTGCGGCTCCCTCGAAAATCTTGCTGGTGGAAAAGAGCACCATGCCCAGATAGATTAGTCTTAAATAAATGGTCAGCGAAGCAACCAGCGTGCGTATTTCTGGGCTGTAACGCCGTTCCAAGTATTCAAACGGGGTGAACGCACCAATCTTGAAGTAAAATCGCATGAAGATACTGCATGTTACTACTGTAAACAAGGGTGTAAGTAGACCTAATACCCAGTATGACAGACCGTGGTTGAATATTTCACCAGGAACCATGACCAGTGAAAATGCACTCAAAGCAGCCATCAAACAGGATATGCCAAGCGCAAAGTACGGCATTTTACCGCCTCCAAGCAAGTAAGCCTTTGAATCCTTTTTCGATGACGAACAAAAAAAGCCAATTACTACCAGTCCTACCAAATAACCGGCCATGACTACATAATCAGAAATACTCAAAGAAATCTGCATTTTTTACCTTTTAAAATTTGAGGACAATTTCCAAGATGAAAACACTTTGGATTTGAGATGACAGAGAAATTTTATTCCAATCGACCATGTCCGACTGAATGAATCGCATCGGGCATGATGGGTTCTCCCCCCTTAGAAGGTGATAGAATATAATTGAGTGTTTTGCAAAATGAGTTCGATTTGGAACTCTCCATCAGGAAGCTGTTCAAAGAGTGGTATGTGGACACTATCCTGGGTTGGCAGGCGTTTCTGATAACCTGGCAGGGGCTTGCCATTGGCGAGCAGACGCACTTCAACAAATCCGCCATCATTGATGCAGGCATTCAGTGCTATGTAAACCTTTGGTAAAGATGGGGTTGGGAGAATGAAAACGCCCTCGTAGGTCTGATAGAACCTAACGGAAGTACTACT
>JAAZKR010000226.1 GCA_012799725.1 Oligosphaeraceae bacterium | reverse complement strand
AAGCTTGGCGTCTTGGCGACCTTGGCGGTTCAATGAGGGGGATAACCGCAAAGGACGCAAAGGACGCAAAGAAAGGGGATGAAAAAGAAGCTTGGCGTCTTGGCGACCTTGGCGGTTCAATGAAGGGGATAACCGCAAAGAACGCAAGGGACGCAAAGGACGCAAAGAAAGGGGATGAAAAAAAAGCTTGGCGTCTTGGCGACCTTGGCGGTTCAATGAGGGGGATAACCGCAAAGGACGCAAAGGACGCAAAGGACTTGGCGTGGGCTAACGTCCACAACCCATTTTTTAACAACGAACCACGAACAGCCACGAAAATTTTTTATAGGGGTTGTTGCTTCGAGTGATGGGATTGCACGCGAATTTGCAGTCTAGTTGGTTGTTTTATCTGACAGATCGGCGGATTGGCGTAACGCATTACGCCGTAGGCGTTTAACCATGCTTAACCCCAGACTTTAGTCTGGGGTGAGGAACCCACCCAACGCTAGTGCCTTGTAAAGGCACGACAATCAGGCGACCTATCGATCAAGCACTTGTATATCAATGACTTAAGAATAAGATTCCCGAAAATCTTTCACCGAAAAGAAGAAATCGGGCAATAGCAGCACGGGAAACGCCTTGTTTCACCAACACGGCGAACAGCATAAATCTTGCAACTGTTTGAGAATAAAGCCATTAGGCTAAAGCCCAGCTTCGACTGCTTTTTTTAGGTTTATTCGCTATACAATATGGCAGCACATTCCGGGCAGCTTACCACCTTGCCGTTGGCTGTGTCTTGGCAGGTTTGCGGAGTCATGCGCATACGGCAACGTCCACAGCTACCATCAATCAAGGGTACGACACAGGGTCTTCCCGAGTTGCGGTTGCGCCCACTGCGTAGCTGTCTATACCGACTAAGCAGTTCCGGTTCTATTTCTGCGGCGGCTTTTTCGGCTTCTGCGGTAAGTATATCGATTTGTTCCCGGCAATTTTCCGCCAAGGTGGCATATTCCTGTTTGACTATCTCTGCTCTGGCTTTAGCCTGCTCCATATCTTTTTTATCTTGCTCATATTGTTCTTTGAGTTGATCCAGCTCCAGCATTTTCTCCAACTGTTGGTCTTCCAATGTTTTAATAGAATGATCACAGCTTTCTATATGCAGCAAAGCGGCACGATATTCATCGTTATTCTTGATAAGTGCGGTTTTGGACTGAAAGTCCCGTTTTTTATTTTGCAGCATGGTTATTTCGTTGTCCAACTGTCTGAGCGCCACTTCACCTTCTTTGACTTGCTGCCGTGTCTTCTCACAAGCCTGGTTTTCATTCTGGTAAAGCGCCTCAGCCTCTTCTTGCTTCAGCGGCACTTGGGCGAGCTGTCCGTTTATCTTAGTCAGCTGCAAATCTATTTCTTGTAAGGCTAAAAGCTTGACGGTCCAATCTTGCATCTTGGCTACTCTCCAACAGGATAAATTAATGGCTTTTCGCCGACTGGCTCCAGCCCCTTGTAGTATTCTTTTTCGAGAATGTCAGCCATCAGCCTCCAGTCAAAAAGTTGTCGTACTAAGCGCTGTCCATTCTCGCCCAGTTTATGGCGCAGTTCCGGGTTTTCCAACAGGAGCAAGGTTTTCTGCACTATTTGCTCAACATTTTCCACTTCGCAAAGGAATCCGGTCATATCGGGCAACACCACCTCCGGTGTGCCATCCAGCGGGTAAGCGACCACCGGCACGGCACTAGCCAAAGCTTGCACGGCACTACGTGGCAGACCCTCGCGCAGCGAGAGATGCAGCAGCACATCCATAAGTGCAGTATAGCGGCATACCTCCTCGGGCGGCACTAATCCGGCAAAGACAAAGTGCTCTTGTAATTCCAGCTCAGCGATGCGCTGCTCGATTTTCTCTCTTAATATACCGTCTCCAACCAAAAGAAAACGCAGGTTGGGCACTTTTGCAACTAATGCGGGTGCGGCCTCAACCAAAGTCTCATATCCTTTAAGCTCGAATATTCTGGCAACGGTGCCGATTACCGGGGCATCTTTCGGCAGCCCCAATTTACGGCGCAATTCCGCTTCAGGTTTAGCATTCATAAAAGCTTGTAGGTCCATACCGCTATAGACCACCATATATTTACGCTTTGGTGCCACTTTTGCTTTTACGCATTGATCAATCATGGCCTGAGCCACTGCGAAAATCTTGTGGCAACGTTTGGCAGCCATGCGTTCCAAGGCTATATAAAGCCGATTTTTCCACGCGCTTTGATAGGGATGGAAAGCCTGTCCATGTACGGTGTGCACGATAAAGGGCACCTTGGCCTTATGGGCGGCAAAGCGTCCCAAAATGCCAGCCTTAGAGGCGTGTGTATGCACTACATCAAAGCGTTCTTGCCTGAATATAGACAAAAGTTTTCTGTAGGCCTGATAATCCTTGAGCGGATTGATGGCTCGTATCAACTCGGGCACCTCAATAAGGCGCATACTTTCAGGATGTTTTTTTTGCAGCAGGCTACCCTCGGGGCCTTCGCTTTTGCCGGTAATAAGAGTTACCTCATGTCCTTTTTCCAAGTGTCCCTGTATGGTATAAAGCGTATTTTCCTGGGCGCCACCAATAATCATCCTGGTGATGACATGGCAGATGGACAGCTTAGAAGACATACAGGACTCCGAAAAGTAAAAGTTAAAAATGTCAGAATCTTTAAGATAAAAGAGAAAGAGGACTTTTCAACTCCGTCTGAGTTTCAAGGCGTAAAGTCTGCATAAATTACGTAATGGGTCAGTCTTCTGTAGTGCAGTTGCTAGAGTTCTTCTTGTTTATGAAAGATTTTGCCGGCAATTTTTCTTTAATTCGTTGTCATACAAGCTCTTT
>JAAZKR010000225.1 GCA_012799725.1 Oligosphaeraceae bacterium | reverse complement strand
TCAAAATGCTTCCGACCTACATCTAGTAGCCGGAAATCCGCCGATGATACGGGTGCATGGCGTGCTGAAAGCGGCGCCAGGCTATGACGTGTTGACGCCCGAGGACATTGAGCAAGCCTTGCAGGTTATCGTGCCGGAGGTCATGCTCGCGAAATTTCGTGCGGAGCAGGAGCTGGACATCGGGGTGACCATCGGCGATGGCTATCGCTTGCGCATCAATGTCTACGTCCAGCAAAACAGCACCGCGGCAGCTATCAGGTTGTTGCCGAACGCATTTTTCCCTTTGGAAGAGCTCGGCTTGAACACCACGTTGTTGAAACAGATTGTCACCATGCATTCAGGGTTGGTGCTGGTGACCGGCGCCACGGGTTCCGGCAAATCGACGACGATTGCCAGCATCGTCAACGAAATCAATGCCACCCGTGCCTGCCACATTCACACCATTGAAGACCCGATCGAGTATCAGCATATCAGTAAAATGGCACTGGTCACGCAGCGGGAAGTCGGGCGCGACACGGCCAGTTTTGCGGAAGCCTTGCGGCGCTCCTTGCGGGAAGACCCGGATGTCGTGGTCGTCGGTGAAATGCGCGACCTGGAAACAACGACCGCCGCCTTGGCTTTGGCCGAAACCGGCCACTTGACCTTCGCTACATTGCATACCTCGGATGCAGTGCAGACCGTATCGCGAGTCATCAGCCAATTTCCAGCGGCGCAGCAAGCGCAGGTCACCATCCAGCTGGCATCCACCCTGCGCTATGTAATCTGCCAGAAGCTGGTGCCTTGGGATAATAAGCAAGGTCGCTCCCTGGCAGCGGAAATCCTGACGGTCACGCCAGCGGTTCGGGCTTTAATACGCGATGGCCGCACACACCAAATCAGAAACGCAATTCAAACCGGGCAAGCCGATGGCATGCAGACCATGGAACAGGCACTCGAAAGCCTGATCGCCAAACGCTTGCTAAGCAAAAAAACAGCCGTCGAATTCTGCAATGACCCAGTCGCATTGCTAAAAGAACCTGGACTGACGCCAACAACCCAGTTTTAACAACAAAAGACACGAAAATAGTTAGGCTAATATGAAAAAACCGGAATCCATATTTTCGATAATACAAAAATATGGCAAGTCCAAAAGCAAATACCTTTTCCCTTGCGTGCTTTTGCAAGCTATTGCTGCTTTGACTTCGTTGCTGCCGGTTTATTATATCTGGCAGATAATCCGCTCGGTTTTTTTGTCTTATCCGGAATTCGATGCCGCCCTAGTTCGCAATTCGCTTTTGTGGGCTGTGTTCTCACAGATTTTTTCTACTTTTTGCACCTTTACAGCCGCTATTTTAGCTCATCTGATAGCCTTCGAGGTCGAAAATGGCCTTCGGGAAGCCAGCTTTTCCCATCTTCTCGACCTGCCCATCGGATATTTTCAATCTCACGAATCCGGCAGACTAAGGAAAATCATTGACGACAATGCCGGGCTGACGCATCTATTTATTGCTCATCTATTTCCAGATATGATCCCAGGAATTCTAATCCCGCTGGTAATTTTGATTTCCATGTTTATTATTGATTTTCGCTTTGGGCTGGTGATAATATTTTGTCTTGCCCTGGCTATCATCGCGCTTAAATCGTCATTTAGCAGCAGTAAAAGCGCCAAGTTGAAAGAATACCAATACGCTTTGGAGAATATCAATACGGAGGGAGTGGAGTACTTTCGGGGGATTCCGGTGGTGAAAGTTTTCCAGCAATCCGTATTGAGCTTCAATCGATTTTACAAGGTCATCAAGGATTATGAAAACTATTGCCTGAGCTACACTGTTAATTTCAGAAATTCCTATCTGCTCATGAACATAGCGCTGTATTTGCCTTATGTGCTTATCGGAATTTGCTGCATTTTTCTACTCCCAGGCACAACCAAGCCCCTGCTGCTTATAACAAATGCTATATTCTATATCCTGATAGCCATAGTTTTTAATATAAGCCTGATGCGGCCCCTAAGGCTGGCGTCCGGCGTCGAAAATCTGAATCTCGCTATGGGTATAATCAGCAAAAAAATTTTGCTGTGCCTTTTTAGCCTCAAAAGGGGGCGAAAGTGAGAAAGATGGGCTAGTGCGCTGCCCTATTTTTTAACCACGGAAAACACAGAAAATTTGGGGTGGGCTGCCGTTCACAACCCACACGGACGGGATACGGACGGAACGCGGACGCCAGATCAGCCGAACCGGTGATATTGGGATCTGCCCTGAAGGAAATCAACACCACCGTAAAGCGTTTGCGGCAAATTGCAAATTGACATTGGTTTTCCCCAGCCCCCTTTTCCGATTTGCATTCCGCAATTTCTTCCCCCACAGCTCCGACGAGTTGCTGTCCCATTCTCGCTGTGGGGGAAATTGCGGGAATGCAAATAACATATAAGGGCGGGGGAACCGGGGGTGGGCGGCACCCCGAAACCAGCGCCGGCGACACAAACGAACTCCTGCCAGAAGCATTTTTTACAGGATCACC
>JAAZKR010000224.1 GCA_012799725.1 Oligosphaeraceae bacterium | reverse complement strand
GTGGTAATTGCGATCATCGCAATTCTGGCGTCAATGCTGCTTCCGGCTCTCTCCAAGGCACGGGAGAGAGCACGCACCATTGCTTGCGTTTCCAATCTGCGACAAATTGGGCAGGGCATTGCCATATACTGCAATGATCATGAAGGCGGGCAGCCGACCAACTGGTACAGTTGGGATGACACTGGTTTCAGACGCAGCTGGAACGGATTGGTTGCCCCATACATTGACAGTGGGGAAAAATATGATGCTTCGGCGCAGGGGAAGAAAAACGTATTTACCTGCGGTGCAGATCCTAATTCAGACACACCATATTGGATTTCCAGCTATGCGGCAGTCATGATTAACCTTTATCCTCACCATGATGGGCATTTTCACTTGCGTGTAAAATATGACAAGGTAAAAAAACCATCAACGGTCTTTGCAATTATGGATGGGAATCATAGCAGCAATTATCCTGCAACAATGATCATTACTCCCTGGTATCTCAACGCAAATGGGGAGATTTCAGAGTATGTCCCATTTGATAAGGACCACAATTACAACGGGATTAAAGAGTCATATCAAGACAAAGTTTTCATGAACGCTTCAGACAGACATGCAAACAGAATCAATATTCTATTTGTTGATGGACATGCTGAGCCTGTCACTGAAAGGACATTTGTGGAAAAAGAGCATTGGTGCGTCAACTGATTCAGAACATTGCAAAGCAGAGGGAAACACGGCGGACCGGTGATGGTGGAATCAGCCCAAGGGGGCGTGGCGTAGAGAACTGCCATGGTTCAATCCCTACCCGAAATCTTTCTGAAAAAACAAGATTTTGGGGAATAATAATACGATAGGAGCTTGTTTTCATGGAAAAACGAAGGAAGTTTGACTGGTATGTGCATGACCGTTTTGGCATGTTCATTCATTGGGGAATATATAGTTTGCCAGCGCGTCATGAGTGGGTTCAGCGGTATGAGTACATTCCTTGCGAAGAATACCTGAAATATTTTGAACACTTCAATCCTGTTGACTTCAACCCAAATGAATGGGCACGCCTGGCAGTCGAGGCAGGAATGAAATATTTGGTTATAACTACCAAACATCATGATGGATTCTGCCTTTGGGACAGCCAGTATACCGACTATAAAGTCACCAATACGCCTTTTGGACGCGATGCCCTGCGCGAGGTCGTGGATGCATTCCGTGCCCAAAATATTCACATCGGATTATACTATTCATTGCTGGACTGGCATCACCCGGATTTTACCGTTGATGACATCCATGTGTTGAAGCTCAAGGAGAACCGTGATGAATTAAACCAGGGAAGAGACATGGCACGGTATCGTGAGTATATGTTCAACCAAGTGAGGGAAATTCTGACAAATTACGGGAAAATTGATCTTCTTTTCTTTGATTTCTCCTATCCGCACATCGGTCGAGACGGCAAAGGCCGCAAGGACTGGGATTCTCCCGCGCTAGTGCAGATGGTTCGGCAGTTGCAGCCGGATATACTCATTAACGACCGTTTAGACTATCCGGATTCCGCAGATATTATCACCCCGGAACAGGTCATGCTCTCTGAACCTCCGCGCAAAACCGATGGCTCCATTGCTGTATGGGAGGGATGTCATACCTTTTCCGGCAGCTGGGGGTACTATCGTGACGAGACAACCTGGAAAACATCTGCTCAATGCATAGAATTGCTCATAAACAATGTGTGCCTTGGTGGAAACCTGCTTATGAATGTTGGCCCGTCTGCCAAAGGAAACTTCGATCCCCGCGCCGTCAGTCGCCTGCAAAGCTTTGCCGCATGGATGAAAGCCAACCACGATTCCATCTACGGATGCACCATGGCGCCTGCTGAATTTCCGGAACCAAGAGATTGCCGCTATACATGGAATCCCGAAAAGCACAGGCTTTATCTGCATATTATGAATTGGCCATTTGAGTACATAAGACTTGTTGGACTCAAGAACCGGATCAAATATATGCAGTTTCTGCACGATGCCAGTGAAATCAGGGAAATCTCCCAGGCAATCCGGGAACACAACAACTTAATGACCCCCACCGATGAACACAGCGCAATCATCAAACTGCCAGTTATCAAACCGCCTGTAGAAATACCCGTAATAGAGATTTTTTTGAAAGAATAATTATACATGAGCAACAATCTTCGTATCGGTATCATTGGCCTGGGGCTTCGGGGACGCCACTTCGCCTGGCTTACATCAAAAGTCCCCGGATTGGCACTCACCGCCGTCTGCGACTTGACACAGGACAAATGGCATCTTCCCTCGCTGGAAAACGACCGCCCACTGAACGAAACTTTCCCAGATACGCGTTTCTTCGAGAACTCCTATGATCTTCTGGACAGCGGCCTGGTAGATGCCGTTATCATTGAGACGCCGGCCAGCCAGCATGTGACATTCTGCGAAGCTGCACTGCAGCGCAATCTACACGTCTTTGGAGAAATTCCGCCCGTAGCAGATTTGCATGAGGCATTACGGCTGTGGAATACTGAACGTGCGTCAAAAGGCATGTTCATGACCGGAGCGAACCCAAACCGCTGGGGGTTCGTGAAAGGCCTGAAGGATTTCGCCGAGGCTGGGCTGTTGGGCGAGCCTTTCTATCTTGAGGCAGAATACATTCATGATTGCCGCGATCTTTGGGAACAGAGTCCATGGCGGCGTGATGAAGACTCGCCCATCAAATATTGCACCCACTCTCTCGGACCGTTGCTGATGATCATGAAAGAAGATTTGCGCACCGTGTCCTGCCTGGGCACAGGCTGCCGCATTGCCCAGCACGCAGACGATGATTTGATGACTGCACATTTCGCAACGCCGGGGAAAGTCATTGTCCGGATTACCATATCTTTTGTCAACGCAAACCGTTTCGGGATGCACTCCTATCGTGTCTTCGGAACTCACGGATGCTTTGAACGTCTCGCCGAGCGCGGCTCACGGCCAGCGGAGGTATTTTTCAACAGCGACAAATTATATGGTCTCCAAGAACCCGCGCTTCTGGCAGTTGACAAGGAGCCAGTGGAATACAGAAAGAGGCCTGATATCCTGTCAAGTGGCCATAACGGCGTTGACTATGATTTGCTGTCTGCTTTTGCCTCTGCAATTCGTGCGGGGAATGGCATCTCGCCTATTTCCCTCAAAGAAGGCTTGAGAATGACTTTACCTGGCTTATATGCCGCAGTTTCCGCATCCCGTGGAGGAGAACTTCTACAAATCCGCTATCCGTGGGATGATGATTTTGATGAGGATGCATTGGACTAAAAATCAAGAGACATAGAATCAAAACGGAGAAATCATAGATGCACTGGATTGACGGAATTATCGTTTTGCTATATCTGATCGGGACGGCGTTGATTCCCATAGCACTGGCGCACCGTCAGAAGAAGAAAAGAGACTTTATGCTTGCCGGGCAGACACTGCACTGGTTCCCATTGGCGCTGGCAGACGTCGCGGCAGGGTTCAGCGCCATAAGCCTCATAGGTGCGCCAGGCTTTGTGATGGCGTATGATCTGCGCTACGCGCCATCATTGTTCCTGGGAATTCCTACCCTGCCAATCATTTATTATTACATTGTCCCGCACATCTACAAGTTACAACTAGTTTCCGTTTACTCATACCTGGAAACACGTTTCTGCTATGCCTTCCGCTATGTGGGAGTCGCGCTTTTCATCATCGCTAAACTGGGCTATTTGGCAATGGCAATATACACACCTGCTCTGGCTTTAGGAGCCGTTACAGGTCTTCCCATTGGTCTTTACATCGTGGTGATTGGGCTGCTCACTGCAACGCTAACGCTGATTGGCGGCATGGAAGGCGTAATCTGGCAAGACGTAGTTCAGTATTTCGTCATTGTCGGAGGCATCTTGGGCGTTGTCTTTTTCTTCTGTTTCAGCAGCGGCGATACTGTCAGCAATTACTGGCGGATTGCAGCGGCGGCAGGCAAGACCCGAATGCTGGATTTTTCATTTAACCTGGAGGCACTGTCCGTATGGGCGCTCTTCTCAAGTGCAATGCTGATGGGTATTGCAGGAACATGTTCTGACCAAAGCACCGTCCAGCGCTGGAGTTCCGCCAAATCACTGGGTGACGCCATGAAAAGCACCATCGGAGGATATATTTTCGGAATGCCGATTGTCCTGGTCCTTTATTTTATTGGCATTTGCCTTTATGGGTTCTGCACTCATAATCCGCTCCCGCCGGAAATCGCAGCGGAACCAGACCGGGTATTTCCATATTTTGCCGCAAAATATCTTCCTATAGGAGCTTGTGGTCTACTGATAGCAGGAGTTTTGGCCGCTGGGATGTCCACAATTAGTGCGGTGCTCCATTCCCTGACATCGCTGTTTATGGTCGATGTATGGGAAAAACTGTATCCTGAGGCAGAAAAGGGAAGCAACTATGTTCATATCAGCAGGATTGCCACGATGGTCTGGGGAATTCTCGCTGTCCTTCTGGCATTCTATGTCATGTTGCTTGGCAATTCAATCATTGAGGTATCTGGTATTGTCAACAGTTTTTTCAGTGCGCCTCTGGGCGGTGTCTTTATCTTGGGGATGTTCACAAAACGAGCCAATACGCAAGGGACGCTTATTGGTATTGTGGCAGGTGTGGCAACGTCAGTGACCTGCTGGGCTTTGAACAAATATAAGATTTTCCCCATTAATTTTGTTTGGTTCGGAGTTTTCGCGTTACTCGCCACCTGTTTTGTCGGTTACGTTTCAAGTCTGCTTTTCCAATCATCAAAAAAACAAGAAAAAGAACTCGAAGCATAATGAAAATTCGTCGCTTTCAACTGGCATTGCTCTTTTCCTCCAGCCTCATTTTTGCCGCGCCATCCATTAAGCTGGTTTACAGCACGGTCGTCAATGATACAATCCCGGATGCCCATGGATGCGCTGGATTGGCCATTGCCCCCAATGGTGATTATCTGGCGGCTTTTAATGACCGTTGCGATGCCGGGCCGGGCTCAAGTCTTTACCTGGTGCGCTCTGCAGATCAGGGGCGCACATGGGGAACGCCGGAGATCTGCATAAAACCCGACAGCAAGACCGAGGGGGTGGCAGGCGGAGTGTTCAATTATCCCGACGGTACATTAGGGATGGCGAAAACACGCATCTTCTATGACTGCGAGGATCAAAACAAAGCTATCTACCATGGAAATCGGGATTCGGCAGTCGAACTATATGTCTCCCACGACAATGGCAAGACTTTCCAGTTCCTCGATGCGCTGAAAAAGCCAAGTGGGGCACTTCTCGCAACGATGGGCGGGGTTACTACCGCGCTGGCCAATGGCGACTGGGTGATCAATGCATTTATTTACCCATACGCGAATCGCGAGCCGGATTACCCGTATGGCTCCGGCCTCTACCGCAGCACGGATAAAGGGAAAACATGGGGAAGCTTCGAGCGTATTTTCCGTGAACCTGACCCAAAGAAGCCATTCAATTTCAATGAAAGCGCATGCGCAGTTGGCAATGACGGTACGATTGTCGTCTTTGCCCGCATTGACTCACGCCCAATGAAAGAATGCAGTCATTTCCGTGTAATCTCCAGAGATCATGGAAAGACCTGGACGATGCCGGAGGACACGGGAAGAATCTGCGGCGACTATCCTAGAATCATCAAACTGGATGACAACCAGGGGTTCCTGATGGTCTGCGGATATCGCGCGGCTCTGCCGGTTCTCGGAACTGTAACTTTTTTTCACTCGCCTGACGGAATGGAATTTACGGAAATCGGGCGTGCCTTCTATCAGCCTGATAATCGGCATGTGCCTGCCAATAGTGCTACAGGAGGGGTGCAATCCATCATGCATGGTCCCGAAAAAAATCAGTTCTATGTGATTTTCTATGCCCATGACCCAAAACTTCCAGGAAAGCACCGCCTTCGGATTGAAGGAAATATGATTGAATTCATTCCATGAATGAAGTCAAACATTGCCGACATAAAAAGAAACGAATGTGGGCAGGAACGCAATTACAGAGTGTTCTGAACAGGATCGTTGAAACTGACAATGAAAAAGTGATGCTGTTTTCACCGGTGCATTTCAAGCCTGCTTTTCAAATCATCAAAAAACAAGAAGGAGAACTCGAAGCATAATGAAAATTCGTTACTTTCAACTGGCATTGCTCTTTTCCTCCAGCCTCATTTTTGCCGCCCCATCCATTAAACTGATTTACAGCACGGTCGTCAATGATACAATCCCGGATGCCAATGGATGCTCCGGATTGGCCATTGCCCCCAATGGAGATTATCTGGCATCTTTTAATGACCGTGGCGATGCAGGGCCGGGCTCAAGTTTGTATCTGGTGCGCTCTACAGACCAGGGGCGCACTTGGGGGAAGCCGGAGATGTGCATATTGCCTGAAAGCAAGACCGTGGGGGTGGCAGGCGGAGTGTTCAATTATCCTGACGGTGCATTGGGAATGGAGAAAACACGCATCTTCTATGACTGCGAGGATCAAAACAAAGCTATCTTCCATGGAAATCGGGATTCGGCAGTCGAACTATATGTCTCCCACGACAATGGCAAGACTTTCCAGCTGCTCAATACGCTGAAAAAGCCAAGTGGAGCACTTCTCGCAACGATGGGTGGGATTACTGAGCTGGCCAATGGTGATTGGGTGATCAGTACATACATTTACCCATACGTGAATCGCGAACCGGATTACCCGTATGGCTCCGGTCTCTACCGCAGCACAGACAAAGGGAAAACATGGGGAAGCTTCGAGCGTATTTTCCGTGAACCTGACCCGGAGAAGCCATTCAGTTTCAATGAAAGTGCCTTCGCGGTTGGCAATGACGGTACGATTGTCGCCTTTGCCCGCATCGACTCGCGCCCAATGAAAGAATGCACTCATTTCCGTGTAATCTCCAGAGACCATGGAAAAACCTGGACGATGCCGGAGGACACGGGAAGAATCTGCGGTGACTTTCCTAGAATCATCAAACTGGATGACAACCAGGGGTTCCTGATGGTCTGCGGATATCGTGCGGCTCTGCCGGTTCTCGGGACTGTAACTTTCTTTCACTCGCCTGACGGAATGGAATTTACGGAAATCGGGCGTGCCTTCTATCAGCCTGATAATCGGCATGTGCCTGCCAATAGCGCCACGGGAGGGGTGCAAGCCATCATGCGCGGACCCCAAAAAAATCAGTTCTATGTTACTTTTTACGCCCATGACCCGAAACTTCCAGGCAGAGACCGCCTCCGGATAGAAGGGAATATGATTGAATTCACTCCATGAAAGAAGTCAAGCATTGCCGACGTGAAAAGAAACGGATGTGAACAGGAAAGCAATAGCAGGATGTTCTGAACAGCGCAGTTGAAACTGACAAGGAAAAAGTGATACGACAATCCGTCAGGGGTCTCTAATGAGTCCATATAGGCATGTTTTCGCAGCAATATGCCATGCTGAGACAGAATGCTGTTGGTGGAAAAAATCGTCATTTTTCAAATCAGAGTTTCTGAATTCGTGAAACCGGAGACGCAATTTTTACTTCACGGATTCAGGAATACAAATTGAAGGGAGTTGCACTATGTCCATCCCCGTTGATTTACTGCAAAAACTGCTCGATGAAGCTATTGCTTCTGGCAGCGAATGCGGCGTCCAGCTTGTTATCTATGAACATGGAAAACTTGTTGCTGACCTCTGTGCGGGTTATGCCGATCCTGCACATTCGATTCCGGTGACGCCGAAAACCTTGTTTCCGATCTTTTCCGTTGGCAAAGGGATTTCTGCGACCGCATTTCACATGCTGAAAGAACGGATCGGTTTCGACTATCATACGCCGGTCGCGGAATTCTGGCCCGAATACGCCTGTAACGGCAAAGAAGAAACGCAGATATGGCATTTTCTCGCGCACAGCGCCGGAATGCAGCGCCTGCCAGGTGTAGACTCTCTTTCGCCTGAACTTGCTGATTGGGAGGGCATGTGCCGCCGTCTTGCGGCTGCTGTCCCCGCTTGGAAGCCAGGAACGCGTTGTGCATATCACGGCATCACCTATGCATGGTTGGTCGGCGAAACAGCGAACCGCCTTGGCACCATGCCATTCTGCGATTTCATCGACCGTGAATTGATCGCTCCGCTCAAGCTGAAAGGAGAACTCACATTCGGAACAACGCCTGAAGATGAAAAACAGCTGGCAATTCTTGATGACAGAAATCAACCGGGTAATCACTCGAAGCGCTTCATCGAAAATCCCGCTTTTCTTCGCGGTTTCATTCCATCCGCTAACGGCGTTGCCACGGCGGGCGCGATCGCAAAGGTTTACAATGCGATCGTTTTCGGCGCAGAAGGCGTGTCGCCGCTTCTGTCAAAAGAAACGCTGGACAATACCACTTCTTTGCGTCGGGTTGAAGATGATCCGATCCAAGATGGCTACATCTGGGCGAAGTTCGGACTGGGCTATGTACTACCGCTGTGGGACAACAGTTTAGGTGATCTTTTCGGCCATGGCGGTGCCGTCGGAGCGCATGGATTTTTCTGCCGTTCCAAGGAACTTGCGGTCGGTTTTACGAAAAATATGATTACGCAGACCCATCCAGTTCATCCGTTGCGTGACAAAATCTGTCAGGTAATCGGCATCGAGCCGCTGCATTGGTGATATATGAAAAAAACGAATTAAGAATAGAGCCTGCCATAATCAAAGTTTTCATCCTTTAAAATTTGATTAGATTAGTTTATGAATACTTGCTCACGGATCAATATTCCACTCCGAACGATTAACGGCGAAACGGCGTTGTTTGTGGAGACGGCAGAAATTCGTCTGCTGTTTCCGGCTGAACGAATTGAAAAGGTATACTGTTCGCGGACTGACGTTGTTTATGAAGCAGGAATCGATTATCGGCATCCGGCAGGGACGGATGTGCTTGTACGCCTTCCCGAATCACGAATACCATTTTTGACTGAATCGCAAATTCATCCCCGGAAATCATCTCCTGAAACGCATTTGTTCCCAGGACCTAATACCAATGCAATTGCGGGTGGAGTTGATGGCGAAGCGTTGATCTTTGACAACCTGGATTATTTTTCGAAATTGCAGATCGAGGTTGACTATACTGCAAGCACCGTTAACGATATTTTCCCTGTACCGGTGTTTCCGGCTCGCCTTCCTCGCACGAAAAAGATTCTGGCGCAGGCTGGTACGACTCTGCAAATCATGACATTAGGAGACAGTATAACAGAGGGGCTGAATGCTTCCGCCTATTTCGGTGTACCGCCATTCCGCAAGCCATACCCCGGCCTTGTCGCCGACATGCTGGAAAACGCCTGCCCGGCAAAAGTCAACCTGTGCAATCAGGGAGTCGATGGCACGACCAGCCGATATCCGATCGAACACCCCGAAATATGGCACGGAAAACAACCGCATTTGATGATTATTGCCTACGGGATGAATGATTTCTCCCATGGCGATGCGACGGATTTCCTGAACAACCTGCAGCAAATTCTCACCCTGGTGCATCAGAATTCCCCGGATACGGAGTTTCTGCTGGTTGCCAGTATGAGTGGCAATCCTCTCTGGAAATACACACCACCCGGCAGTGCCCGGAAATTTGCTACGGCATTGCAGGAATTTGTCAGCGGGCTTGATTCCTCGGTAAGTTTTGTTGATCAATGTGCTCTTTGGGAAACAATCTTATCACGGAAAGGATATTATGACTTGACGGGAAACGGAGTCAACCATCCCAATGATTTTGGGCACAACTTGCTGGCGGAAAATATCTGCCGCTGCATAATACCGGAAAAATCAGGCCTTTTTTAATCCAATATGCAAGCAAGCGTTGTTTTTGTTGCGCAGGCTATTTTTCCCGGAAGCCAACTTTTAAGAGAAATTTCCAAGATGCATTTGATAATGTTGTCGCCCATGATGAACAAGACGGAGAAATCGCCCGTTTTCGGCAACACCTGGAAGGAACGAAATATCAAATCCGTGCCCGATTACTCGATCCGAACAATCCACTAAAGTTGCTTTTATGTCAAACTCATTTGCTTCTGCTCTGGAAAATGCCCGTTGGATTTGGGCCGACTGCCCCCCTGAGGTCAATCAATATGCGGAATTCCGTTGCCTATTTGATGCCGCCGCCGGCAAGGCTCAAATATACATTTCCGCTGATTGGGATTTTCTGCTCACAGTCAATGGCCAGGAGGTCGGACGGGGACAATTCCCTGATTACCCTGAAGCCAAAACAGTATCCTGTCTCGAGGTGGAAACACTCGTTTCGGGCAAAAATGTGATTGCAGTGACTGCTTATGCCCCAGGCGAAAATTTTTCCGCGAAAATGAAAGGAACGCCGGGGATTCTTGTCAGTCTTGTACAGGATGGAAAAGTACTGTGTCGGACTGCGCCTGAAACCTGGAAAGCTCGATTGCATCCGGTGTTTCAGTCTGGAAAAATGGAATTAATCTCGCCGGAGATTGGCTTCACTGCCTGCTATGACGCTCGTCGCCTGGAAGACATTTGCGATCCTGCGTATGATGACCGAAATTGGCGTCATGCCGTCGATTCCCCTCGAAAATGCTCACTTGCTATGCGTCCATTGGAGCCGTTGAAAGCCGGGATGCTTTTGCCATCCAGCCATATCGCGGGGGGAACTTTTTACCGCGATTCATCTTCGCGGCAAAGTTTTGCCGACTACGTACACGAAGACCATTATGAAAGCAATCTGGCCGAGCCGAATGGTCAGTGGAGTGTCTGGGACCTGGGGGTCGAATCCGTCGGTTTTGCGGTTTTGCATGTGACCGCAGGAAAGGATGGAGCTGTCATCGATTTTTCCTGGGGGGAAAACGTGGAAAAGAACCGGGTGCGCACGCGCATCGGAAACCGCCATTTTACAATGCGGATTTTTTGTGGCAAGGGACGCCATCAGATTGAGGTCCCGTTCGTCCGTTTGGGCTGCCGCTATGTCCAGGTCAATATCAGTGGAAAAGATGCATCAAACGCTGTTGTTCACTATGCCGGATTACGTGATTTTTCATTGTCACTGCCGCCTGCCAGTAGTTTTATTGCTGATATTCCTGGCTCGGGCAAACTGCGCGAAGTCGGTTTGCGTACCTTGCAGTGCTGCATGCACTTTCATTACGAGGATTGCCCATGGCGTGAGCAGAGTCTTTACGGCTACGATTCGCGTAACCAGATGCTTTATGGCTATTACGCATGGGGAAATTATCCGTTTGTTCGAGCCTCGCTCAACTTATTGGGAAAAGGCTATATCCCGTCCCTGGGTGAAATCAATCTTTGTGCTCCAAATCAATTCGGCGAACCGGTCCCATCAGCCGCAGTCATACCCTGCTTTACACGTGCCTGGGTGGCTGCTTTGCGCGAATATGTGCTTTACAGCGGGGACATGACCCTGGTGGAGGAATTTGCCCCGATGCTCGAGGCCATGTTCCAACGATTCCTGGAAGACTATGATGCAACAATGGGACTGTTCAGGCTGTCAGAAGAAAAGGGGGTATGGCATTTCTTTGAATGGACAAAGGGACTGTGTAAGTTTGATGACATCAGCCAGCAAAATTCCGGCTGGCATATTCTTCACAACCTCTATACCCTTGAGGCATTGCAGGCAGGTTGCTGGATTTTCCGCCAGTTGGGAAAACAGGATCAGGCAAGCAGATGGGAGATGATTGTCAGGTGCCTCGCAGAGCGTATCCATGAGGTGTTCTATGACTCGGAAAAACAGGAATACGTTATCAGCGTCAAAGATGGTGTAGCCTTGCAGAAATACTATCACCAGAGCCAACTTCTTCCGATAGTTCTTGGGGTTGCCCCAGCAGAAATCCATTCTCTTTTGAGGCAGAAAGTGCTCGATCATCTGCCGACGGATATATTGACATTCAGTCCGTTACCGTATTTTATCAATAGCATGTTTGCCTCGACATCCCCCCGCGAACAGTCTGCAAAGGCACTCCAATGGCTCAACAGCACATTCATGGAAATGATTCGGCAAGGCGCAACCACATTCTGGGAAACTCCGGATGGTGCACAAGCTTTCGGTAACGCCGGAAGTCTCTGCCATGGCTGGAGCAGTGTCCATGTCGGATTCTATGGGAAATACGTACTGGGAATTTCCCCTGTTGCTCCGGGCTTCTCACAATTCATCTTTCGTCCCTACATTCCGGATGGATGCCGATTCGCTTCAGGTGAAATTCCAACCCCCCATGGTTCGATCAAAGTTGCCTGGGAGATTGCATCCAATGGCAAATTGCATGCGACCACCTTGGAAGCGCCGCCACAATGTACTCTCCTGAAAGCGTAGCCCCGCATGCTCAATGCCATGGTGATTACCGAATTACCTTAGCATTATTCATGGGAACGATACCAGAGGTGCTTTTCTGCAACGCTACAATCTGTGCCCATTGTTACTATGACAAAGACACCTTCATTCTTTTCCTTAGGAAGGAAGAGGATCTCTGGGTTGGATCAAATTGACATCTTGGCATACGGCCAATTACAAACAACAAGACACAATGGTTCAAAGATGATAAGACCCATTTTGAGATGAAAGAGGTTCCTCTTGATGAAATGATTAAAGAAATCAATGCTGTAATGGAAGAACAGATGAAATAGACTCCTAACAAGCCGTTTTTCCCAAAAGACCATTTTCGATTTTTAATTTCACCGCCAAGGTCGCCAAGGTCGCCAAGCTTCTTTTTCATCCCCCTTTCCTGGCGTCCTTTGCGTCCTTTGCGTCCTTTGCGGTTATCTTTGCGTCCTTTGCGGTTATCTTTGCGTCCTTTGCGTCCTTTGCGTCCTTTGCGTCCTTTGCGGTTATCTTTTTTTTCTTTCACCGCCAAGCAAAGGGGAAAAAAACGAAATCAGGACGATGTTGCAGATAATTCGCTTTTTTGACTTTGGAACCATTGGTCTACCCGGCAACTCCGTACATTATACATCAGAGTCCAACCCAAATTTTCCGTAGCTGAAAATAGTTTATAGGCACCGGTCAGGCCAAGTATTTTCATATATCAAGCAAAAAATATTGCCTTTTCTTCTTTTTTGCGCTTGACATTCTTGATAATCACTCTAACTTATGGCATGGCCTGGAATTTTTTGGAATAAATTGGACTATTTTGGAACTCAAGTCGAGGTCGCATTTTGCATTTCAGTGGCACAGAACAATGCACTCTGGATGCCAACGGGCGCCTGAAGCTGCCTCCCAGGGTTATTGCTACTTTCAAGATGCTCGGTGGTCTTGAGGTGGTGTTGCATTGCTGGCCTGAGGGTTGTTTGGCTCTGCTTCCTAAAAGTACTTGGCGCCGCATGTATTACGAACAAGGTTACGCCAGCAGCGGCAATTTAGACAGCATTGCCGGTCGGCAGCGACAGCGTTTGTTCACGCGTTTTACTCATAGCACCGAAATAAGTGCCCAAGGAAGAATCAGCATTCCACCGGCTTTACGAGAGCGCGCCGCATTGCAATGTGGCGAGCAGGTTTTAGTAGCCGGCTACGGAGAAAGCTTGGAAATTTGGCAACCGCAGCGTTTTGAGCAAATCAATGCCGAATTAGACCGGCTGGAGGCTAAAGAATTGGAATTGAATCAAGAAACACTAGACAAGGCCAATAAGGACGAAGGACAGCAGCCATAACATATATTAAGCGGAGCAAGAGGAAAACATGGCGTATTTTTACAGTGAGAAAGGCGCGCGTTTTTTTATACTGCTATTGACTTTCTTGTTTTGCTGGCTTTTTGCCGGATTAAGCAGGGCGGCTCTGACCTGCCGGACACGGCTGCCGGAAGAGGCAGGCAGCTTGGCACGTAAGCTGTACGTGGAACAAAGCCAAGAAGTAAGCGCAGAAAACGCAGTGTTTTTACTTAGGGCGGCAAACATCAAAAACAAATAAGTATTTATGCAGCAGGACTCTGAAAATAGTAGAACCGTTCAGAGTTCGGTACGTTTGCGCATATGGCTACTTTTGTTTGCCATGACTGCACTTACTGTTGTATTGATCGCAAAGGCCGCATTTCTAGCTTGGCAAGGCTCACGAAATATGGCGCAAGCTCCGGGCGAACAGCTTTTGATCCCGGGTTTGCGTGGTCGCATTATCAGCCATGACGGAGAGGTGTTGGCTTGGTCCGAACGGCGCCTGAGCTTATATTGGCGAGTACCGCACTTGTTTGACGAGGCGTATGCACAACGGCTTGAAATCCTGACGTTGAATTTGCCGATAACACTGCCAGGGCCGGCATTCCTGGTTGACCTCCTGGGACAAAGCGTGACACTTGCAAAGGACTTTCCTCCAAGCGCCCTTGAAAACGCCCTGCCCCTGCTGGAATCTGAGGTGCTTTATGTTGAAATGCGCTTGCAGCGTTATTACAGTACTGATAATTCCCAGCATCACAAGCTGGGCGAGGTAGCCATAGACGCAGAAAGCGGCTTGGAGATGGGACTCTCAGGCCTGGAAATGCAATATGAACGCCAGCTGCGCGCTAGCCTAATGCGCTTTGCGTTCAGCCAAAAAGATGGTAAATTTAGCCGTCTCTTCAATCGTCTGTTCTCCGATTCAGGCAATGGGGACGATGTCACACTGCCAGCGCACACTTGTTTAGATGTTGAAACAGACGAAGCTCCGTAAAGCAAGAGAAACAAGCGAGGATAATCCCCAGCAGCGAGGATAATCCGGAACGGATCAATAACCGTTATTTTTATGCAAAAAGGCCTTAGAGCATACACAATGCGTATCAGGTTCACATGGTTAAAGCTGTTTTTTCTTCTTTTTGCCTTTTTAGGCTGCTTAGGCATTTTAGTCAGCAGTCGCGCCAGTGAGAGCGAATATTATTATTTTGTGCGTCAATCTTGCTGGTTTCTGTTATCAGCACTGGCACTTTTCGCTGTCGAGCAGCTGGAAATAAACTTGGACACACGCAAAGCCCTGCTGCTTTTCGCAGCGTCTTTATGCCTGTTGTTAGCAGCACTGCTTTTCGGGGTGCGCATCAATTCCATGCGCGGCTGGTTTCGTTTCCACGGCATTGGCTTTCAACCTGCCGAGCTTTTGAAGCCGGTCTTTATCATCTGCATGGCACAGCTGATGAGCAGTAAAAAATACGCTCCGGAAAGCAATTACGGCTACATTGTGCTACTCATGCTGTTAGCAACTTGGCTGACTTTACTGTTTTTACAACCCGACGCCGGTACTGCGCTTATCTATGCATTGGTCTTTTTCAGCATGTTATGGATTGCCGGGCTAAGCTATAAACAATTAGCTGCCGGTCTGCTTGGCTGTATTTTGGCCGCTTCATTGGCTTTGTGGCAACATCCATATATGCTGAAAAGACTGGAAGCATTTTTCAAGACCAACCCCCAGAGCATGCATACGGTGGGCTGGCATGCCTCGGCAATGAGCAAGTCTTTGCAAAACGGTGGCTGGTTTGGCAAGCTGTTTAGTGATGACCCTTATATGGTGAGGGTACCTTACCGCAACAATGACTCGATTTTCGCCGCACTTAGCGAGCAACTCGGCTTTGTAGGCATGCTGCCTTTAATCCTGTTGAGCTACTGCTGGCTGGCTTATTGTTGCATTAAAGCAAGCAGATGCGAGGAACGTTATGAACAGCTGCTCTATATTGGCTGCGGCGTTATGCTTAGCTCGCAAGCTTTTTTGCATCTGGCAGTGAATCTTAACCTCTTTCCTACTACCGGCATCACTTTCCCGCTTATCAGCTACGGCGGCAGCTCGCTTATGGCCAGTATGCTTGTCGCCGCTATTGTCGATAAGCTGAATATACAAGCAACTAAACAGTAGATGCTTGTATATTTTAAACCTGCTACTTCGCAGGAAAGTTCAGATAGACAATTTCCCACAGCAAGGAGCTTTCGTGAAAAAAGTTATAGCCCTGGATATAGGCGGTGTATGTATACAGTTGCGGCATAAGCAATTCATGCATGAGTTAAACCTGCCTGAATGGCCGGACGAAGTAATCAAGCTGAACCATGAATTCGAATGCGGGCGATTGACTCCGGAACAATGGTTACAGCAAAACCGCAAGCTGCTGCCGCAAATGAGTGGTATTTCTGATCAGCGTTTCTGGACTATGTTCCGCGCCATTATAGGCCCGGATCAACCCGGCATGGCTGAGCTTTGTGGACAATGGCGTGAAAAGGGCTATGAACTGCTGTTCTTTTCCAACACTTCCAGCGTGCATGCAGATGAAGTTTGGCGCAAGATCAGCTTCGCTCAGCATATCTCCGGTGGTATCTACAGCTATGAATGTGGAGTGATGAAGCCGGACCCCGGCATCTATGAAGAGTTCGAAAACAAGTATGGCAAACCGGTTTTGTATCTGGATGACCTGCCCGCAAACGTAGAGCAAGGCTTGAAAATGGGCTGGAACGCCAAGCTGTTTGAGGGCACTGAAACACTGCAAAAGAATGACGCATCACAAAACTTCTCACATTAACGCTAAATTCAATTTAACTGCCCACTTCCATAAGACTGAAGACTGATTATATTATGCGCAAGTCTAAATGTAATTTACCTGGAGTATTATGCCGCAGGAAGCTAAACAAATAGATATGAGTTTTGCCGGAGATCAGCGCTTGGAAAATTCCATGCTGAAGGGAGAATTCCACTATTTTCTCGAGTGTGACAGTCCGCGCAGCCAGCAGCCCTTTAATGCCTCGCTGGCGCTTTTCAAAGAGCTGGGTCAAGCGTTCCGCCAGCAAGAACAATTGCACGGCTGGCTGTTGACTGACCGCTTGCTGTCAGAACATTGCCATGACCCGGTGATGCTGGCTGAAGCTTTGACAGCGGCCTCCGATAAACCGGTCATTATGACGGTTTCCGGACGCGGCAGTGATCTGGAACGCTGCAAAAGCGTCTTGGCCGAAGGTAAAGCGACAGGCAGACGCGATTTCTTGGCTGTCAGCGGCGACCTGTCCGACCTGGAAGACACAAGCGCAAACAAACCCTATACCGACAGTGTCAATATTTTGCACAGCGCACGCAGCCAAGGCAAGGACCTACGCTTGGGCGCAGTAGTAAACCCTTTCAAATACACACCGGAAGACCAAAGCCTGCAATATGCCAAAATGTTGCGCAAAATCAACAGCGGAGCACAATTTCTTATTGCGCAGGCGGGCTGGGACATGAAAAAAGCGCAGGA
The DNA here is from genome assembly GCA_012799725.1 of Oligosphaeraceae bacterium. GTDB lineage: Bacteria > Verrucomicrobiota > Lentisphaeria > Oligosphaerales > Oligosphaeraceae > JAAZIY01. Next base: position 1,953 of record JAAZKR010000224.1, on the reverse strand, counting down.
ATTGCAGTGGTTTTTACAGAGGATGAACCTGCCCATTACGGTCATAGCCAGGGTGTGTGTGTTCGAATTGGAAGAAGCCAAGGCCTTGGCAAATGGATATAAGACCGGCGTATATGTGCCCATACCCCTGGCCTGCCTAATACAACAGGACGCCGAAAAAAGCCAAGAGGAATTTACCGATTTGCAGTTGCAACGCACTGCCTGGCAAGTCTTGGGTTATAAAAGACTGGGCTATGCAGCAGTGTTGCTGTCAGGCATACGCAATCCGAAAAACTGGAAAAAATTACTGCAATATATGGAGGAACTCGAAAAGCAGTACCCAGATTATGACTCTTGGCTGGAGCTTTGGAAAAAACAGTACGGTGAGCTGAATTTCGTGCCTGGGCAAAATCCCCATTTCCTATACCACGGCCTGCTACAACAGGGCAAGCGCGACTTTGATCCCGAAGAAGACCCAGTACAGGGCAGTGCACTGCCCAAACCCACCTGGTTAGACCGCTGGCGCTATTGGCTGGGAAGAAAATTAGACAAACCCGGCAAAGAAGGCAAATTCTGGGATCTGTTGCGCCGACTATGCCGACTGCCCAAGGGGAAACTGCAAGAACTGCGTCCCTGTCTTTATCTGAATAACGCGCCCTGCCCCAAAAAGCTACGCTGGGGAGCATGTGGCAATGCCGGCTCAGATGGGCTCTGCGAAAACGGGCAGCAGCGTTGCTTCTTCCATCGCATCTTGCATTTAGCAGCCCATGCAAACAACTATCAGGCTTTGGAAAGCGCTGCCGAATAAGCTGCGCAACCACACCCCCCTTGATCAAGCAAATGCGATTTTATCCAGATGCATGAATTAAGCGAAGACCGTTTTTTTGCCAAGCTTTTCGGCAGACTTAGAGTGCAGGACAATAGTTTAGTAATTGCACCCGGAGATGACTGCGCCGCGATACGCTGGCATGACGACTTGCTCATGCTGTTGGCTGTTGATCAAGTCATAGGCGACCGGCATTACATCAGCAGCGGCTCCAAGGCTAGCGCACCCCAGTTGGCCGGACGCAAACTGCTGGCGCGCAACCTCAGCGATATTGCCGCCATGGGTGGAAAACCCAGGCTATGCCTGCTAAGCATGGCTTTCCCACCACACAGGAATCAAGCTTGGTTGCAAGCATTCTACGACGGCATCATCGAATGCGCCGATCAATACCAAGTCGCTATGATTGGTGGTGACTTGGCCAAGGCGCCCAATGACGAAGTAGCCAGTTTGACTATTATCGGTGAGGTGCGAGAAAATCTAGTAGTGCAACGAAACGGGGCAGAGGCTGGCGACTACCTCTGCATGACCGGGCTATGTGGTGACTCATTCCAAAGTCAACATCATCTTTACTTCGAACCGCGCTGCCGGGAAGGAATATGGCTGGCCAACAAGCAATATGCCAAAGCCATGATCGATATCAGTGACGGCCTGCTGTTGGATGCCTGGCGCATTTGTCAAGCTTCGCAGTGCGGACTTCAACTGCACCTGCAAAAATTGCCCTTACGCAACTCGCAGCGCTGCCTGCAAAAATCCATCAGTGACGGGGAGGATTTCGAGCTGCTTTTCGCCGTCTCACCTGAAAAACTGCCAGCCTTGCAAGCCGAATGGCAATTTACCGACACGCCAATTACTGTTATCGGACGTTTCACGGCGGGCACTACTGAAATCAGAGACGAAGACAATAATTTGTTGCGCATAGAAGGTTGGGACCATCTCAGGAATTGACATGCGCTAAATTTTGCGCAATGTGCGAAATCTTGTGATATAATTTCACAGTCATCCCATAAGCGGTAAAAAACGGCATAATTGGTTCAATTTCACGCTTAACAAAACCGTTTTTCCCAAAAGGCCATTTTCGATTTTTAATTTATCCGCAGATTTACTCAGATTAGCGCAGCATCTGTATAATCTGTGTAATCTGTGGATTG
>JAAZKR010000223.1 GCA_012799725.1 Oligosphaeraceae bacterium | reverse complement strand
TGCGTTCTTTGCGGTTATCTTTGCGTTCTTTGCGGTTATCTTTGCGTTCTTTGCGTTCTTTGCGGTTATCTTTGCGTTCTTTGCGGTTATCTTTTTTTCTTTCACCGCCAAGGCCGCCAAGGCCGCCAAGCAAAGGAAGAAAATGACAAAATCAGAACGATGTTGCTAATAATTTGTTTTTTTTTTTTGAACTTTGAGCCGTTGGTCTACTGGCAACTCTGTACATTGCATCACAGTCTGTGGGATGGCGGTGCAAAATTTTCGCGTTTTTTCGTTGTTAAATATGGGGTGCGGGTCACAACTTTGGGGCGTCAGCAAGGTATTACTAAAATATGCCAAATTGTCAACAGGTGCAATTCCCGTCCTTAGGAATTGCACCTGGATCCGGAAGATTTTTTCCGCATAATTACTTTGGCTATCTATTGTTATGCTATCAATCCTCGATGGGGCGTCCACCGGCATCGACCTTTTTGAAGCGCTGTGACGATGCAACAGAGGCGCCGTTGACTCGCATCAGCAGAGCTTCCAGACCCCATTCAGGGGCATTTGCGTAATTGCCGCTGCCCAGATAGTTGAGGATTTGCTGTTGCATCCACTGCGCGGCGGGGTCTTCTATTCCTAGTCGCAATCCGCAGATCATGAGGCGTCCGCAGCCGATGACGAACTCCGAAAGCAGAGATTTTCTGCGCACCAGTTTGAACGAAGGAATCAGCTCCAGGAGCGGTGTAAATGCTGGCATTGCGGCGTCGTTAACCAGCGAATGGCTGCCTGTCATCATCGGGAAAAACTGCCAATCTGCGTATCCTTCATGTGGGAAGTTTTTCCAAAGTGGATGCTGGTGAATGATCGTTCCGGCATGGCCAGCCGCTCTGCCGGAGGTATGTGTACGGAAACTCTCCTCTATGGTTTCTCCGGGGAATCCTCTTGTCAGCAGCACGGCGCCACCGGCAGCGGCAAAGCGGACTGTCTCCTCATCCAGTTTTTCAACACAGCGGACATTGGCGGGCAAAGCTATTTTCACAGGAGGAAACACCCAGAAATTCCAATGGTTCTCCCAAATACCTTCCGTCGTCGAAGCGACGACCTGGAGGGTGCCACGCCGAGCAATGTCAAAAACCGGCAAAGTAAATTCCACTGCGCCGATTGTGCTGACTGTGCCGCATTCTATGTCTCCGAACTGGAATTTCCCGGAAGCAACAACGGTGCCGTCTTCGAGTTTGAAATACCATTCCAGAATGCCTTGATTCAGCGGTTTCGCTCCGAAATACGAGATCAGCAGTGTTTCGGAAAAGGACTTGCCGCCTGTACGGTTGCGCATGTTGAGGGCGGAACAGAGCAGCACGGTTTCGGCATTGTAGCGTCGGACATCGGCAATGCTTTCCCCCGGTTTTTCCTCATAGAATTCATTGAAAATGCCGCAGGGATAGCCTGTAAGGTGCCAGTGAGTATCAATGCCGCCAAGATAATCATACCCGGTAATGCTTGGACAGGAACGGAGATTCTCGATCAATTGCTTTCGCAGAGAGGTAATAAAGCGGCAATTATGCTCGAAATAGGTCTGGGCGTTATCCCAAACGCCATGTTTTTGCATGTTTTTCCTTGCGGCTTGGAACATATCCGTGCCGATAAAGGTATCTTCATAACGCTTTTCCAGAGAAAAATCGAGATAGCCGCCTAGAATTCCGATTTCGTGACTGAGGCAAGGTTTGCCGTAGATAGCATGGTCTCTTTCTGCGGCCTCGATTCCTGGAAACCGGTCGTGTAAATAGCTGAAATAGCTGTTGCCCAGAGAGCCAAAGACATCCGAAAACTCCGATACTTCGGCTAGGCGTTTCGCGTCATGGCGGAATGGTTCCATGGTGATTTGTTGCTGGGGTGTAAATTCGTATTCAATGCCGCGCATTGCATCCTGCGGATTGAAGAGCATTCCAGGTGCATCTTTTCGCAGGTTGGCGGCAAGGCGGCGTAACCGTTCGATAGCCGGTTCATCAATGATCTTTTCATTGCCTTCGCAGAGAATCACTGCCGAGGGATGCTTGCGTATCATCTGGATGATGGCGTCGGCTTCCTCCCATGACCATACCGACGGTAATTCGGTTTGCACCAGAAACCCAAGGGCGTCGCAGGCGGCATAAAACGGCTCTGGTGGGCACCAGGTGTGGCAGCGAATAAAGTTGAACCCGGCCTTTTTCAGTACGCCGAGGTCACGGCAGTATTTGTCGAAGTCAAAGTGTGGATTGCAGCTTTCCGGAAAATAGCAGTGTTCGGTGACTCCACGGAAATAAGTTGGAATATCGTTGACCAGAATCTGGGTTCCCAGACAGCGAACGGTGCGCGCCCCCCATTGCATTGCAGCGGCATCGATGACTTGCCCCCCCTGTTCAAGCAGTTCGAGGGTAAGCGTATAAAGGTGTGGGGCGCGGTCACTCCAGCGTTCACCAGTGAATCCTCGGGAGAAGAAATTCACTTGTTCGGAGGAACAGGCTTCTGAGCCCTCCAGCAGAATTTCCGCATCATCGCGGATCGTCCAGTGCAGCATCTTTTCTGCACCATTGAAAAGCGTCACTCGCCAATGTGGTATTTGTTCTTCAAAGGAAACAAACCAATCGACAATTGAAGCTCCGGGGGTGATTTTCAACGACACACCACCGCCGATGCCGGCGCGTTCGGACTGATATCCCTGTGCGGCAAGTCCGCGATGCTGTCCCGGTCGTGCGCCGAAGGCAGCTCCGTCATGCGAACCATCCACCCGGCAATACGCACCGCCGTCGTCATGAACATTATCCACCACGATAATGATCTCGTTGTTATCACCCGGCAGCAACAGTTCCCCAATCGTAAAGTCGGAGGCAGTCGAATATCCCGTGACCTGTCCTGCAAAACGACCATTGCAGAAAACTGAACAGCCCCACATTGCCGGACCGACGCTCAGAGTTGCGACGGCGCCCTGAGGGATATTGACGGGGAGTTGTTTCCAGTAGAATCCGGTTCCGATCAGAAAGGAACTGCATGCGTGCGGTGTCAGACTTCTTGCCATTGGGAAATGCGGTTTCCGGTAATCGGGGTTGAAACGTGCAGTGCGGCCGAAAAAATCCTCTTCATCGAACAATTCGTAATGATCGTCCCAATAACCAGGTGTAACCATACGTCCACTGAAAAGTTTGCGATCCGGCAGTGCATCGTGTTCCGGGTTAAACTTTAGTGGGGAGTAATAAAATGCCCATTCTCCGTCAAGTGAAACTGTCAGTGGCTGTTGCATGTATGCTTCCTTGTTTTTGCGGTGTTGATTTGCAATCTGAATGTAGTATCACGGTTCAATGGATCCAGCGAGGGAAAGATTTATGCTGTTCGCCCTGATGAAGTGGCGCCTTCCAGGCGCTGCCTCGGGTTCCCTCACCCTTTCGGGTTCGGTCACCCGAGGTCATGCATGGTGCATCCCTTGTCAGGGCTCAGTCGCCTTTGGGTTCGGTCATCCAGTTGCTATGGTAAAAAGTAGGTTTAATTTTGCTGGCGCTGATGCTGGCGGCTCGGTATTGCCAAGTAAGGTTTTTGCCTATGGGCAGAATTTGGTGTAGTTTTTGCAGATCAGCATCGTCCAGTCCTGCTTTTTTTAGGCGGGAAGCATAGCTGCCGGGCTGAGAGCTGAACCAGCGTTGCACTTGTTCAGGATGCAGGAGCTGTTCGCGTCGCCATTGTGTCAGGCTGAGTTCCACTTTGAAACCGGCTTGACTTAGTTCAGTTTGCAGGGTGTTTTCATCCCAGGCCAGCAGCGGATCCTCAATGTCCTGATAGACTTTTTCTTCAGCCAGGCGCAGGCGCACCAGCCAGTCGGAATGTGGCAAATCCAAGAACTTATGCAGGCGTTGCCCGTAGCGCGGAATGTTTTCCAGCAGGCAGAGACGCCCGCCGTCAAATAGTAACTTGGCGCAGGTTTCATAGAAAGGTTGACGTGTGGGCAGAGCGGCGAGTAAGTTGCGCCCCAGTATGCAGTCAAAGGCCTGTGGCGCCTCGGGATCGGCAGCTAAGAGTTCAGGCAGTTGTAAAGGAGTGCCTTGTAACAGTTGCGGACGCAGTAAAGGCGGCAGATTCATGGCTTGTTCCTGCAAGGACTGCAAAGAGTCCCGGTCGGGTAACAGCGCCCAGACGCCGCCTTCCGGAGTCTGGCGCAATGCTTCCCAGAGGAAGACAGGCTGGCTGGCACTTAGGTCCAACACGAGGTGATGGCGTTGCAGGGCGGCTTTTTGCAATAGGTCTTGCTGCTGTTTGCCTAGTTGACTGCTCCAGTTGCTCACCGCTCTGGCCAGCCAGCGCCGGCTTTGCTTGTCTGGTGGACTGAAGCTAAGTATTTCCGGTGCCGGTGTCTCGCTTTCCTGCAGGGCGGCCAATTGCAGTTCACGGCGTTTTTGTACTTGTTCAGCGAGCCCCCGTTCGTAGCCTAATTCCCCCGCCTGATAGAAGAGTTTGCCTTGCAGGGAAGCAGGCAGGTATTGTTGCGCTACCCAGTGTTCGCGATAAGCGTGTGGGTACTTGTAGCCTTGCCCATGTCCAAAGCCTTCTTTGTCCCTGCTGTTGTCGCGCAGGTGATTGGGCACCTCGGCCTCGCGTTCTTCGCCGACCAGCTTCAAGGCGTCAAAAAAGCCCATGACTGAGTTGGATTTAGGGGCGGTGGCACAGTATATGGTGGCTTGAGCCAGAGGATAATGCCCTTCCGGCAGGCCTATTCGGTCAAAGGCCTGGGCGGCAGCCATGACATGAACCAGGGCTTGCGGATCGGCCATACCTATGTCCTCGCTGGCAAAAATAATCATGCGTCTGAAGATAAAGCGCGGGTCTTCACCGGCATATATCATCTTTGCCAGCCAGTAGAGCGCGGCGTCCGGGTCTGAGCCACGCATGGATTTAATGAAGGCGCTGATGGTATCAAAGTGATAATCGCCTTCGCGGTCGTAGAGCAGAGCGCGTTTTTGTATGGACTCCTCAGCTACAGCCAGACTGACGACGATGTTGCCTTCGGAGTCCGGATCGGTGGTTTCTACAGCCAGCTCCAGCGCGTTGAGCGCTGCCCGGGCGTCGCCATTGGCGACATCAGCCAAGTGTTTGAGGGCATCATCGTGCAGGATGACCGACAGCCTGCCATAGCCGCGTTCCTGGTCTTGCAGCGCCTGCATGATGATCATTTTGATTTCATCGTCTTGCAAGGGCTTGAGTTGAAAGACGCGGCTGCGGCTCAATAGGGCTTTGTTGACGGTGAAGTAGGGGTTTTCAGTGGTTGCGCCTATAAGTATGACAGTACCGTTTTCAACCCAGGGCAGCAGGGCATCTTGCTGAGATTTATTCCAACGATGTACTTCATCAACAAACAATATGCTGCGCTGCTGATAGTCGCGGGCACGCTGTTGGGCGGCGTCTATGGTCTGACGCAAGTCGGCGATGCCGGCCATGACGGCATTGAGAGTGACGAAGTGGCTGCGGCTAGTGCTGGCGATGACACTGGCCAGAGTGGTCTTGCCGGTGCCGGGAGGGCCGTAGAATATAAGCGAGGAAAGCCGATCCGCTTGTATGGCGCGACGCAATAGACGGCCAGGTGCTAAAATATGAGACTGACCTATGTATTCTTCAAGATGACGAGGACGCATGCGCGCAGCCAAAGGCTGGCTGCGGGATAAATGCTTGCTGTGGGCATGCGCAAAGAGGTCTGACATAGGGGAAGAATGAAAAAACAAAGTGAAAAATTTGGTGAAAAACACAAATAACTTGTGACTAAACAATCAGTCGGATCAGTTGGATCGGTCGGATTGCCAGGCTGAAAAGATGTTCAGCCTGCGGTTTTGCTGTGCAGGCCGTGTCCAAAAAGGGAGCCGGGCGCATTTTATCCGCAGATTATGCAGATTTTACAGGTGGACACGGGTTTCAGGATAATGCTTTTTTATTCGCCAGCCTGTGCCTTTTTGGGTGTCCTCCATGTAAGCGCTTAGCTATGTTTTTGTTATGGTCGTACTGGTATGTTTTTTTCGTAGCTGACGTCAATGAAGCTGATGCTTTGCCCGGATTGTTGTCGCAGTCTGACGATTTGCTTGAGTCTTTCAAGCCCGGGTATGATCTGGTCCATTGACAAAATGACCAGGGCGCTTTGTTTGAAGACGCTTTTTCGGTTGAGTCTCAGGTTCAGTTGGTTTTCCGCGTGGTTGATCTGTATCAGGAAGACATCATAATTATTTCCTTCTGGCCTGATGGCGAGCTGATTGAGCAGGTGCAGCACGGCGAGCAGGCTGGGATTGTCGGTACGTTCGCCTATCTTGAGGTTTTGTGCCTGCGGTATGTGGTTGATGACAGGCAGCTGCCGGTTGCCGGCTCGGATGCCGCCCGGCAGAACATAGCCGTGTCGATCCAGACACATGGGCGGCAGAATGCTGTGGCTGGGAAAATGTAGAATGGCTACCGGACGGCGCTCACTAAGGCGGATCTGCAAGCGGTCGGGAAAGATGCGTCTGACCTCAACCTCTGCGAGCATGGGCTCAAGCATGAATCTTTGGCGTATGGCATGCAGTGGAAGATTGGGCAGGGTGTGACGCCCGGTTTCTATGCCCATCTCGCTGAGCATGGTGTGCACCCGCATGCGTGAGTAGTTCTCGCTTTCTATAACATCAATATGCTTGAGCAAAAAGTAGGGATTCTCAAAATAGAGACGCTTCCTGCTGTGGTAAAAGGCGCCCAGCAAAAGCACTATCGCCAATAATAACGGGGTGATTTTCAGTAGCAGCAGGCCTAATCTGCGCAGATTGCTGCTGCCATCTACTTCAACATTGAGACGTCTGCTGCTTCTTGCCATGTTCTATACCTGAGGTCAATTTCAAAGCTTTTATTCATCGAATCAGTTTGCCACGCAGTGAGTATGGGTCGTGGATGGAGCTTATGCGCAGTTCCACGAAGTCGCTGTGCAGATCAAGGTCTTCGTTTGGCTTGTGAAAATATACCAGTTGGTCCACTTCCGGTGCGTCCATGACCGTGCGTCCGTAGAGTTCATCAAGATCAGACGCTCCTTCAACGAGCACCCTTAGGATTTTTCCGCGTAGCTTCTTATTGTTTTCCAGCGAGATTTTTTGCTGTTCCATGAGTAGTCGGTGCAGTCGTTTCTTGGCGATGCTGCTTTTTACCGGCTGGTTGGGCAGTTGCAGGGCGGGGGTGTTTTTTTCCGGCGAATAAACGAAGGCGCTCATTCTTTCAAAGCGCACGTCTTTGATGAAGGCCAGCAGTTCTTGGAAATCCTGTTCTGTTTCGCCGGGGAATCCGACCATGAAAGTACTGCGCAGGGTTATCTGTGGATACTTTTCGCGCAGTTTTTGCACCAGGGCTCGGGTTTGCGCTGCGTTCATGCCGCGTCGCATGTCACTGAGTATGTGGTCGCTGATATGTTGCAGAGGCATATCCAGGTATGGCAGCACGTGTTTGCCATGTGCCATGAGCTCGAACAGTTCTTCATTTACATGCGAAGGATGGGTGTAGAGTACACGCAGCCAAAAATCGCCGGGCAGCTCTTCGCAGCGGCGCAGCAGCGCGACCAGGTTGTCGCCGCGCTCGCGTCCGTAGCTGCTGCTGTCCTGGGCGATAAAATTGAGTTCTTTTACGCCTTGATCAAGCAGCTGTTGGCATTCGGCCAAGACGGAGTCCTGCTCGCGGCTGCGCAGTTTGCCGCGTATGTTGGGTATGGCGCAAAATGCGCAACGATGATTGCAACCCTCTGCGATCTTAACGTAGGCGTAGGCTTCCGGTGTTACGCTGATCCGGGGGCTCTCGTGATCGTACAAATAGGTGGGCAGGGCGGCATTGGGCAAAGGCGCTTGTTGCGCATTGGTGTAAAGCGCCCTGATCTTATTATGTATGACAGGAATGTCATCCAAGCCGAGAAAAAGGTCTACCTCCGGATAAAGCTCCGCGCATTCTTTCGGATCGCGCTGTGGCAAGCAACCGGTGACCACTACCTTGCGATCCGCACCGGCTGCCTTCCAGGCCAATGCCGCCTCAATGCTTGCCGCAGCTTCCTCTCTGGCGTCTCTGATAAAGCTGCAAGTGTTGACCAAAGTGATGTCGGCCAGATCGGGGTCTATGGTCAAAATAAAACCGTTGACCGCCAAAGTGCCGCACATAACCTCGGCGTCAACGAGATTCTTGGCGCAACCCAGGGTGATGACCCATACAGTTAAAGGAGAAGTATCGGACATGAGTGAATGGATGAAAACGTAAATGACAAACATATAAATTAACACCTAAGCGCACTCAAAGCAAATACGCGAACAGAGGGATACTGCGGAGCGAGACAGCAAAAGTGGCAAAGTCGCAACCGGGTTTGGTGCGAGCTAACGCCTATAATCCATTTTTGGCCGCAGAACACACAGAGCACTTGGGTTGGACTAAGGTCCACAACCCAGTTGAAAGACTCAATCCACAGATTACACAGATTATACAGATGCCGCAGATTTTTTAGGGCTCACTTTTGAAAATGCGCTCCTAGGACAAGAAAACTGCGCCCTAAAAAATCTGCGC
>JAAZKR010000033.1 GCA_012799725.1 Oligosphaeraceae bacterium | reverse complement strand
TTGCATTAAACTGCAAGGAATAAATGCAAACGCCCCGGTCTGGCAAGCTTCCCGCAAGAAGCCTGCCGAATAAAGTGTCAGTGACTGGTGATAGAAGCCTGTTTCACAACCAAAGACACCAATGGACACGAAAAAATTTCGTGGAAGCACGACGCATTCTCGCGGACAATGTCACTTCCATGAAATTTTTTTCGTACTACTACTCCCAAACTTCTTGTTTTTTCAGAAAAGAAAGCTCCAAATCATTGGCATACAACCACTTGTCAAGCTGATCCAAATGATTGTAGTGCCTTTACAAGGCACTGCCATTGGGTGGATTCCTCACCCCAGGCTAAAGCATGGGGTTAAGCATGGTCAACCGCCTACGGCGCAAAGCACTATGCCGATCCGTCTGATCCGTCCGATCCGTCCGATCCGTCTGATCTGTCCGATCTGTCGGAGAAACCAATAGACCAGATCACAAATTCGCGTGCAATCCCATCACTCGAAGCAACAACCCCTATAAAAAATTTTCGTGGCTGTTCGTGTGGTTCGTTGTTAAAAAATGGGTTGCGGGCGTTAGCCCACCTTCAAAAAGAATTTCTCGCCTACCCAAGTTGCTGACGCCTTACCTGGCAAAGACTTCAACTCGAAAATTTTCTCAACAAAAAATACAGATTAGTTGGGGAACATGCCGCCCTTTTCATCAAACCAGACTGCCAGGTTATACCAAGTTTCTCCGCTAGCTGCGCCAATAGGCACAGCATGCGTCTTCACATGTCCACCCAAGTGGAGGACATTAAACCTGTTTGGATTACCGGCGTGCGTCGCCTTGTGGGAACTCCACAGGCTATTTGGCCAGACGACATCCCCCGCAATTGCATTGCCGGGATCATCACGACCCAGCAAGCAGCGGCCACGGGTCCTGTCATACTTGGCTTCAGGCATAACGCTGGAATTGTTGTTAAAGACATTGAACAGATAGCTGGTACTGAGGAAATCACTGGTAGTACTCGCAGCAGCAACGAAGGCTTGGGAATCATTAGGGCACTTGAGGTATTTGTGCGCAAGGCTTTCTTTTTCCTCATGCGTCATGGGAATGCCACCGAGATAGCCCTGCGCCAACAGTACATCAATGACAAAATAATGATCCCCGTTCGATCTGTGACGAGCACAGCTGGTGGTACCTTTCTCGTGATCGTTCAGCATCTTAGTAGACATTGGCAGCCAATCCTTGTTTTCGCCGGCATAGAGCATAAAACCCGTTCCAATCTGCTTCAGATTATTGATACAGCTAGCTGAACGAGCCGCATTCCGAGCCTTGGCCAAGGCCGGCAGCAGCATAGCCGCCAGAATGGCGATAATTGCGATGACGACCAGCAGTTCAATCAAAGTAAACTCACGCTTCTTCATGATTCTGTTCCTCCTTTGTGTTTTTCAGATTGGACAACGATTCACTGACTGTTGATTGTACATGTTCAAGTTTGTTTTTATGCCCTCTCCGGAAAGCTCCTGTTTCTGAAGAGAGTGACAAGAAAAAATGAGTACTTTTTATTAGTATATCATAATTTTAGATAGAAACAAGCAGGAAAACGCTGCTTTGTAGCACATTTGCGCCATTTTCTCTGGATATTACTGCAAAACTGCTGTCATCAGCCCGATTTTCTTGCTTTGAGAAGAAGTAGACAAGGAAATTTTCGCCCGTGTCTCCGTGTCTTCACAGTCAGCGAAAAACATATAAATCATTAATATTCTGTGAATTGCAAATAAACTCGGGGTGGGCTTCCGCCCACAACCCCTTTTTGGGCGGGGGCGAATTATGCATGTTCTGTCATATTAGCTTGCAAAAGTAGTTCGATCTCGTATATTATGTGCTTGTACTACTTTTCATTTGCTTATTTTAGGATTTCCCATGGCTAGTATTGCATTAATGGAGCGCATTTCCGAGTACGCCAAGTCTCATTGCGACTTAGACGTTGAGCTTTTGCGTTCCGGTTTTGAACTCATGCATTTGACTCGTATGATAGAGCAGCTTGTTGAAGCTTGGCTTGCCGAACACGATGTAAACTTGCGCTTGATAGAAATAATGGAGTGCTTGTTTCACCATCCTGATGGTGTGATGACACCGGCTGACTTATCCGACGAGGTTAATTTATCGCGTTCAGCCATGACTTCGGCTTTGGACTCCCTTGAAAAGCTAGGTTATGCTCAGCGCGATCCGTATCCCAATGACCGGCGCATGCTCGAGGTCTCTCTGACTGAAAGCGGACGCGAATATATCGCTGCTTGGCTACCAGACAGGTATAAAAAATTCAGCCTGGTTCTAGAAAGCATCAGCAGCAACGAGCGCGAATTGCTACTGCGCACTTATCGCAAAGTATTTGAAATATTACAAAAAGAGTTCGATAATCGTCCCTGAGAAGTTTCATCTGAACCGCATTTTCCCACATAAACCAAAACCATAAATACGGAACGTGTAATATCATGAAAGAAAAAACAATGTTGTGTTTAACGCGTAGTCTTCCACAGTACTTCATCAAGACAGGTCTTTTTGCCACGCTATTAGTCGGCACTTTGCTTTTCGTCTCTTGCAAACAAGAGCAGCAGGAGCAAAGCGACCCCGTTATACCGGTAAGCACGGTAACCATGAAAACCGGTACCGTCACGCTGTATTCCGAGCTGCCCGGACGAGTCTCCGCTCTATTGTTAGCCGAGATACGTCCACAGGTCAATGGCATACTTCTGAAACGGCACTTTATCGAGGGGGCTGAAGTCAAGGAAGGCGACCTGCTCTACGAGATAGACCCCGCGCCATATCAGGCTGCTGTCGCCAACGCCGAGGCCGCAGTGAGTCTCGCCAAGGCGCAACAGGCAGGAGCGAGGGCCAACAGCAGCCGAGCCAATGCCGGCCTGGTAAACGCAGAAAGCCTGTTGAAAGTCGCCGAGGCCGGCCTGGAAAGCAGCCGAGCCACAGTCACGGCAGCTGAAACCGCACTGGCGGCGGCTATCGCCGGACTGGACAGCGCCCAGGCAAACGTAGAACCCTTGCTCCTAAGGCAGGAACGCTTCAAGGAACTGCTTGAAAGCAAGGCGATTAGTCAGCAGGACTATGATGATGTGGATGCCGCATGCAGAAAGGCTCAGGCCGCCATAACAGTCAGCCAGGCGCGTGTGGATGGAGCCAAGGCTGATCTGGCCAGGGCGGAAGCCGGCCTGAAAGTCGCTATAGCCGAAGTAGACCGAGCCAAGGCCGGCCTGGTGGCCAGCCAGGCCGAACTGGAAGCCGCCGCTGCCGGCGAGGAAAGCGCCAAGGCCGCAGTCCAAAGCGCGACAGCCGGCTTGGCAGCCGCCCGAATAAACTTGGACTATACTAGAATAACCGCCCCAATCAGCGGACGCATAGGCAAGTCCAATATCACCGTGGGAGCACTGGTCAGTGCCCATCAGCCAGTGCCCTTGGCCAGAATTCAACAGATAGACAAAGTCTATGTTGACGTACCCCAGGCTACAGCGGATATGCTCAAACTGCAAAGACGCTTGCAGGACGGCAGACTCAGCCATAACGGCACACAACACGTGGTAAAACTCAACTTGGAAGATGGCAAGCCCTATTCGCAAAACGGCAGCCTGCAATTCAAGGATATCAGCGTAGACCCCAGTACCGGCACCTATAACCTCCGCATGCAGTTCCCTAACCCGGATCGCATCCTGTTGCCCGGCATGTTCGTGCGTGCCCTAATCGAAGAAGGTGTCAAGGAAGAAGCCATCCTGCTGCCGCAAAGCTGTGTCTCGCGCGATGCCCGAGGCAATCCCACGGTCTTTGTTGTTGACAGCGATGAAACCGCTCAGGTGCGCAGTCTGACCCTGGATCGCGGCATCCAGGACAAATGGCTGGTGAGCAGCGGCCTGAGCGCCGGTGATCGCGTGATTATCGAAGGCCTGCAAAGATTACGTCCCGGTCTCAAGGTGCGTGAAACCCCCGCTATAGCCCCGGGAAATAACTCGAAACAGCTAGATTGACCAAAACTGGTCTTTGCACCGTAAGCAACTCTATTCATGGAGAAATAATATGTTATCCAGATTTTTTCTAGACCGTCCGGTCTTTGCCTGGGTGGTAGCCATCTTCATCATGTTGTTGGGCGTGTTGTCCATTTTGCATTTGCCTGTAGCACAGTACCCCGACCTGGCGCCGCCCACCATCGCCATCATAGCCATGTATCCGGGCGCATCGGCGGAAACCGTGGAAAACAGCATCACCCAGGTCATTGAACAAAATATGACCGGGCTGGACGGCATGCTCTACATGTACTCCGCCAGTGACTCGGCAGGAACCTGCCGCATGGAACTGACCTTCGCGCCCGGAACAGACCCGGACCTGGCTTGGTCCAAGGTGCAGAACAAGTTGCAGCTGGCCACCGCCAGCCTGCCGGAAGTGGTGCAAAGAACCGGAGTAATGGTCACTAAGTCAACCAGAAACTGGCTGCTTATAGTAGGATTGGTGGCCAGCGACGGGACCATGGACTCGTTTGACGTGGGCGACTACGCCGTCTCAAACGTGGAAGGCGTACTGGCCAGAGTGCCGGGAGTGGGCGAAGTGGAAAAATTCGCACGCGAATACGCCATGCGCATCTGGTTGGACCCCGACAAACTGGTGCAGTATAACCTTACTTTTGAGGACGTCATTGCAGCGATACGCTCTTACAACGTCGAAGTCTCCGCCGGTCAGTTCGGCGGCGCACCTGCTGTGAAAGGGCAGCGCTTAAACAGCTCGATCGTAGTGCAGAACTTGCTTACAACACCTGAAGACTTCGCCAATATTCCGCTACGTAACGCCGAAAGCGGTGCCGTTGTGCGTGTTAAGGACGTCGGGCGCACCGAGCTGGGCACATATATCAACGATATCAACGTCAAGTACAACGGCAAGCCCGCCGCCATGCTGGCCATACGTCAGACCCCGGGAGCCAATGCCTTGAATACAGCTCGTGCCATCAAAAACAAAATGAAAGAGCTTAGCGTTAATTTCCCGGAAGGCATTGAAGTGGTTTACCCCTTTGACACTACTCCTTTCATAGTGGTAGCCATTGGCGAGGCGGTGAAATCACTTTTTCAGGCCATAGTCCTGGTCTTTCTGGTCATGTGGCTCTTTATGAGCGGCAATACGCGTGCCACCTTGATTCCGACCATAGCCGTGCCGATAGTGCTCTTAGGCACTTGCTCTGTTCTCAATATCTTCGGTTTTTCCATCAATATGCTTACCATGTTTGCCATGGTGATAGCCATAGGCTTGCTGGTTGACGATACCATCGTGGTCGTTGAAAACGTCGAGCGTTTGATAAACGAAGAAGGCATGCCGGTCAAGGAGGCCACGGTTCAATCCATGGGCGAGGTCACCAGCGCCCTGATCGGCTTTGCGCTGGTGCTTTCCGCCCTCTTTGGCCCCATGGCCTTTTTTAGCGGTTCTACCGGCATCATTTACCGACAGTTCTCCATAACCATAGTCACCTCCATGGCCTTCTCGGTCACCGTAGCCTTGACCATCACGCCGGTGCTTTGTACCATGATCCTCAAGCCCACTCCCAAAGGCGAGAATGTCCCTAAGAGCCGTTTCAAGCTACTAAACCGCTTCTTTACCTTTTTTGACACTTGGTTTGACCGCTTCAGGGACACGCTGGTCTCTATGGTAGGCTATGGTCTGGCAAGAATGTTTAGATTCCTAATGGTTTATCTGCTTATCGTAGGCGCCATGCTCTATCTGCTGCGTGGCATGTCCACCAGCTATCTGCCGGATGAAGACCAAGGCGTACTGCTAACCCAGGTCATGATGCAAACCGGCACCACTCTGGAACAGACTGAAGACATGATGGCCCGCGTCAGCAACTACTTCCAAGAGTATGAAAGCGAGGCTGTGGAATCTTGCGCGACCATTGCCGGGGCAGGCTTCTCAGGACGGGCTCAGAACAACGGCATGGTCTTTGTAAAGCTCAAGGATTGGGACTTGCGTCGCGACCCCAAAAACCATGCTGAAGCGGTTGCCAACCGTGCTACAGCCTACTTCCAGCGCTATCACAACGCCATGATCTTCGCTTTCCCGCCGCCAGCTATCGCTGAACTAGGCACAGCGCAGGGCTTTGACTTCCAGCTCGTAGACCAAGGTGGAAACGGGCATGAGGCGCTGCTGCAAGCCAGAAATCAACTGCTGGGCATGGCCATGCAACATAGCGACCTGACTAATGTGAGGCCCAACGGCATGGACAACGTACCGGAATATCGTGTCAACGTAGACTGGCAAAAGGCCGGCGCGCTGGGGCTGCCCATCACTTCCATACATAATAATATTGCAGCTGCATTTGGCAGCGCATACGTTAACGATTATATTCAAGGAGGACGCGTAAAACGGGTCTATCTGCAAGCCGACGCCCCTTTTCGGATGCTGCCTGAAGACTTGCAACGCATTCATGTGCGCAACCGGCAAGGGAAAATGGTGCCCTACTCCGCTTTCGCCAGTGGACAATGGGACAGCGGCTCGCCGCAGCTGGAACGCTTCAATGCTTTCCCTTCAGTCAATATTTGGGGTCAGCCGGTAAAGGGCAAGAGTTCTGGAGACGCCATGCGCGCCATGGAAGAGCTTACCCAACAACTGCCGCCAGGCTTCGGTTACGACTGGACCGGCCTTTCCTACCAGGAAAAGCAAGGCACCAGTCAAACTGCTCTGCTTTACACCTTCTCGATCATCATTGTCTTCCTCTTCCTGGCGGCTTTATACGGCAAGTGGAACATTCCCTTTGCAGTTATTCTCACACTGCCACTGGGAGTTATAGGCGGAGTCATCGCAACCACTGCCAGGGGGTTGCCCAGCGACGTCTATTTCCAGATCGGCCTGCTTAACACCTTGGGGCTTTCCACCAAGAACGCCATTTTGATTGTACAGTTTGCCATGGGCGGAGTAGCACAAGGCATAGGCCTTATGGAATCCTGCCTGATGGCGGTGCGCCTGCGCCTGCGTCCCATCATGATGACTTCGCTGACCACCGGTCTCTCAGTCTTTCCCATGGCTTTGAGCACGGGCGCCGGCGCCGGCGCCATGAATGCCATAGGAACGGTGGTTTTCGGCGGCATGGTCACCGGAACCATTCTGGTAGTGGTTTTTGCTCCGTTGTTTTACATGCTTATCGTAAAGTTTTTTTCAAGTGACAGGCAGAAGTTTTCCACCGTCGAACTGAAAGGAGAACTAGAATAATGCACAACTTGTTATCTTCATTGCTAGTGTTGCTTTTTGTCTCCGGCTGTACCATGATTCCCAAGTATGAGCGCCCGACGGCACCGGTGCCTGCGCAACTGCCCGGTATCGCACCGAACCCGGACGCTGTGCGGAATGCCGTTGATCTGCCTTGGCGCAACTTTGTAAGAGACGACAAACTACGTCAGCTTATCGAGTTGTCCCTGGAGCATAACCGCGATCTGCAGCTGGCTGCCTTGAACGCCGAGAGTGTACGCGAGTTTTACAATATTCAGCGTGCAGAGCTTTATCCCAGCGTGTATGCCACCGGCAGCGCGGCGCGACAGAAGAGCTCACAGTACTTTTTGCTGCCTGGTCAAGATAGACGCGGCAACACCTTTCAGGCTAACCTTGGCCTGCTTTCCTGGGAGATAGACCTCTTTGGCAAGCTTCGCAGCTTAAGTGAGAGTGCCTTGCAGGAATACTTTGCCACTGAAGAAACGCGGCGCGGCGCACAGATAATGCTGATTTCTTCGGTAGCCAATGCCTATCTGGGACTGGCCGCCGAAAACGAATCGCTGCAACTAGCTGAGGACACCCTGCAAAGTCAGCAGGAAGCCCTGGACTTAGTAAGCAAGCAGTTTGAACAGGGACTGGTCACGGAGCTGGACCTCAAACGTGCGCAGATACCACGGGATAGTGCCAGAGTGGATGTAGCACACTACGGTCGCCGCGTCGAACAGGCTAAAAATGCCTTGCAGTTTTTGCTAGGCTGCGCCATCCCGACTGAACTTATGCCCGAAACTTTAAGCAAATTGCCCAAAACCGCCGAATTGGCACCCGAACTAAACTCCGAAGTACTCTTGCAGCGCCCCGACATCATAGCTGCCGAACATCGCCTGTTGTCCGCACTGGCCAACATAGGCGCAGCCAGAGCCGCTTTCTTTCCCAATATCAGTCTGACCAGCACTATAGGCTTGGCCAGCACACAGCTCTCTGACCTGTTTTCCAGCGACAGCGGCACTTGGCTCTTCGCCCCGCAATTAGCTCTACCCATCTTCGATGCCAGGGTTTGGGCTGCACACAGGGTTAGCAAGACGCAACAGAAATTAGCCTTGACACAATATGAAAGAGCTATACAGAACGCCTTTCGTGAAACTGCCGACAGCCTGGCGCTCTGCGAAAGCATAGGCGTGCAAGTACAAGCACAGGAGGCCTTAGTTGAAGCAGTCACTCAGGCCTATGACTTGGCTCGTGTCCGCTATGAAACAGGCATAGACAATTACCTCAGCGTCTTGGATGCACAACGCAGTATGTTTGCTGCACAGCAAGGCCTGATCGTCATGAAATTGGCTGAACATAGCAGCTATTGGCAGCTCTATTCCGTACTCGGCGGTGGAGGAGAGTAACTTCTACGCACATTGGCTCATGCCACGCATAACATGCAAGGCAAAATTATGTGACATGAGCCAAGCTAAACAGGCACTCAAGCAAGAGCAAAGCGATTTTGGGAGGAAGTCCTAAAAAATAGAGAAAACCTCCAAAGTGTAGCGCAAGTATGCGCTACCACAGAACCAGCAACACCACAAAACCGGTGGTGCCAGCCCAAAAAACGCTAAAACACCCCGTCCACCCACCTGCATGATTTGCAGATAAAATATACCAAGGCTTGTCTTTCTGCTCGTGCGGCAATAGATGCGCTTCCCGGATTGCTGTAGTATTATCAAGTATTTATGACAAAAAAAGTATACTCTTTCTTTTGTTTCTGCTTTATAGTTTTGGGCATAAAAAAAGCGCTGAGGTTTATTGATCTCAGCGCTGATATTGGTAGCGGGAATAGGATTTGAACCTATGACCTTCAGGTTATGAGCCTGACGAGCTACCGGGCTGCTCCATCCCGCAATAAT
>JAAZKR010000222.1 GCA_012799725.1 Oligosphaeraceae bacterium | reverse complement strand
GTGATCATGTATGATGGCGTTTGCAGGATTAAAAGCACACTGCCCCATTTGCAAGATTAAATGCACATATTGCAATTTGCAGAATTAAATGCACAAAAAGCGTGCGTTTAACTTTTCCAGTTACATTCCAGCGTTCGCTTTGAGGTTTTCTTGCAAGAGCTCATGTTTTGGGGTATATTTGAATCTTGCCCCAAATAAGGATTTGCTTTTTATTTTGCAGCAGGTGTCATTGATGAAATTGTCTCAATTTATCGGTCAGCGTTTGCACGAGGTGCCCAGGGATGCGCAGACCGTCAGCCATAAGTTTCTTTTACGTGGCGGCTACTGTCGTGCTGTCTCTGCTGGTCTTTACAGTTTGTTACCGGCGGGTTGCCGTGTAGTGCGCAAGATAGAGGCGATCATTCGTGAGGAGATGAATCGTATCGATGGTCAGGAGGTTCTCATGCCGGTGGTTCTGCCGGCTGAACTTTGGCGCGAGAGTGGGCGTTATGACAGCGTGGGTCCGGAGCTTTTACGCTTCAGGGATCGCAATGACAAAGAAATGGTGCTGGGCATGACGCATGAGGAGGCGGTGGTACACTTGGCACGCACCGAGTTGCCCTCGCACCGGCAACTGCCGGCCATGATGTACCAGATACAAGTGAAATATCGTGACGAGGCCAGACCCAGAGCCGGACTTATCAGAGTGCGCGAATTCACGATGAAGGATGCATATAGTTTCCATACCAGCCAGGAATGCCTGGAGGCATACTACGAAAGAGCACACCAAGCTTATGAGCGTATCTTTCAGCGGCTGGGAATGCGAGAATGTATCTCCATACTTTCGGATTCCGGCATGATAGGCGGTGCTCTTTCACACGAGTTCATGGCTATCGCTGATTGCGGAGAGGATACCATCTTTTGTTCGCCGGATGGCAGCTACCGTGCCAACCGCGAGGTGGCTTGCAGCAAATTGGAATACAAACAAGAAGAAGCCTTGCCGTTGGAAAAAGTCGCAACCCCGAATTGTAAAAGCATAGAGGAGGTGGCTGCCTTTTTGGGAGTGTCCAAGGCGCAGACCTGCAAGTCAGTGTTCTATAAAGACAGCAAGGGCGAGCTTGTCTTGGTCAATATTCGTGGCGACATTGAAGTTAACGAGGCCAAGCTCAAAAAAGAACTTGGCGAAGCGGAACTAGAATTTGCTGATGATGCGCTTATCCTTGCCGCCGGGGCAGTGCCCGGCTACGCTTCATTGCTGGGACTGGACCGCAAGCGTATCCGAGTACTGGTGGACCCTTCAGTAGTTAACTCCAATAATCTGGTGGTTGGTGCCAATGAGGACGGCTATCACTGTCGTAATTTCAATTTCAACCGCGACTTGGAGCAGGCGGGGCAAATACGGGTCATAGACTTGGCTACAGTGCGTGAAGGTGATCCTTGTCCGCTAACCGGAGAACCACTACGCATGCTCAAAGGCATAGAGGTGGGCAATATCTTTCAGCTGGGTACTAAGTACTCAGAGGCCATGCATTGCAACTTCCTGGGAAGCGATGGCAAATCACAGCCTATGATTATGGGATGCTACGGCATAGGGGTGGGGCGTGCGATGGCGGCGGTTATCGAACAGAACCATGACGAGTACGGTCCAATCTGGCCCCTGTCCATCGCCCCGTTCCAAGTGCACCTGATCGGTTTGAACCATGCTAAACCGGAAGTCAGCCAGGCTTGCGAGCAGCTTTATGCAGAATTGCAAGAAGAAGGACTGGAGACACTCTATGACGACCGTGGCGAAAAAGCAGGCTTTGCCTTTGCTGATGCTGACCTGCTCGGCGTACCCTTCCGCATTGTGCTTTCGCCCAAGACCTTGGCCAATGCAGAGGCTGAGTTCAAAAGGCGTGACTGGGGGCGGCGTTCTGAAATGCTGCCGCTTCCCGGCCTGGCTGCTCATATTAAATCATTGGTGCAGGAGGAGATGCGGCGCTTTAGCTAAGGAGTCGTTCAACAATTAGGTTAATGCGCGAATTGAGGTGGTGCGTGGCTGGTTGCCTGTGAGTAGTGCCTTTACAAGGCACTGGCTTAGGGGTGTCTTCTGTAACTTTTGCATGGTTTTTAAGTCGGGTGCTTTCTGAGGCACAATGGTTTGGAAGCACAGTTTATGGTTTTATGCCCTAATTTTAGCTTGCAGTTCCGGAGTTTATCATGCCGATTTGCCATATTTACGATTCTTCGGGGACGCAACTGGTTCGCTTCAATACCGAGGCCTACGCTCAAGGCGGGCGTATCAGTATAGGGCGCTCTTCCAGTTGCAGTATCAGTCTGAAAGGCTTTGCCCAGCCCTATGTCAGCCGCGAGCATTTTGTGTTGGATAAGCGCGGCAGTGTCTGGCATATATTGGACCGCAGTCATATCGGCATTGTCAAGGATGCAGTTAGGGTTAAGAGCGCTCCGCTTGAAGAAGGCGACATATATCGTTTTGGACAGCTCTTCTTCTGTTATGGCGCTACAGCCAGGCCTAGTGACTATGACCTGTGCTGGGAGCCGGATGGCAGAGCTGCGCTCTGGCCCGGAGTAAATTCACTGGGGGCATCCACTGACAACTATGTCAGCATCAGGCAAGGCGAGGTTTCACGTTTCCACGCACTGCTCAAGGTTAAAGGCGAGAGCCTGGTCTTTGAAAACAGCAATCGTAACATTGTAAGTTTTTTGGATGGCAAAAGGCTGGACGCAACGCCGATTGCGCTGAACACACGTAGTAATCTCGTGCTCGGTGATGTGCCGGTGCGCCTGCAAAAGGTGTCCCGGCATGCTGCTGATTCAGTAGAGATGTCGCAAGAGGACCTGAGTCCTGATGAGGTGCTTGCTTTGCAGGCTAAAAAGCGCAAAGGCAAGATACCTTTTGCATTGCTCTGCCTGCTGATTTTCAGTTTTGGTTTTCTTGCCTTTCTGATGATTATGCTCTATATCCTATTCCTTTAAGTTCGAGCGAGCTCTGTTTTTGTACAGTTGGCAGGCAGGAATGATTTCTGTAGGTTAAAGGTGTTTCCATGTCTACGCTACATGATTTTTTACATAAAGGCAGTTTCAGTTCCTTACAGGCTCGTTTGCTGGAGATGAATCCGGTGGATTTAGCTCGCGAGCTCGAGCAGATGGAGCGTGGCGAAATGTTAATGGTTTTCCGTCTCATGCCCAAGGATTTGGCAGCGGCGGTATTCACCTATTTGGATAGCAGCCTGCATCAGCATATAGTCGAGAGCATCACGGCGCATGAAATCCGCGAGCTTATTGACGAGATGTTTATCGATGACGCCGTTGACCTGCTTGAGGAGCTGCCATCCAATATGGTGCGCGCTATTATCAATAATACCAGCCCCAGCACCAGAAGCCTGATCAATGCCTTTCTGAAATATCCGGAAAACAGCGCCGGCAGCCTGATGACCGTTGAGTTTGTCGGCCTGTATGAAGACATGAGCTGCAAAGATGCGCTGGAGCTGATCAGGCATTCCGGGGTGGACAAGGAGACCATCTATACTTGCTATGTCACTGATAAAAGCCGGCATCTGACCGGTGCAGTGTCTCTGCGCCGCATTTTGCTCAGCGATAATGACTGTCTTATCTCAGAGATTATGCACAGCTCGGTGATCAGCGTACATACTTCTGAAGACCAGGAAGAAGTCGCGAAAAAATTTCAACTTTACGATCTTTTGGCCATGCCGGTGGTAGATAAGGAAGGGCGTATCGTTGGTATTATCACCATTGACGATATTGTTGACGTCATTGAGGCGGAGAACACCGAGGACATGGAGATCATGGCGGCTCTGCATCCCTCCGAGAATGAGTATATGAAGACGGGTGTTTGGGAGCTTTCGCGCAACCGCATTGTTTGGCTTACCATACTGATGATCTCGGCTACTTTTACCGGCATGATTATCAGTCATTACGGAGAAATGTTACAGCAAGTGGTGGTGTTGGCGGCTTTTATTCCCATGCTGATGGACACCGCTGGCAATTGCGGCAGCCAAGCCGCCACGCTGATTATCCGCGGCATGGCGGTAGGTGAGATACATTTGAAAGATTGGTTGAAAATAGTTTGGAAGGAACTGCGGGTGGGTTGTTTAGTTGGCCTGGCGCTTGCTGCCCTGAATTTTGCCCGGCTCCAAATTTTTGCTGACAACAATCTTATGATTGACCTTTGTGTGACCATAACCCTGTTTATGACTGTGTTGCTGGCCAAGACCATAGGCTGCATTTTGCCCATAATTGCCAAGTCCTGCAAACTAGACCCGGCCTTGATGGCCAGCCCGCTGATTACTACCATAGTGGATGCTCTGTCGCTGCTTATCTACTTTGCTGTCGCTCAAACTTTGCTCTGAAACCACAGAGCTGCATTTGTGTTTGTTATCTGGACCGTGTCCAAAAAGTGGGTCAGGCGCATTTTATCCGCAGATTACACAGATTACACAGATTACACAGATTACGCAGATGGACACGGATTTCAGGCTTGGGAATCGCCATGATTTTACAGGGATTTCCAGAAAAAAGGAAAAATCTTACGAAGGCAGGGAGGCAAAGGTGGGATGGCTGGATGTGTACCGCATTGAGTGCTGCTGATTGCGGTTGCGGCGAGTCAATTGACGACGGCCTTGTGACTAGTTGGAGATGCCGGGGCGCCGAGCGCTTGCGTTATCGGCAAGGCCACATCGAAATGCTTTTCCATCCGCTCGCCCATGCCTTTCTGGACGCCCTCTGTCTAATTTTAACATTCCAAGTATAATTTACCATGCCATATTTGCTTTTAGTTTCTTTTATTTGGAGTTTTTCCTTTGTTATCATCAAGGGTGAGTTGACGGATTTAGATGCGAACCTAGTTGCCTTTCTGCGTCTTTTTTTGGCGTTGCTGGTTTTTCTGCCCTTTTTGCGCCCCAAGCGTTTCGATTTTGCCTTAGGTTGGCGTTTGTTTGCCTTAGGTGCGGTTCAATTTGGCTTGATGTATTCTGCATATATTGCGTCATTCTCCTATTTGCCGGCTCATATGCTAGTGCTTTTAACCACGACTACTCCGCTATACGTAGTTTTTTTTGATATGCTGCTGACACGACGCAACGCGCCTTTTTTCTGGGCGGCAGCCCTGGTTGCGGTTCTGGCTTGTTGTTTATTGCAGTATGGCGGCGAGCCTTTGCAGTTCAATTGGAAGGGGTTTTTCTTAGTGCAGCTTTCCAATCTGGCTTTTGCGGCAGGTCAGATTTATTATCGCTATCTATCGCAGAATCAAGCCTGTTGGGAGCCGCTTTCTCACTTTGCTATAGTTTATCTGGGCGCTGCTGTGTTCACTTTGCTGAGTACTTTTTGCAGTGGCGGCTGGCAGCAGTTTGGTGCGATCAGCGCACGGCAGTGGCTACTGCTGGCCTATCTGGGGCTGATTGCCTCCGGACTGTGTTTTTTCCTTTGGAACCTGGGCGGCAGCAAGGTCAGCGCCGGCAGTTATGCACTGCTTAACAATCTGAAGATACCTTTGGGAGTGCTGGTCTCGATCCGGTTCTTGGGCGAGCGATGCAATTACGTTGTTTTAGCTGTGACGTTTGTTGTTTTTATGTGTTCGGTACTGCTCTGCGAAAAGGCTGCGACGCAGCTGTTGCCGGTGAAAGGGCTGCAAAATGGTTGAAAAGTCGGAATCACGCCTGGTCTATGCTGCCAGTGAAAGCTGCGCCAATTTGCTTTATGAATCGGGTTTCCAGGCGCCGGATCCTTTCCTGTGGTTTGAGCATGAGGGCAAGTCCTTCATGGTAGTGTCTGCTCTGGAGTATGGCAGAGCACTGGAGCAGGCTAAGCCGGACATAGAGGTGGTCTGCTACGATAATCTCAAAGAGCGTTTTGCACTCAAACACCAGCCCGAATACGGCGCTTTGGCTCAAGTGCTGGCGATTTCACGCGCATTGGGGCAAAAACATTGGACGGTGCCTTATGACTTTCCCTTGGGGCTGGCGCAGGCCTTGACGCGAAGACGCATCAGACTAGGCGTAAAACAGGATTTTTCGCCGGGTCGATTGTGCAAGAATGAGCAGGAGCAGCAGGCCATAGCAAAAGCTCTGGCACTGGCTGAAAGTGGCCTGGCCAGAGCCGAAGAGGTGCTGCGGCAAAGTCAAATTGGCAGCGATGAGCTGCTCTATTGGCAGGGAGAGCAACTCAGTGCGGAGCAGCTGCGTGCTGAGATAGACAGCACCATTCTGCACAACGGCGGCCTGGCTTCGGGTACTATCTGCGCTCCTGGAGTACAAGGTGCAGACCCACATCAGCGCGGCAGCGGCCCTATTGCCGCAAATGTACCCATAGTGCTGGATATTTTCCCACGTCATACAGCTAGCGGCTATTATGGTGACTTGACCAGAACCTTGGTCAAGGGCAAGGCTGCCGATAGCGTTTGGCAGGCCTTTGAGGCTGTGCAAGAAGCACAAAAAAAAGCGTTGCAAAGCCTGAAAGCCGGAATCAGCGGCAAAGAAGTACATGAGCTGGTGGAATATTGTTTTGCAAAGCACGGCTTTGAGACGCTTACTGAGGGTGTAGACAAACCACGTGGTTTTTTCCACAGCACCGGACATGGCCTGGGTCTGGAGGTGCATGAGTTGCCTAGCTTGAGCCGACGTCAGGTGGAACCCTTGCAAAGCGGACAAGTGGTCACTGTAGAGCCGGGCCTATACTATCCGGAATGGGGCGGCGTACGCCTTGAGGACGTCGCAGTTGTCTGCGAAAAAGGGCATCGCAATTTGACTAAGGCGGCGATTTACTTGGAAATTTAAGGGCTGAGTTACAGTTTTAACAAGCACGGAGGTAGTTTATGCATGAGGACTTAAGTAATCTCGAGCTGCTTATACGGCGTTATCCGGACTTGCGGCCTTGCCGTGGGGCTATTGTGGATGCCTATCATATTTTGGCCGACTGTTATGATCATGGCGGCTGTGTTTTTACCTGTGGCAATGGTGGTAGCGCCGCCGATGCCGAACACATGGCAGGCGAATTGTTGAAGGGCTTCATCTGCAAACGTCCGCTTTCGGATGAAGATCGAAGCGCTTTGATCAGGCAGGATGCAGATGATGGTGCCTACTTGGCCGAGCGCTTGCAATACGGTTTGCGTGCGCTTTGTCTGATGAGTCAGCTTTCCATCAGTACAGCGGTGGGTAACGACCAGGGGGGTGACTTGGGGCCGGCGCAGCAGCTTTTCAGCCTGGGACAGCCTGGTGATGTACTGGTGGCTTTTTCCACTTCCGGCAATGCCAAAAACGTGGCTTATGCTTGTCAGGTGGCTAAATATCGTGGTTTGAAGACTATAGGCATGACTGGCAGCGGCGGTGGCCGTCTGGCGGAATTGGCAGATGTCTGCATCAAGGCTCCATCCTCACAGACTTATGTGGTGCAGGAGTATCATCTTCCTATCTATCATTGTCTCTGCATCCTGATAGAAGCGAGGTACTTCAAGAAATGAAAGCTTCATTTTTCCAAATCCTGCTGCTTTGTTTGCTGTTGCCTATGCTGTACGCTAAAAAACCGACGGCGGACAGGCCTCGCTATTGGCCACTGTTGATCGCAGATACTTTTTTTGCTGAAATAGAGCTGGCTTTGACGGATGAGGAACAACAGAAGGGCTTGATGTGGCGGCAGCAGCTAGCGCTGGAACAGGGCATGCTTTTCGTCTACGAGAAAGAGCAAATGCTCAGTTACTGGATGAAAAACACGCTGGTGGCGCTGGATATCATTTTTCTAGACCGAGATGGTGTGGTGGTCAATATCAAAGAGATGCAACCGGAGCCACTGCGGGGCGAGCATGAAAGCTTGCAAGACTACGAGTTGCGTCTTCGTACCTATGCCAGCGGGCATCCGGCTGCCTATGCCTTGGAATTGAAGTGCGGCACAAGTGCCATGTTAGGGCTGAAAAAAGGCGACAAGATTGAGCTGGATACAGAGGCATTGCAGAGGCTGCGAGCAGCGGCACGGCATGGAAGATGAGGAATAACGCGATATATTGTTGAATATGACGATTTTTGCAAATAAACCGGTTTCAGGGGGTGAGTAGTGTCCTTTTCCGAGATACCTATAGGCTTGGCCCTTATTCCCTGTGATACCGTTATCGAAGACCGTTTGACCGGCAAGAAGTCGCTTATCGGCATCTTTGGCCAGTTTAGTGTGCGCAAGTTTCCCTATACACATCCGAACATGTGTGTGCTGGTTTCACTTACCGGCGGCAGCGGCGAGCATGTATGTGAACTCACATGCAGCGATGCTGGCTCGCAAAAGGTGATTTTTAATGTCAAGGCCAAGATAAAATTCAAGCATCCGCATCAAGTGCTGGACATGGTGTTTCAGTTGCGTGCCACCGAGTTCCCTTGTGCCGACACCTACTGGATCAAAGTGAATGTCGATGATATGCCATTGATGATGAGGCCTTTGCTGGTGGTGCAGAGAAAAGAGAATAAATAGAACGCGCACTTTTTGGTGGACATTGTGGACACAGGCGTCCTGTACTACTATCACTCGACTTCTTGTTTTTTAGGAAAGATTTTTACTTTATCCGCAGATTTACTCAGATTAGCGCAGTTTCCT
>JAAZKR010000221.1 GCA_012799725.1 Oligosphaeraceae bacterium | reverse complement strand
CCTGCTTGATCGTCGAGCAAGTGCCCCAGTCATCGCTTTCAAAGACAACTGCCGGGAAACGCTCGATGTCTATTTCAAAGTTTCGCCGGTATTCCCGATTGTTGGTTTTTTGCATCTCGAGTTTCCTTATTGCGGCATGGTTTCCAGCTGGATGATGGTTTCAAGGATATCCTGCAGCTCACTGATCAGCGCATCCTCGGAGAGCTTGCCATCCAGGCATTGATTGATGAAAGGCAACGCAGTTGTATAGAAAACGAAAAGTCCCTTGGTTGACACAGGCATGATTTCCCCGTTTTCAAGGCAGCATTTCATCGTTGCCTGCAATTCCGGGTTGCTGTCCTTTTCCTGGAAACTGCTGCTTCGAGCCGAAAAGAAATACGGCTCCTGATTCAGGATATCCTGTATTTCGGGCCGCTGCAAGAAATTGATCCACAGCCAGCTTTCGTGCGGGTGACGGGTTTTGGCCGAGATGCCCAGTGCTGTGCAATGCAGCATGGCTTTCGAGCCGTTGTTCATGGGCAGCGGCGTAGCATGCAGATGACGCTGACTGGCAAGCTCCCACCAAGAGCAGTAATACCCGATCATGGACTTGATCGTATCGGTCTTTCTTCCATTTCGTACAAAATCGCTGTGCAGTTCCGAATTTCTGATCAGCACACGAATAAAACAAATGAATTTTTTCAGCTTGCCAGCGAGCACCTTGCTTTTCAACTGGTCAAAACCGCCCAGAAAAGAGAGCAGTAACGTGAGCAGGCCGACTGCGAAAATGACTCTCGAATTTTTGCAATGATTCTGTACCAGATATGATTCCAAGGCATCCCAGGAGTCGAGAGGCTGCTTCCCTTCTTTCAAAACAAGGGCCGTATGCCATAAGAACGGAATCCCGAACAAACGCCCGTTCGTTCGGCAGAAATCCAAAGAGTTGGAAATATAACCGGCGTCTGTCAGCTTCCCGGTGCTGCCTGTTGTTTCACTCAGATCAATAAAACGCCCGCTCCGGGTCAGTGCAGGAAAATTGCTGACGCTGGTTTCAATGATATCATAGGAATGTTCATCGGAACGGATCGCCTCCTGGGGTTTCAGGTCATGAATGCAATTGACTTTAATCCAAGAATATCGTTTCGAAAACAGCTCCGAGATTTTTTTCAAGGAGCTTTCTATAGGGGTTACATGGATAAAATTGAGTTGCACGCAAGCCATGTCAGATAAAGCTTCATCAATGACAAAGTGATTAATCGAAACCAGACCGGTTGAATTGGCACGTTCAAAGTTGATCGTTGTACCACGATTGCCACGATGACATTTGACAATGTTCTGCTTCTCAAGCTCCTTGACAGCACGCTTGATAGTCAGAAGATTGACACTATATTCCCTAGACAAATGCTGCATCGAAGGAAGCTTCCCATCTTCGTGAAATTCCCCCGCAATGATCCGACGGAGAAGCTCCTGCGCAATTTCAGGATATTTGGGTTGTGGAGGCATGGCGCGGCTCCTTTGAATGTTTTAGCTTATATTATATCTTACAAGTCTTTATTATAATATATAAAAAAACAATGTCAAGTGACTAAATATAAAAAATCACAACCGTCCCATAGATTACAGAGCGCGGATCCCAAAAATAGCCAACCCCGTCCCAAAGTATTCAAGCAGCATTTTATCCGCAAATTACAGAGATCAGTGCAGATTTTCAGGATAAGGCTTCGAGTGGCGGCTCTATTTAAGAGATCGTGCTGTAAGACCTTGACTATGCATAACCCCGGTTTTCAAACCCGACTGACGACTTTTTCTGCCGATAAGCAGGAGCGATCGAGTTGCTTTGCCTGTCCCGCCTGCGGCCTCTATATCGAGCAGGGAAAAAATAAAAATCGAATATGGTCTTTTGAAAAAACGGTTTGCAAGCGCAAAACGGGGCTAAATATAAGGCTAGAATGTCTTTAACACGTGGGAAAACTCTCAGTCTCGTTTCATCTGAATCGACAAGTCAGAAGAGTTCAAAAACAAGTCGTCCAAGTGGTTTAAAGGTAACATTCAATTTCCCGTCTAGAAGCCTGACATGTTTTCCCGTGAAAAAATCCCTACCATTGTGTATCGCGTTGTCGCACTCGAAAACCACATTCTGGTTTTCGCTGGACTGACTAATGGCAATGAGATATGTTTTCCCTTGGTGGCGTCGTGCCATGAAGAAGACCTCTTTGTTCGCACAGGAGATATCAGAAGTTTCCGGCGATATAACTATCGGGAGGAGTTGGTTGAATTCACGGGCAATCACCTGCATCTGTTCCCAAGTGTCTTCAGCGTGAACGACACCATTAAAGTAATAGAATCCCGTACATCCCGCAACCAGCGCCAGATAGCTCTGAGCGGTCATTTCTTCGGGTGTCGGGCAGCGCGGAACCCATAGAGCGTGCCCCATTCCTTGAATGCATATGAAGGCAGCACGACCGGTCTCGTTGGCGACTTTGACGACATTGCGGGCGGTAATGCCCACATCGGCCAGTGTCGAACCGTCAAAGAAGAATCCGTATCGATCGACGCAGAGAAAATCCCCAGGCAAGCCGCCGATGCGCAACCCGAGACCGTGTGGCGTCACATTGATAAAGACAGGACGCGTAGGATCCTCTTTTTTGGCTAATTCGACGGCTTTGACAACGATTTCGCCATGGTCATGGGGTTCATCCAGCACCATCCAGTCTACGATGGCGGGGTGGTCTTTGTAGGCGCGGATAGTTTTGGCAATATGCTCAGGCCATTTTTCGAAAGGAATTCCCATGGCAATTCGTTCCCCCAGAATCCAGAAGGTGACATCAACACCGTATTGTGTTGCACAATCCAGAACCTTTCGGATTTGTTCAGGGGTACGGGTGCTGGTGGCGACCGCCCAATTCAGACGATTCATTCCTGCCGACTGCATTTCTCTGAAGAATGCTTCACTGGGAATGTGAATGGATTGCCAGGTGACTCCAAATGGTAGATAGGGCTGTCCTTTTTTCATTGCGGGGATAACGGGAATACGGTTTCCATTGTCAGTGCTGACTTTATTGGTGGCAATCCATTTGTTCATGATTTCAGGTGGGAATGCTTTAAGAGTCCCAAAGCGATCGGCCGTATGGAAACTTCCGTATGTCGGCGACCAGGCACTGTATTCCTTTGTACGAGGATTCTCGCGGCAAAAATTCACAATCCAGTCGCCGCGACAGCTGTCATTCAGATGGAGCCCCGCAAAGGGAATGGCGGCGACCATTTCCCAACCTGTGGCAGTGCGTTTTGTGAGTGCCTGCCAATTGAGATTCCAAGAGGGATCCGTTTTGTGGCCGTCAAACAAGGCTCCTGAGAGACTGACTCCCAGATGATAGTAGTCGCTCCAATCGCAATGTCGCCCTGCGGGACCGATGAAAAATTCCACGCAGTCATCTTCCCAGATGGTACCGTCACGGCTGGTGATGGCGGCCTTCATGGTTTCAGGATGGGCGTCATGGCACCGCATGGCAATATAGAGATTTTCTGTGTCGGCCATCACATAACCATCGGTTTTATCTGCCGGTTCTGCACCTGCAACGGTCAAAAGTGAGATGTGTGCGGCCTTCTGCCAGAGCGGGTCATCCAGGACTTTGTCCAGATTGGGCTTGGCAAAAATTTGTGGAACGGTTAACTCGGGGAGATTTTCAGCGTTTTCTGACAAGGCGGACGCGCTTTCAATATAGCCATCTGGAATTTCCGTCCCTTGGGTTATAGAAACCGCATCGACATAATATTCCTCATCCTCGGGTCCGTAGAAATAAACCGCCGCTAAATTGAGTTTAGTGGGAGGAAGCTGCCAGGTGACACGCTGCCACACGGAGGCAAGTTTGATTTCCTTCTCATTGTAATTGTAAAGTTCGCCCTGAATAGTGCAATAGCGAATGCGGAGAGTCTTGCCTGCCGTGCGTCCACGCACCCAGGCGGAAAACACATAGTCTGCATCCGCCTGAACAGGGAAATAGCAACTGGCCAGAAGATTAGTCATCCCGACACGCATACAGTATTTCCCGTGATAGGGATTGGTTGTATCCCGTCGCCACTCCTGACGGAATTTTGGTAAATCGGAGAGGAGTTTTTCATCGGTAAGCCCCCAGGCGGCAATTCCCCAAGCATGGGGCATATTTGGTGAAGAAGCCTCCTCAAAACTACCGTTGGCCAGCATATTGCGCAGTGCCAGGGATTTGTCTTCGGGAGTGCGTACAACGATGTCATCGAAGAGCACTTGGCAAGCCCAGGCGCGAAGGCAGAGATCGCCATCCTTGAAAGGGATATTCGCGCGGTCTAGTATGACATTGCCATCCACAGAAACTCGCACTTTGCCGCTTTTTGCGGTTACCTTAATGGAATGCCAGCCCGTCTGGGGCGGCAGAATCTGAAAATATTCTACGGCATAGGAAGGAGACAACTCCACCTGGAGATATCCTGAATTATCGGTTAGTGACACACCTATGCCCGGCTCGCCTGGCTTTTCACGCTGGAAGATGATTCCGGCATAGCCGCCGCAGGGCTTTTCAGTGGGGAACATCATCCTGAATTCAATATCCACCTCGGCGGGCATTTTGCGCACTAGGCAGACACGGCTGCCTTGACAGGCGCCAAGATTGTCCAGAACCACCACGCCATCCGCAACCTTCATGCTCTCTGGTGCGCCATGCTCAAGAAACATGGCTTTTTGTGCCGCGTCAGGCACAGAAAAACTCTCCCGGAAGAGTTCTGTGGCAGGCAGCGATAAAGCCAGAAGAGTACAGAAGATGATGAGAAATTTTGCGTTTTTCATAAATACTCCTGAAAATGGTGTTTCTCAAAAAATCAGAAGTTCTTCCGGATTTTCGGAAAAGACCGCCTGCCGATTTCGCCTGTTTATGGTCTTGAGTGCAATGTTTCTCCCATAGGACGGAAAGACTCCCTCATATGAAAGGTCAGATAACTGAACCTCTGTGAAATTGTGCTGGCGCTGTTTTGGTTTTCGGGATGATTCATTAAGCCTTGCCAGCACTTCTTCGAGCGGTTTTCCCGGCACGGAGCGCCAAACGTGCCTTCCCCACAGGCAACCTATTGGTATACATAGGTAAGCAAAAAATGCACAGCCATCCCATAGACT
>JAAZKR010000220.1 GCA_012799725.1 Oligosphaeraceae bacterium | reverse complement strand
TTGACGCTCCTGCTGCAAACCGGCTACCTGACGATCAAGAGCTCATCCGTCGAGCTCGGCGAGACGCTGTACTACCTCGATTTCCCCAACCGCGAGGTGAAAGCCGCCTTCAAGACCTACCTGATCAGCGACTACAGCGCACTCCCGCAGGAAACTGTCGGCGCGAACGTGTTCCAAATGGCCAAGGCGATCAAGGCGAGGGACATCTACCTCTTCATGGACTTGTTGAAAACCTTTTTCGCCGCCGTGCAGTACGATGTCAAGACGGATGCCGAGGGGCGCTTCCAGCTGCTGTTCTACTCGGTATTCCTGCTTTTAGGCGTGCACATCGAGGCGGAATCCCGGACGAGCGACGGGCGAATCGACGCCGTGATCCGGGAAGGAGACTGCATCTACATCTTCGAGTTCAAGATGAACCAGAACGCCGATGCAGCGCTTGCGCAAATTCGCGAAAAGGAATATTATCAGAAATACCAGCACTCGGACAAGAGGATCTTCCTCATCGGCGCAAATTTCGACGCGGCCTCGAGGCAAATATCCGAATGGAAAATCGAAGAGGCATAGACCAGGCGGCGGGGACTCATTTCAACTGCATAAAACACGCCGGCATAGCCGGCTTAACCGAACAGGCACGAAAATTTTATAGGGGTTGTTGCTTTGACTAGGAGTAGTAAAGCAACATGTTAACCCAACTTCCCCGGGAAAGCAAAAAAACAAGCGGTGCATTGCCTGATTTAGTTTCTACAAGGCCCATTCCGGCACCTGCCGGAACAGCCTCAGCAGCAGCAATTGATCCAGGATGATGTAAAGTGATTGCGGTATATCCGTCATTAAAGCCTTGTAGATTTTTCCTTTGACTTTAAGCCTTCCGACGCGGATTTGCTGCAGTTGCTTCAATATCAGGGGCACTTCCCTTGTTTCACCGAGCTGCCCCCATTCCCTGCGTAATCTTGCACTTATCCAATAAGCCAGAAAACAAATCCTAATGTGATTTCGCATCCGGTTGTCTTTTTGATGGTAGACAGGGCGCACCTTAAGGTGGTTTTTCGTTTCCCGAAAGGCGTCCTCCACTTCAAGCAAATTGCGATAATGCTCAAGGACATCCTCCTTGGTGCTTTCTTCTGCCGCCAGCGAGGTTGTCAAAAGGTACCATCCGTCAAGGTGCTCCTCGGCTTCAATGACATCTTGTTTTTCGGACCAGGTCGCGTATCCGTTCTCTTCAATGTGAAACGTAAAATACTTCAGGCATTTGCCCCGTTCCAGCATCCGCCCGACTTGGGAGGCCAGTTTTTGAATGTCGATCTTCCTGCGTTGCACCTGGTTGAATTTTTCAAGCGCTGCCCTTCCTTTGGCAATACGCGCTTCACGCCGTTCCCGGTCACGCTGGCGCCTGTACTCGCTTCCGGCTGCAACATAGCGGATCCCATCGAATTCGAATTCAGCAAGGTCTGTCCTGTCCCATAATTCCGGCTGATGCTCGGCAGGCAGCTGAGCGAGGAGAGCCTGAAGCGTGGACGAAGACAGCCGAGTCACGTAACCCAGTCCGTCTTCGCGCATTTGCCGCAGATTGAGGGCGCTGCTCATTCCCCCGTCAAATGAAAAGACCGCCTTGCTGATGCCAAAGCGCCGCTGCAAGCTTGCCAACAGCGGCAGCAGTGTTGCATTGTCTGCCCGGTTCCCCTTGAGAACCTCCATGTGGATGGGCACACCATCCGACCCTGTAGCCAGGGCGAGAATCACTTGGGGATGGTCGCGGCTGTATCCGTACGCAGCAAGTCTCTTGTCATTCGCGCCTTCAAAATAGCTGCTGGTCAAGTCATAGAGGACAAGGGGCACCCCTCCTGGGAACGCGTCTGAATAAAGGGCTTTTTCTATGCCGGCCCATTTGCCTGACAGAGCATCCATGGCTTCATAAAGGCGGTCCTCATCCAGATCGTCACATGTCAATCCACAGGAAGCTGCCAACGCGCTGTCGGCGCTCTGCGTCTTCAGAGAAAGCTTTGACCCGGGGAAAAGAAGGCGCCCGAAAACCATTGCCTTGATGCGCCCGAGGACAATCGAATCGGTAATTTCAGAGAGAACCGTGTCAAGCCGGTATCTGT
>JAAZKR010000219.1 GCA_012799725.1 Oligosphaeraceae bacterium | reverse complement strand
TCTTTGCGTCCTTTGCGTCCTTTGCGGTAATCTTTGCGTCCTTTGCGGTTATCTTTGCGTCCTTTGCGTCCTTTGCGGTAATCTTTGCGTCCTTTGCGTCCTTTGCGGTTATCTTTGTGTTCTTTGCGTTCTTTGCGTCCTTTGCGGTAATCTTTGCGTCCTTTGCGTTCTTTGCGGTAATCTTTGTGTTCTTTGCGTTCTTTGCGTCCTTTGCGGTAATCTTTGCGTCCTTTGCGGTAATCTTTTTTAATTTCACCGCCAAGCAAAGGGAAAAAGTCGTCAATCGGGCTTGAAAACCGAGATTATGCATAGTCAAGGTCTTACAGCACAAACTCTCAAATAGAGCCGCCACTCGACTCCTTGTCCTGAAAATCTGCGTACATTTGTGTAATTTGCGGATGAAATAGGGAATTCCGCAGGGAATCAACGTGATAGTTGCCTAAGGTTAAAAATCCTGGAATAAAGTTGAACCGACCTAAACAGATTTTTAGATGCCCTCTAGATACGTGAATTTCCTTTGGTTTTCATATCCCCGCAACGTTTCCTGCTGTTATCGACCGGTGTATGTTTTCAGGTACGGTGTATTCCTGAACCGAATTTGCCGAAGAAGGTAGTGGCTTGACAACCTTCAGGCACTGACACTTCAGCTTCGATTTTGCCATTGTCGAAGCGCCATTGAGCATGGATATGGCCATAAGGGGTGGCGATAGAACCTCTGGCAAAACCCGCCGAAAAATCCCGAGGCTTAAAATCAAATTCCTGGAAGCCAGGCATAGTCGGGTAAATTCCCAGCACCATAGTCTGCAAGTAGTCAACCGGGGCGGTGCTGAAACCATGGCAGAGGCTAGCCGAACCGCCCCAGGCAATTTTGCCAAAACCATGAATGGCCGCCTCATAAAGCGTTGGAGACCCCGTATCCAGCACCGGCTGCCAATGTTTTTCAATAGCCAGGCGAATTTCTTCTGCCAAGTCCAGTTTTTTCAATGCTTGCATGATGTAGAACCAGTAAAAAAGATCAGGAGACAGCAGGCTTTCATCCAAAATTCCGTCTAGCAAATCCTGCGTTGGTTTGGCACCTGCCAGAATGGCCAGAGCATGGGGAAGACGGCTGCTGACCGGAACTGTGGCATGACCAGGATTGGGAACACCTAGTTCTTTCAGAGTTTGCGC
Organism: Oligosphaeraceae bacterium; assembly: GCA_012799725.1. Taxonomy (GTDB): domain Bacteria; phylum Verrucomicrobiota; class Lentisphaeria; order Oligosphaerales; family Oligosphaeraceae; genus JAAZIY01. Next base: position 5,609 of record JAAZKR010000219.1, on the reverse strand, counting down.
GCTGGCAGCACAATCATGAGCATGAGCCAGGCGCCTGCTTGCCGGCAGCCAGAAATGTTCCAGAGTTTTGGCCAGCATAGCATCCAGACTCTCGGCTGTCTCCGGCGCAGATTGCCCGATCATGTTTGCAAGCTGGAGCATATCCCTCCCGGCAATGATATACATCAAATTCAGCAGGGAAGATTCCCGTTTATCCATGGAAATACCATTGTTTTCATACGACCAATCAAAGAAATTCCACGCCGTATCAAGAGGAACCAAGTTGCCTTTCTGATTTTTCATATCCTTGAATTGCTCGAACAACGTTTGGAGACTGGGATAGAACTTATGCACAGACTGGACATCTCCGCTATGCATGTAATAATCCAGCAACACGCTTGGAAGGGTCAAATTGGCGGAAAGAATCACGGAGTACTTTGATGAGATCGGGTCTGTTTCGCCGCTCTCAAAAACGACACTGGGACAGGTGCAGTTCATTAGATGCCCTGGCCTGATTTCAGAAAAGACCATTTCCAGGGCATGGCGATGCAACCGCGCTTCACTGAAAAGTTGCAGGGCAATCCGGTTTTCAACAACAAGGTCATTGGTAAAGAAAATCCGTTCTCGCCAGGGGCAGTCGGTAAACACATCGGTTACACAGGCAGAGATCGTTTCACGGCAGACATTCCAAAGCCAGTTGAGGCGATAGTCGCCACAGAAAAAGCGGTTGCGATTAGTGAAAGGATATCGGCGATCAATCCAGCGCAGCGAATGGATGATGGCCGGTCCGGACATATTACGAAAGACCAGTTGCACCACGCGTCCGCCACGTTGCATAAATTGCTGCCCAACCTTTTGGCGCCCATCACGCAAGATATTGCGATCGCAAAACTGATAATTGGCATTGGTGTGAGTATGGTCGGCGCGTACACGATTACACCAGAGCGCATCCTCTTGGGCAAAATCCACGACGGTACCTGAAGATGCAGTAACATCTACTTCCAGTTGCCCGGTGAATTCCTGGCCGAAATCAGCGATGATGGCAAAGCCGCCGTTATCTGGCACCTGTGGCAATATGACATGATGTTCGCCTGGCAGGCAGAGTTCCTGGAAGGGAGTGGCATTGATAACAGTATGCGGTTCGTATGTAAATATACGGGCAATTCCGCGGTCGCTTAAATCTGCTTCCGGCACGGTGGCAACTACCGGCATGTCAATAGGTAGCAGAATAGTCTCAGACGGTAATGGGGTCTCCCGGCAAAGCAGTTTTTTGCCGCCAACCATGGATTTCGACCCCAGGACAATAGTCTTGACTGGCCTTTCGGTATTCTCGTATCTGAGATCGCGCCATTCGGCGATGCCATTTTGTGGTGAGAAGATCGGCGCATCGGACGGCCATTCCTGGTCAGCGATCCCTGCCTGCCATGTATCGTCACTGCATACGATTCCTTCCAGTTCCAGCCAAAGAGAGGGCTCTGCCAAAGCCACACCGGAACAAGCAACATTCATGCAACGTATCAATACCTCAATAATGTTGACCCCAGAACAGAGGAGTTCTGCTACTTGCAGGTTATCGTAAAATTCTATTGCGTGGGTATTGCGGGCAGGCCCCTGAGATACTAAATGCCCATTGATGCTTAGACGATAATAGTTGACTGCGGCAATTTTAAGTGCAACTCGCGGTGGAACAGTACCCAATTCAAAACTCTTGACAAATTTAGCGTGACAGTTACGGATTTGATCCGCACCTTCAGGAAAAATCCATTGGGGAGTTTTCATTTTAGCCTCATACGATTCAATTCGAAAACAGCAAAAAAGCTCGCGCGCGTGTGTGCGCCAAAAAACGTGCCTTTGGAGTATATTTTACAAAAGTTCCAAAAAAGCGTAAAAAAACAAAGGCGCACCGTGAAATGTAATCCACAAAACTTCGAACGCAACCTTACTTCGAACGCAACCTTTTCTTCAAAAGTTCAGACACTGACACGGCGCAGTTGATTTGCGACGCAATCCAATTTGCAAACCACCACCCCGGCCGACCCCGGCGCGAAAATAATCGTCAAGGGAGAGCGCAAGCCGGTCATCGGATATCATCCGCAGGGGTATTGGGCTGATGCGTCCCATGCAATTCCCAGGCTTCCACACGCTTCACTACAAAAGACTGGCAGATTACTATATATTTTCTGTCTGCATTGTAAAAAGCCGTTTTGAGCTGAAAATTTATAATTAGCGATTACAGTAACTACCCTGCTAGACCGCAACACTTCAGCTTTTTCGACGTATCATGAATATTGAAAATTCACCTTCCATTGCTTCCGGCAGCAGGCCATCGCTGTTAGGTTTCGGCTGTATGCGCTTACCCCTGCTTCCCGACAGCCAGAACATTGATGTAGCTGCCGCAAAACAGCTACTGGATTATGCATATAGGCATGGAGTAAATTATTTCGACACCGCTTGGGGCTATCACGAGGGCAAATCGGAAGAGTTTGTTGGACGGGTGCTGAAAGCATATCCACGTGAAAGCTTTTACCTGGCCAGTAAAATGCCCGGTTGGATACTGCAAAACCTGTCCGATGCGAAAAAATTAATGACTCAGCAGTTTCGGCGTTGTCAAGTAGAATATTTTGACTACTACCTGCTGCATTCCCTGACTACGCAAGAGGAGTTCGAAAGGTTATATTTGAAGGAAAATGTCCTAGCTTATCTGCGACAACAAAAGCAGGCCGGACGCATAGTCAAACTGGGCTTCTCATTCCATGGCTCGCTTGATTTCATGAAATACCTGCTGGCCAAATACAGCTGGGACTTCGTGCAGATACAGCTTAATTATCAGGACTGGCATACCATGCAGGCCGCCCAGCTCTATGAACTCGTAGTTGAAAAATACAAGCTGCCTTGTATAATCATGGAACCGTTGCGTGGCGGTGCTCTGGCCGTGCTAAACGAAGAAGCCGCAGCCATACTCCGAAAAGCCAAGCCGCAAAACAGCCTGGCCTCTTGGGGCATGCGCTTTTTGGCTGGCTTGCCGGGTATTATGACCATACTTAGCGGCATGAATGCCATGAGTCAATTGCAAGACAACCTGAAAACCCTCGCTGAACCACAAGCACTTGACGCACAAGAACAGGCAACCCTGCAAAAAGCCTTGCGGGCTTACCTGAAACTCAGCCCCATTCCATGTACAGCCTGCAATTATTGCATGCCTTGTCCCTTTGAAGTGGATATACCGGGAAATTTTCGCGCCTACAATGAATGCGCAGGCAAACGCTTGCTTGACAGCATACATGAAAAAGATAAAAGAGAGGAATTTGAGAAGCTTTGGCAAACGCTGGAACCGGAAAACCTGGCGCATGAGTGCAAGGCCTGCGGTGTCTGCCGCAGCAAATGCCCACAGCAGATAGACATACCGGAAAGAATGCTCGAGTTAAAGGAGATGCTGCAAAATATCTAAGAGTCGTTCAAAGCACACAAGGCTGCCTGTACGCCAACATGCAAACTTAAAATTAAGCGTTTAAAATGCCTATAAAGCAACATTTACTGCAAACAGACGTTCTTCTCATGCAACCGCATTATAATAACCTTGGGGCTTGAATCCCTCGGTTCCTGAACTACCGAGCAATGGCTACTAGACACCAAGCACGACCACCAACCAACGACAAACGACATAAAGTGTGTTCGTGTTCTTCACCAATTTTTCCACGATAGCAAACAATATGGACACCATAGAACCTATACATGTGCCGGATCAACAGCTGATAGCTGCCTGCGCCGGCGATGAAGACAACCTGCCTGCCCTGGATTGGTGCGGGCAGGTCTTAGCCGAAAAATCGGTCGGCGAATATAAAATGTTGCGGCTACCCGAAGAGACTGCGGAAATAGACGCTCTCGGCGAACAACATGCAGACCTATTGCAACTCGATCCCGACCTGATTTTAAGCGATTGGCCCAACGGCATAAAAGGCACAACTTGGCTGAATTTCGTACAAACACATAATTTCCCCGTGGTTTTTCTGCGCTGGCCGCAATTCCGAAAAATCCGCCGCGTGTTGATTCTCAGCAGTGGCGGCATACATGTCATGCGTCTGCTATGGATTGCTCAGCAGACTGCCGAGGCCTATGGCTGTCCGGCACTTGTCTTGCAGGTGCTGCGCGACCAAGCCGCTGATGAGGAAGCAAGCACCGAAAGTACCAGGCTGCAAGCCAGGATGCTAGGTATGGATGCTCCGCTTAAGCTGGTATATTCCAATGATGTCATCAGCGGTATAGAAAACGAATTACGCGAAGATGACCTGATCGTCCTGGGAGCGCCCAATCACTGGCGCCTGAAAGAACTTTTTCCCAGCTCGTTGCCTGAGCGCATCGCCGCTAAGGTCGCTAATCCGATGATGATGCTGCTGGGTAAAAAACCCGCCAAACTGCAATTGCGCGAAGTATTCTGGCCGCACATGATAAACCTGAACCTGCATTCGGTCAGCTATGAGGAGGCCATAGGACAGCTCTTGGACTGCCTGATTGTAAACGAGCAAATACCAGCTAACTGGCATGAAAGACTTTTGCAGCAAGCCTTGGCCAGGGAGCAAGTCTGCTCCACCTACGTAGGTGGAGAAACAGCCTTCCCTCATATCACCATGCCCATACAAAGCGGAATGGCCGGCTGCCTGGGAATATTCCCACAGGGAGTGGACTTTGCCGCTAGTGATAAATCGCTAAGCAAGTTCGTCTTCCTCTTTATTACACCCGACTTTTATTATAGCGATTATTTGGATATTCTGGCCTACATCGCAGAAAAAATGTCCTGCAAGGAAACGCGCCGACGCTTGCTTCTGTGCAGTAACGCCGAACAGGTGCTGGATATACTCGAACCGTTGAAAAAATGACGCCTCTTGCCCCTATATATTTTTGTCCAGGCTTCAATTTTCTGCTTGTATGTTAGCATGTCTGCGGTAACTGAGCGCAAAGACTATGCTTTCGATAGAACCGCAAAATAAAAGTAGATAGCCGTAGAGCTCCAGGCTTTCCTCGAATAAGTTTTTATACATACGCATATATTCACCGCCTGTAGCTGCCTTCAGGAAACCGGCATCTCCCAAGCATTGCGCCAGCGGTATTATGACCACAATGGCTACCCAGAAAACAGCCATGGCCGGCGAGAAAGTAAATGCACGCAACTGTGCAAATAAGGCTTGCCGATTGCCGATAAACTGAAATGCAATCAGCGGTATGACTAGGAAGAAAATAATTTGCCAGCCGAAAATAGGCAACACGGCATCCAGTATCTTGTCCAACTCTCTGGCCATGGCAAGCAGTGTGCAAGCCAGCAGCAGGCAGAAAAGACGACGCAGCTCAGCAAAAACCAACACAGCGATCAACATGGTCAACGCGCTGCTTGCCAAGAGGGCGAACTGCATCCACTCAATGGGACCATTTTCCGAGAAAGCCCAATCCCACCTGGGTAAAAACGCATAAGTCAGCCAGAAAAACATGACAAATTGCAACGCAATATAAAGCGTGAAGCGTAAGCCCAGAGACAATATTCGAGTGTCTGAATGTTTCATGACGACCAAAACAATGAGGCGCAACAAAAATGGAAGCTAAGCAAATTTAAAATCTGAACTGTCAAGTTTTATTATTTT
>JAAZKR010000218.1 GCA_012799725.1 Oligosphaeraceae bacterium | reverse complement strand
ATTGGACAAATGACCTGGCTCGTCAAGGCGACAACCGCTTTCAAGCGCGAGTATAAATTGATGCAAAAGCGTGGTGCTGATATGCGGCTTTTGCAGGATGTTGTCACTAAACTTGCCAATGGCGAAACTCTTCCTGAAGCAAACTGCGACCATCCTCTGACAGGGAACTACATAGGTTTCCGCGAATGCCATATCCGCCCAAATTGGCTACTCATCTACAAGTATTACGAGGAACAATTAATTCTGTCCCTTGTCCATACTGGTACTCACAGTGACCTCTTTGGATAGTGTTTATATAGACCGCGTCCAAAAAAGGTTTCTAACCAGTAGAGTAACTCCGGGGGTTACCCGGAGTTACTCTACTGGACAAAAAATAGGTTGTGGACGCTAGTCCACGCCAAGGCTGTTCGTGTGGTTCGTTGTTAAAAAATCCTTTTTGGATGGGGGCTAATTTGTTGCTTCGATTTGTATTTGCGGGATTGACAGATGATATTTGTTCTTGTATAGGCAAAAGGCATTTCCAATGGCGAGTGGCAGACGATTTCTGATGATTGGTGCGCATCCGGATGATGCGGATATCCGTTTTGGCGGGACAGCCATCCAGCTGGCTAAGGCAGGACATACGGTGAAGTTTGTTTCGATGTCCAATGGTGACTGCGGGCATCGGCTGATGCATGGGAAAGAACTGGCAGAACGTCGCTGGCTGGAGACTCAGAAGGCGGCTGCTATTTTTGGCATTGCGGAATATCAGGTGATGGATCATCATGATTGCGAACTCGAAGCCACCGTGGAAAATCGCAAGGAGGTCATCCGCCTGATCCGGCATTTTCGTCCGGATGTGGTACTTTCCCATCGCACCTGCGATTATCATGCAGACCACCGTGCCTGTGCCCAACTGGTACAGGATGCCGCATACTTGGTGATGGTGCCGCAATTCTGCCCGGAGATTCCGATTCCTGAGGTCAATCCCATTTTTGGCTGTGTTTTTGATACCTTTACTGATCCGCGCCCGGCACGTCCGGATGCCGCAGTTGCCATCGATGCAGTGCATGATCAGAAGAACCGTGCATTGGACTGCCATGTCTCGCAGTTCTATGAATGGCTGGCAGAGGAACACGGATACCATGGGGTTGATTTTTCCAGTTGGTGCTGGGAAGAAAAATCCGCCTATCTAACCAAACACTGGGGAATGCGTTTCAAGGTTGCAGCGGATGCCGCAAGGCAGACGCTCAAGGAAACTTACGGAGATGAGGCTGGCAGCAAGGTGCAGTTTGCTGAAGTCTTCGAGTTGTCACCTTATGGCCGTAAAGTCACTCTCGAAGAATTCCGCAATCTACTGTTGGGAAAAGCTTGATATTGGAAGTGTTGCGATGAGAAAGGTTTTATTGATTGCTACTCTTCTTCTTGCGCTTCCCGGACTTGCCGCAGAGCGCGAGGTGATTCGCGATGCCAACGGTCGCAGGAAGGCAACGGTGGTGACTAATGGCACGCAGACGACATACCGCGATGCCAAAGGGCGAGTTTCGGTTACAGCCAGGCAACAGGGAACGGTTACCAGATATTACGATTCCAACGGTCGGACTCTCGGGCGAGCCTCCGAAAATGGACGCAATACGACTTATCGTGACGCCAAAGGACGAATCACCGGCACTGCAACGGTACAGGGCAAGCAAACCATTTACCGCGATTCCAGCGGACGAAGAGTGGGCAGCTCCATGCAAAACGGAAATATGACCATTTATCGGGATTCCCGGGGGCGAATTACCGGTACAAGAAAATAGTGGTTATCGAGGGTGGCGCGTATGATCTATTATTTTTCAGCCACGGGGAATTCTGCCTGGGTTGCGCAAAAGCTGGCGCTGCAAACCGGGGATACGGCAGTTGACATGCGCGATTTTCTGAAGACTGGGGAAATAGCTCCGTCCCCTGCTGAAGGGGAGCGTCTTGGACTGGTTTTCCCGGTGCATGCCTGGCGCCCGCCGAGTTGCGTCCTTGATTTTGTGAAGACACTGCAAATTCCTCGTGATTCTTTCGTCTATGTGGTCTGTACGATGGGAGAAACAGCCGGAAATACCATTGCTTTTCTGCAAAAGGCTCTTCGTATCAACAGCGCATATTCCATGCGGATGCCAAATAACTATATTCTGCTGGGAAACCGGGACTCTGATCTGCTGATAACCCGGAAGCTTTCGGCTGCTGAGAAGCGGATAGCAGAAATCAGCGAAGCTGTTCTGGCCGGTCGGGAAGAATTTCAGATCAAGCGCGGCATATTGCCCGGTTTTTTGACTTGTGTTGTCGGCGCCTTGTTCAACAAATATTGCCGCGACCGGAAGTTTTTGGCAGAGCCATCCTGTCGCAACTGCGGCTTGTGTGAAAGACTCTGCCCGATGAATAATATTATTCTCGAAAACGGGAAACCAGTCTGGCAGGGACATTGCATACATTGCATGGCCTGCCTGCAAAATTGCCCGGAACAAGCGATTCAATATGGCGGCATAACCAAAAAACGAAAACGCTATGTCTTTCCGGCATAAAACACGGGATAGACCAGCGTCCACAATCTATTTTTAACCGCGAACCACACCAAGTCTTTTTGTCCACGGAAAGCGCGGAAAATTTGTAGGGTTGCTGCTTTGACGGATGAGATGGCATGCGGAGTTGCAGTCTGTTGGTTGCTTTTTCCGATTACTTGGCGTTCTTGGCGTCTTGGCGGTTGATCCTCTTCGTTGAACCACCAAGACGCCAAGAACACCAAGGGACAGCTCTCAAGATAGTAAAAACAAGGCTTCAAAATTTAAGAGTCACGAGCAATTAACATGCCTTGCTATTGGGCAGTGAAAAACTAAAAGTGGCGTCTCTATTTAAGCGATGTAAGAGCTTGACTATGCATAATCCCGGTTTTCAAGCCCGATTGACGACTTTTTCTGCAGAT
>JAAZKR010000217.1 GCA_012799725.1 Oligosphaeraceae bacterium | reverse complement strand
GCTACCACCGGCAAGCGCTGGCATGATAGCGTCATAGACGGCATTCCGGATACGCGTCCCAGTCCGGGTTGGTGGCCTTGCACAGACTATCCTGATTACATCAAGGGCATACATAAGGCTATACGGAAGCATAGCGACAAGGCGAAAATCGTTCTCAATACCTATAATTGGGGTTATGTTTCCGAGGACTTGCGTCGCAGGCTGCTTTCCGAGTTGCCTAAGGATATGGGGGTACAGATAACCTACGAGATTTTCAAGCAAAACCGCGTTGATGGTCTGAGTTGTCCGGTTATGGACTATACTATCAGCGCTACTGAACCGGGTGAATATTTTCTTAGTGAATGTGCCATCGCACATGAGTTGGGGCTGGAGTTGTGTTCTACTACCAACTCCATTGGCGCAACCTGGGACTTTGGCGCGGTGCCCTATGTACCTGCACCTTACCGTTGGATCAAGCGTTTCAAGCATCTTTACGAAGCTTTTGAAAAATGGGGTTTGGCGCATTATTACGAGACCCATCATTATGGTTGGTGGCCAAATATGGTCATTGACTTGCGCAAGGCACATATTTGGTCGCCGCGTCCGGATTGTTTAGAAGAAGTGCTTGAAAAGGTGGTGCGTCGCGATTACGGCGAGGCTGCTGCCGCGTTGGTGTTGGAATGTTTGCGGGATTGGAGTAATGCGATGGACTATTATGTAGCCTCTAACGAGGATCAGTATGGTCCTTGGCGCGCCGGCTCGGCCTATCCATTTATTTTCCAGCCCAATATCACACGCACTATGGGCAGCAAGGAAATACAGTTCCCCACTGCGCCGCAGGCCAGCTTCGGGTATCGTATTATCAAGACCCTGTACCAGCCCTACGAAAATGCACAGCAATCCCCCGGGCCTTTGCGCTATCCCAAAGAAATCAAGCAGCTGGAGAAGATGTTAGCGCTTTGGGAGGCGGGTGTGCAAAAGCTGCAAAAGGCCCTGCCTTTGATACCGGCAAATAAGCGTGACAATGGTGTTCGACTGGAAGCGTTGGGGCTTTACATTCTGCATTCTTGCCGCACTACCATCAATATCAAGCACTGGTGGCTGTTAAATACCAAGTTGCAAGCATCCGGCTGTAAGCAAGAAATGCTTGCTATCCTGGAGCAGCTAAGGCAGCTGGCCAAGGCAGAAAAACAAAATGCCTTGGATTTGATGCCAGCGGTGGAGCTTGACTCGAGGCTGGGTTGGGAACCGAGCATGGAATACGTCTGCGACAAGTGGCATCTGCAATGGAAAGCACGTCAAATAGATAGCACACTGCGTGAAATCGACACATATCAAACTATGCTGGAACTGTGAACTGCATCCACAGCCGTCCCATAGATCGCAGAGCACGTTTCCCAAAAATGGCTGACCCCGTCCCAAAGTATTCTGGCAGCATTTTTATCCGCAGATTGCCCAGATGTACGCAGATTCTCAGGACAAGGAGTCGAGTGGCGGTTCTATTTAAGAGATGGAGATTGTGCTGTAAGACCTTGTACGCATAATCCCGGTTTTTAGCCCGACTGACGACTTTTTCTGCAGATAGGCAGGAGCGATCGAGTTGCTTTGCCTATCCTGCCTGCGGCCTCCATATCGAGCGGAGAAAAAATAAAAATCGAAAATGGCCTTTTGAAAAAACGGTGTTTGACCAAGCGCAAAACAGGGCTCAAGATGCCGTTTTTTTGCTGCCTATGGGATGGCTGTGAGCTGCATCCTGTGATTCTGCTTTTGGTCATATTTTGCCTGAAGCTATACACAGCTTACAGCAACAGCCTGAGCGTTTGTCGATCAAGCTGCCAGGAATGATCGCTTCTTGATAAGAGAATTTCCAAGATGTTTACTTTGACCAATGTCGGCGCCATCGCCGGCGGCGATGCCTTTCTGCTGGTGACGCCCGGAAAAACCGCATTGCTGGATTCCGGGTTTTCGTTTTGTGCGGAACAGATGCTGGACAATATTGGTGAAGAGCTTGGGCGACGCAGCCTGGACTACGTATTACTTACGCATTCACATTATGACCATGCTTCCGGCAGCGTGTATTGCCGCAGGCGCTGGCCACAGGTTCAGGTCATTGGCAGCGCGCATACGGGGCTAGTACTGACAAAAGAGTCTGCACGAAGACTGATGCGCCAGCTTAATGATAGCGCCGGGGGCGAGCAGGGCGTCACGGAATATGAGGACTTATTATCGGAACTTAAGATTGATCTGGTTGTTTCCGATGGAGATATAATCGACCTTGGCAGCATGAAGTTGAGGGTGCTGGAACTTCCCGGACATACTCGCTGCTCGATCGGATTTTACGCAGAAAAGGAAAAGTTGCTGTTGGGCTGTGAGACAATTGGCGTGCCAGCTGGTACGGGCTTGGTCATGCCTTGTTGCCTGGTCAGCTATGCGGATTCATTGCAAGCCATTGAGCGAGTGGCGAAGCTGGATATTCAGTTTTTGCTGCTGCCACATATTGGCCTGCTGCAAGGGGATGCCTGCCAGCAGTTTCTGGTTGATGCAAATTACTGGCTGGTGGAGACCCGGCGGCGTGTTCGGGAAGCGAATGCTGCCGGCAAAAGCGAAGCCGATCTGATACAACTGTTCAAAGATTTGTTTTATACAGAGCTGATACGTCAAAATCAACCGGAGAAAGCTTTCGATCTAAATGCCAGCTATATCATTCCGCAGATGTTGAAAGACGCTTGAATTTCAGTGCAGCACAGCTTTTGCAGTAATTAGAAACTGGAAGCGCAAACTTAATTTTTACACGAGTCCCAACTTGTGTATCAGCGAAATTCGTAGCAAAAATTGTTGCCTTTGAGGGTTGCCTTTCCTATGATAGGGGTTATTGTAGTTCAGTTAAGCAGTTGTGAGGTTCTTTTCGTATTTGTATAAGCAAAAAGGAGAAAAATGATGGCTAGAAAGAGTGTTTGTGCAGAAGTAGCGACTTGTGGTGCGGTACGCCCGGATTTTGCCAAGCTGGGAAAAACGGCGCGTGGTTTTCAGCAGGCTGAAAAACTAGTTTTGGGTCATGCTCCAACGATTGCCATCACTCCGGTCTCAGATGGACGCGGTGGTGCCTATGAGGATAATCTGGCGCGTACTTGGGGCATGGCCGAGAAGGTTTACGATTTGCTGATGAATAATGTTAAGCAGCCGGATGGTAGTCCGATTCGGGTCGTGGTCGCTCCGGAAATTGTGTATGGTGCCAGGACTGCGGCGCGTGCGCAGGAATATTATGCCACACAGGGCGTCAGTGCAAATATTTGGGTGGGTCGCAGCTGGTCATATTCAGATGAGCTGATGGGAGCGATGATGGGGATTGGTTCAACTGAGTGGCAGCAATGCGCTTATGGCCTGAATCAGACCGACCGTCCGGGAGCAGTTTGGCTGAAGGCTTTTACTGCTGCCATGGATGAAAAGAAACGCCCGATTTTCTGCGTGTACTCGCCTGAACTTGAAGACGAAGAAGCCCCGCTTTCAGACTTTGTGGCGGGTCGTTTGCTGCGTTTTGCCCGTTGCGCTGTAGCAGTTGCCTATATGCGGGGCAAGAATTATCTGTCGATCGGCGGAGTATCGATGGGGATTATCGGTTCGGATGTACGTCGTAATGCGATGCTGAATTATTTCGGTATGGGAACGGTATCTGTTGATCAGAGCATTATTAACGGGCGCCTGAATACTGGTTTCTACGACCACGAAGAAGTGCCCAAAGCAATAGCCTTTTTGAAGAAATTCAAGATGAGCATGTTCAACAAGCCCAAGGATCGGCGCAATGGCTTGAGCGATGCCCAACTATTGGAAACCTGCGCGAAGATGACTCTGATCGTCAGGGATCTGATGAACGGCAATGCTAAATTGGCAGATGCGCGCTATGCAAAGAAATGGGGCTTCACGTCAAATGTCGAATATGCTCAGGGAGCAAATGCGATTGTGGCAGGAACACAGGGTCAGCGGCAGTGGACGGACTATAACCCGAACTTTGACGTGACGGAGTCGATCCTGAATAGCTCATTTGACTGGAACGGCTTCCGTAGTCCACGCGTTATTGCGACGGAAAACGACAGCAAAAATGGGGTGGGCATGCTGGCGGCCAATTTGGTCAGCGGCGGGGTTCCCCAGTTGTTTGCGGACATTCGTACCAACTGGACTCCGAGTTCAATCAAAAAGGCCACCGGTGTGGACGTCAGCAAGATTTGTCCGCGCGGAATTATTGACAAGCGCAATTCTGGGGCAGCCGCCTTGGATTATGCTGTTGATATTTTCAAGCTGGTCAAGGGTTCCGGCAAAATGACGATACAGCAGGTATGGCAGGCTATCTGTGCGGATAAGAAGCTGCAAGACAAGCTGATAGAGCTGGCCATTAAGGGTACAACCTATATGAATGCCGCGTTGACTTATTTCCCGGGAGATGGACTTTCCAGCCATTTCACTTCACCGGGTAATATGCCGATGACAGCATATCGCTACAATATGGTTGGTGAGTTGCTTACCTGTTCAATTGTCGAAGGCGAAACCGTTGAGCTGCCGAAAAAGGTGGCGGATCATATCACTATGGTGACAGACCGTACCTGGCCGGAAACTTACTGGACCCCACGCGAAATGACTTCTTTCGAGTATATGTCCAAAATTGGACCGAATCATGATGGTAATAGCTTTGGTTTGATAGGTGCAGACCTGCTTACCTTCAATGCCATGCTTCGTATACCGGTGGATATGCATAATATGGAAAAAGAAGATATCTTCCGCCCCACACTCTGGGATCGCTTTGGTGGTGATGATTACCGCGCCTGTGCATTCCTAGGTCCGGTTTATGTTTGAGGATGCTTTGTGGCGGCGCAGAAATGCGCCGCCAACGGAGCCAATCTACAGAACAGCTGGTTGTCGTGCTGTAGCAGTGCGGCGCAATTATGCACTGCTACAGTGCGGCAACATTGATTAGGCCGGAAACATCCGGAATGCCATGTGAGCTGGGCTGACGATGTCGCACAAATGATTGCAGGGCTACTTTTCAATGAAAAAGCCCAAGCAGACATTTACGATGGCACGCCATAATATCAGACAACTGAACCTCGGGTTCAAAGAAACGAGCATTATTTTTTCTTCATCTGATTGTTGACCAATAATTTAAGTATGGCAAAAAATTACGTTGTTGAAATTTGACTTGTGAAAATACAGTGGCACCTTTTAGCCCGAAAGGCGAGGGAACCGGGGGTGGGCGGCACCCCGAAACCAGCGCCCGGATGGCGATACAAGCGAGCTCCTGCCAGAAGCATTTTTTGCAGGATCACCCATATGGCAAATCCACTGCTCCCTCTGTGGCGCCCTTGCGGGCGCTGTCTCTTGGAGGAGTCCCCACCCCGGGTTGCGTCGCGCTCCGCGC
>JAAZKR010000216.1 GCA_012799725.1 Oligosphaeraceae bacterium | reverse complement strand
TCTTTGCGCTCTTTGCGGTTATCTTTGCGCTCTTTGCATCCGGCTTCCCCGGACCCGGAGGGCGCCACTACAGGAAGCCTGTCACACAGGCTTTCCCTCGCCCCTACTTTTGCTGAAGATTTTTTCACCTATCAGAGCGGAAAAAAAAGAACCGGTAAACAGCAACGGCTTATCAGCAGGCAGTTGCTCGGCGCTGCACAAATTCTCTATGCGCCCGATCACCGGCAGACCCACGCGCGCCGCAGCTTCTTCCAGTTCCGGCAAGGCTGAGGTCTTGGGGCCATGCGTATTAGTCAGAATAAAGCGCGCTGGCAGCTCCAGCAGCGCCATTAACATATCTTCCAGGTTCTTGCCCTTTACAGCTCCAAGCACCACTATGAATTCCATGCCCGGATAAAGTTGTCTCAGTGCTGCCACCAGCTTTTGCATTGAGTCCCCATTATGAGCCCCATCTAGGATTACCGGCGGTTCACGGCGTATGAGTTCACAACGTGCCCGCAGTTCCGGCAGGCGAAAACTGCTCCAATCCGGTTTCAGTTCAAGCACCTCTGTCAACTTCAGGGCCAGAGCAAAATTATCCCGCAAGAATTCTGGATAATTTACCGGCAGTATGCCTTCCGGCACCTTTGTCATAGGTCTGTACACCTGTACGTTTAGTTCTTCAGCACGACGCAGGATTACTGCTTCGGCTGCCGCATAAGGTTGTTTGCCCAGCAGTAATGGACAGTACGGCTTTAGAATGCCGGCCTTTTCGGCAGCGATCTCTTCTATACTACTTCCCAGCAGCGCCTGATGATCAAAGCTTACCGGAGTGATGACGGTGCAGAGCGGATTGCTTATATAATTGGTCGCGTCCAGTCGCCCGCCTATGCCAGTCTCCAATACCGCCCAATTCATGCCTTCTTCGACAAAAAGCCGCAAAGCCAGCAATGTAAAAATCTCAAATAAGCTGGGCTTTAGACCAGCTTCTTCCAAGCGATTGCGCAGTTCGCGGCCAACCGCCATCAGCTTGTCATATGGCGCAAGCATATTGTCTAACTGAAAACGCTCACGTACCGTAGCCAGATGTGGACTAGTGAAAAGCCCCACTCGAAAACCGGCGGCACCTAGAAGACAGGAAATAAAGTGCGAAGTGGAACCTTTACCCTTGGTGCCGGCTACATGCACAATAGATAAGTTGCGCTCCGGATTGCCAGCCAGCTCCGCCAAGGGCCCCATCTGACGCAAGGAATAATTATGAGGATTATGCTGTTGTTTGACGCAGCGTTCTGAATTGTAATAGCGCTGAAAAATGGCAAAAAACTCGGACTCTAAAATCTCATCATAACCACGCAGCATCGTGAACACCTAATTGATTGCGCATACTGATACATACATGCGTCCCTATAACTGAAAGACAAATCCTGTCTTTCATAGCGCGTGGCGCAAAAGCGAATAACTTATAGCCGGCCATACTTGGCCGGCATCCCGTCCCATCGCCCACAGCGCCCGTCTTGCCGGTTGTTGTCCTGTGGCCGGCCATATTTGGCCGGCATCCCGTCCCCTCCGGCTTGCCCGCCCCACATGCACCAGCCGCCTGAGTTAAAACTCCCTGGACTCTCCGAGGCCGCATTTTTTTAATTTTTCAGCTTAGCCAGTTCAGCTTCCAGCTCAGCAACGCGTTGCTCCAACGCTTCGACATTCGCGTTGGTCTCGACCACGATTTTCGTCTTAGGCAAAAGCTCTTCCATCTGCGCCTTGAAGTTATCGCGTGCCTTTTTGCCTTCCTCGATCAAACGCTCGCTAAGCTTGCCACCTTCCTCCTCGCTTAACTTGGCCTTGGCGACCACTGCTTTTACCGCTTCTTCAGCCTTGCTGGCAGAAACGCTAAGTACTCCCAATCCAAGATAAAAGCCTTGTTCAAGTAGGTTCAACATAATCTGCTCCTTTTGTATAGAGTGACAAAAACAAAAAAAATCCTCCCCATCCTAATATATTGCTAAAATCGCCAAAAATCAAATCGGGCAATCTTAATGCAACATGATGCATATCTCCATCCCCCCCCCAAAAAAAAAATCAGCGTCCGGAGGGCGCCACAATTGTAGCGATCTGCTCTCCCATGCGCACCAGGCATTCCATATTCTCGGCGCTTTTCGCCACTAGGTCTGCATCAAATTCTATGCTGCCAGCACGGAAAATCATAATTATGGTAGAGCCACCAAAGGCGAAGTAGCCTTTTTCCTCGCCCTTACGGAATTCACCCCCCCCGAAAGTCTCCTGTATCGAGCTCACTGCAAATGCGCCTACTTCGATAAAGGCTGCCTTGCCCAGGTCCACCAGTTCCAACTCATTTACCTGACGCAGGTTCTGCGTAAATACCTTTAGCCCGGTATGCAGGGCAAAAGGATGCACCGAGTGGTATTTGCCCCTTAAAAGCCAACGCCGCAATAACTTGCCATCAGCAGGAAAATGATAGCGATGATAATCGGCCGGACAAAGCCTACAGACACAAAGGCTGCCGCCGGCAAATTCGCCAGCCAAACCCCCACCGGGCGCACCCAATAATTCGGCTACGTTGAAACGACTCCCCTTCACTGGAATGCAGTCAAGCGCCTCTAAGCGTGGGTAAACCAGCAAACGACAATCAGCCGGCGAAATTAAGGTCGTTTTGGCCGCTGCCAATGGCCTGGCATCGGCTTTCAGGCGTCTTGCGAAAAAATCATTGAAACAAGCAAAACCCTGTTCTGGCACAGCCACTTCACTCATATCTATGCCCAAGTCTTTTATCGTGCCTGCTATGCGACGACGTGATACTCGGCAGTCAGCATAATAACCCAAAAGACGTGAAAAAAAAGCCTGCCCAAACAAAGGCCAGTGCAAAAGCTTCCCTAAACGGTAATTATAAGCTAGACGCATAAAAAAATCCCCCAGGATCTTTTCGCGTCGCAGCTCCCCGTTGGAACGATCATAATAGTATAAATCGGACATCTTGAATCCAATCCTGCCGAAAAATCCCGTCCCATCGCCCACAGCGCCCGTCTTGCCGGTTGTCGTCCTGTGGCCGGGCACACCATAAGAGCGCGTCTGCACATTCGTCCTGTGGCCGGGCATACTTGCCCGGCATCCGGCCACACCATAAGAGCGCGTCTGTGCATTCGTCCTGTGGCCGGGCATACTTGCCCGGCATCCACGGCCACACCCTCACATCACTTTGAATTTCGGCATATCCTGTATATCTACCAGGCCTATGAACTTGCCGTTTTCATCCACCACCAAGATATCATCTATCTTTCGCTGCTCCAAAAGCTTCAGGATTTCCACCGCCATACGGTTTTGCTCGATACAGATTGGGTTCTTCGTCATTACATCCTCAATCTTGGCTTGCAGCATACCGTCATTCTTAGTGATTCCCCGTCTAAAGTCACCATCAGTAAAGATGCCCAGCAATTTATCCTCTTCATCCACTATGGCTACTGCACCGCTTTTAGCGGCGGTCATTTTCAGCAGGGCTTCACGCACTGTCATGCCCGGCCTTACGCTGGGCGCGGTATCGCCCTTGCGCATACAGTCTTTCACGGTCATAGTTATGCTTCTGCCTATGGCGCCGGCTGGATGCAGCAAAGCGTAGTCATTCAGACCGAAATGACGCTGATCCAACAACACCATAGCCAGGGCGTCCCCCAGCGCAGTCAACGCAGTAGTCGTAGTGGTCGGAGCCAGATTAAATGGACAGGCCTCACGTGGCACCGGCATGGGAACGCAAAGTTCGGCCCAGGAGGCCAAGCTGGAATCCTTTTTGCCGGTCAGAGCCACTACCTTCACACCCAAGCGTTTTATCGCCCGTAACAGGCCAAGCAATTCCTCGGTCTCGCCGCTATAGCTTACTGCCAGCAGCAAGTCGTCCGGAGCCACTTCACCCAGATCGCCGTGCATAGCCTCAACCGGATGCAAAAAACTGGCCCTGGAACCGGTACTGGCCAGAGTAGCAGCGATCTTCTTGCTGATATGTCCGCTTTTGCCTACACCACAAAGCACCAACTTGCCGCCTCGGCGCAATGTTTCCAGACTCAACCAAACCAGTTGCACAAATTCTTCGCCCAAGCCAGCCTGCAAAGCTTGCAGACCTTCAATTTCGCAGTCTAATACCGATTTGGCGCGTTGCAAGATAAGACCAGCATCTGGAACAGAAACACTTCTCATACTACTATACCTTATATATAAGGGAGAATACAAAGGGAGCCAATCGAAAACCAATACCATAATATAATATGGTTAAACTGAAGCAAGCCCTAAACTGCTGATTTAAGTAAAACTCACTCTTGCTATACGTAAAGCATCAGCCTCCTGTAGTGCGGCTTCCAGGAACCAATAAGCTAAAATCGTATATCCCGCCGCATCCGCCGCACCCGCAATGTCCACAGTAATTCCCCCACCCTGATTCACGCTCAAAAAAAAAATTATACGGTGCCTACGCAAAAAAATGAAAATGTCTCTGATTTCGAGTTGACATTTACAGTTTGATGTGGTACGGTAAACTATAAGCATCTTTTTTTATATGGAGCACTGTGTCCATATCCAACTACGACCAGCTTAAAATAAAAATTTAATAATACCTGTTTAACAAATCAAAACAAAAGGCAGCTTCATGCCGCTAAGCGCTAATGCCGCCGAATCAGAGAAAGG
>JAAZKR010000215.1 GCA_012799725.1 Oligosphaeraceae bacterium | reverse complement strand
CGACGCAACCCGGGGTGGAGCCTCCCCCAAGAGGAGCGCCCGCAAGGGCGCCACAGGGGGAGCAGTGGATTTGCCACAGGTGATCCTGTAAAAAATGCTTCTGGCAGGAGTTCGTTTGTGCCGCCGGCACCGGTTTCGGGGTGCCGCCTACCATAACCACCGCAACAAAATTGTTGTCTACGCACCTCTGTAATGGAACAGAATCCACAGCCTATTTTGCAGAATTTGTACGCAGAATCCGAGTCGGCTTGCTTATTACACGGAGTTATCTGATCCTCAGCAAAAGCGCATTAAGCAATTACATTAAGGATTGATCTTTTTCGGCTCCCGGGAACCTTAGGATTCGTTCAAAAATCAAACTTACATTTCCGGTTTCTTTTGGCTGCCGCTCTGTACTTTCCTTTTTTCATATACCTCAAGCCCCCTGCAAGTATCATGAACATACTACCTGACACCGCCGCTTGGCAAAAACTACGGCAACATTACAATCGTTTATCGCAATGCAGCATACAGGAACTATTCGCCGAAGACCCACATAGAGCCGATAAATTCCGTCTCGAATTCTTCGATCTGTATCTGGACTACTCCAAAAATATCATCACTGAGGAAACCATGCGGCTGCTGCTTGACTTGGCCGCCGAAGCGGGACTACCTGAGGCAATCGAGGCCATGTTCAATGGTGATCCCATCAACGAAACTGAAAACCGCGCAGTGCTGCATACCGCACTGCGCAACCGCTCCGATCAACCCGTGTTTGTCGATGGCATTGACGTTATGCCGGACATAGACCAGGTGCTGGAACGCATGGCCGCATTCTGCGAAAAAGTACGGCAGGGCAAATGGCTGGGGCATGCCGGGCATCCCATCAAAGATGTGGTCAATATAGGCATTGGCGGTTCGGACTTGGGGCCAAAAATGGCCTGTGAAGCACTCAAGGCTTTTGCCTGCCCCAACCTGCGGCTGCATTTCGTCTCCAATGTGGATGGATTCCACCTGGCACAGACTCTCAGCAAACTGAACCCGCAGGAAACCCTGTTTATCGTCGCCTCCAAGACTTTCACCACCCAGGAAACCATGACCAATGCCAACAGCGCCAGGCAATGGCTGCTGCAAGCTTTCGCCAACAAAGAGGCCATCAGCCGGCACTTCGTCGCTGTTTCCACCAATACCGAGGCTGTAACCGAATTCGGCATAGACCAGGCCAATATGTTTGAATTCTGGGACTGGGTGGGCGGACGTTACTCCATGTGCTCAGCCATAGGCCTGCCCATTATGTTGCAAGTAGGTCCGGACCACTTCTTCAATATGCTGGAAGGATTCCACGAGATGGATCAGCACTTCCGCAATGCTCCCCTACACAAGAACATGCCGGCAATTCTAGCCCTGCTGGGTATCTGGTACAACAACTTTTTCGAAGCGCAAAGCCATGCCATCCTGCCCTACGACCAGGCGCTGCATAGATTCGCGGCACACCTGCAACAAGTTGACATGGAAAGTAACGGCAAATCCGTAGACCGGCAAGGCAAGCAGGTCACTTGGCAAACCGGTCCAATCATCTGGGGAGAACCGGGAACTGACAGCCAGCACAGTTTCTTTCAGCTCCTACACCAAGGCACAAAGTTGATCCCCGCTGATTTTATCGCATTCTGCCGGTCACAAACTCCAATAGGCGATCATCATCAAAAGCTGCTGGCTAACTTCGTCGCCCAAACCGAAGCGCTAGCCTTTGGCAAGTCCAACGCCGAAGTAGTAGCCGAAAACCCGGGCATCAGCGCCAGCTTGGCCGCACAGAAAACCTTCAGCGGCAACCGCCCCAGTAATAGCATTATCGCTGATGAGCTCAACCCACGCACACTGGGGCGGCTTGTGGCGCTCTACGAACACAAAATCTTTACCCAGGGACAAATCTGGAACATATATTCTTTCGACCAATGGGGCGTGCAACTGGGCAAGGTGCTTGCTAATAAAGTGCTTGCCGAATTGCGCAGTAATAAAGCGGTCACCGGGCATGATAGTTCCACCAACGCCATTATTCAGCATCTTAGAGAGCGCGCCTGACGGCAGCAACCGCTAAATTCATGTTCAATCGTCCCCTCATGCAGCAGCTGCGGCAGCTACAACGGCGCTTGCAGCTGCGTCTCTATACTCGCAGCCTGGCTCTAGCCCTGCTCTGCCTATGCTGTGGCATCTTGGCCCTTGGACTTTGGGAACAGCTCTTTGGACTCAGCGAGGCCGCTGCTGCTCTGAGCATCGGTTTGCTCTTTCTGGGTTCCAGCCTATTCTTCAGTCTGCTGACCTTTCGCAAGGGAAAGGCCATAATCACAGTCAAGCAACTGGCGTTGGGCATCGAAAACCGGCGACCTGAACTCATGGACCGGCTTGTCTGTGCCATCGAGCTGGAGGAACAGAGCCGTCCTCTCAATACCCTGGAAGCAGGGCTACTGCAAGAAATGCAAAATAGCTTTGCTGCCGATCCGGAATTCTTCAACGCTTGTTTCCGCAGCTTCCAACCCTGGCGCAGCAGCCTGCTGCTGGCGTTGGCCGCCTTTTTATTATTGCTGCCGGCCACTCACATGGCTGCCTTCCGTAAAGCCAAAACCTATTTTAGAACCCTGTGCGGATATGAAGCTCCGGGCATCAGGATTATACTGTCCGGCAACGAATTCGCCATGCACAGCGACGTGCCCATCAAAGCCGAGATATTACGCTGGGAAAACCGGGCTGAAATTGAGATTGAGGAAATGGGTGCACCGGGCAAGAAGCGCTACGTGCAAGATATGTTTGCTCAGACAGAACGCCTGCATAGCTTCACTATCTATGATATCAATGCGCCGTTGCGCTTTCGTGTGCGCAGTGCCTCGCTGCGCAGCGCCTGGCAAAAAATCGAGGTTTATGAACAACCGGCACTTGAAGCGCTGAGCATACGCAGCATACCGCTTCCATATACCCGAAATAAAGTGCAAAGCTTTACCGAATTCGTTGACTTCAGCCTCACCGAAGGCGAGCAGTTCGAGCTGCTTATGCAAATGCCACCCGGCATCGAGGCCAGCCTGCTGGCCACACCGGAAATGACGCAAGCAGTCCATGGTTCTGTAATGTTGTTGGATGCCGACCTGAGTCGCAGCTATCAAATTGTCTTGCAAGACCAAAACGGACACCAAAGCAAATGCCAGCCTTTCAAGGTCAGTGTTGAACCCGACCTGCCACCGGTGCTGGAGCTAAAGCAACCGGCTTTGGATAACAGTATCAAACCCGGCGACTCGATATTGCTCGATCTGCTCGCGCGCGATGACTTCGGCCTGCGTGAACTCAGGCTATATTTCTCCGTTTCCGGCGGCGCGAGGCAATCGCTACAACTCTATCACCAAGAAGACAATGAGCTGGCCGAAAAAGAATTGCAGCACCGTCAATTCTGGGAACTGGAAAAAATGGGTTTGCAGGATGGCGACCTGCTCAGCTGCATAGTCGTCGTCAGCGACAATCGTGAACCTGAAGCGCAGCGGACCAGAAGCGAGCTGTTTTTCATCACTGTTAAGCCCGAGCCCGATGAACTTGAGGCCGACGGTGATATGTCCGGAAAGGAAATGCAGGCCGACATCAGCGACCTGATTGCCGAATCCAAACGGCTCTTGCGCCTGACTTGGGATAATCTAGGTCAAGCCGTCGGCCTGCGGCCGGAAGAACTGCAAAAGCGTAACTTTGAGCTTTTACGCGACTTGGGACAACTTGAGGTCGAGCTGCGCCAACGTATGAATCAGATGCAAGAACGCAGTCAGGGACTCATGGCCGAACCTTTGCCCAGCCTGTTTAAACGCAGCAGCCAATTCATGCTGGCTGCTGTCGCATTATTGGAGCGTGAATTGCTTGAGGAAAGCCTGCAACCACAGGAACAAGCTTTGGCCGCCTTGGTGCAAATCGAAAACGAAATGCTAAAAAATGCCATTAAAAGTAAAGGCAAGCAGGGAACGGGGGAGGGGGAAAGCAAAGAGGGTGAGGAAGAAGCCGAGAGTGAATATCAAGAGCAGACAAGTAGCACCGAAGAGCAAAAGCAAGCGCTCGCCGCCATGCGTGACAGCCTGCAACAATTGGAAAACCTGCTGCAACGCCAAGAACAGGTAAACCAGGATGCAGTCGAAGGGAGCAGCTTGGCCGAAGACCTAGCCCGACGACAAGAACAAATACGCTCTGAAAACCTGGAATTGGAACAGGCCTTGCACGACTTGCCCAACTGTGAAGCACCTGTTTCCAGCCTGCAAAACGCTGCCGCCGAAATGGCCAAGGGCAGCGCCGCCTTTGCAGAGTCCGAGACGCAGCGTGGCAGCATTCATGGCCAACGTGCCCAACAACAACTCTTGCAGGCACAACGTCAACTGCAACAAAGCATACGCCATCATGCAGCCAACCAAATAAATAGACTGGCTGACAAAAGCGCTCAATTGGCAGAAAAACAGGCCGAGGCCGCCGCCAAATCCAGCGCAGCCGCACAGGAGGGAAACAATGTGGACAACCAAAAGCTGCGAGCCGAACAAAATCAATTGCGCCAAGAATACAAGCAGCTGCAACAAAATATAGAGCAGGTTAGCCGGCTCCTTGACGATGACTACCCTGAAGCCAGTCAAGCACTGCGTCAAGCTGCTGCATTAGCTGAACAACAAGGACTGGAGAAAAAGATGCAGCGTGCCGGCAACGCCCTACTCTACAAACAATTCCAGCCTGCCGGCAAGGAGCAGCGTCAAGCTGCTAATTACTTGCAGGCTTTGGCGCAAGACCTGCAAAACAGCGCCGAACTACTACCCCCATTCAGTAGCGAAGAACTGCGTGAAATGCTTAGACAGTTGCAGAAAATGGCCATGCAAATGCAGCAAAATGCCCAAGGTGCAGGCACAGGAGGCCGGAAGCAACAAAAAATGCAGCAGACTCGCGAACAGGCCGCACAGATGCTCCGGGATGCAGCTGACCCATTGCAGGAACAACGCTTACAGCATATAGCCGATGAACTCGATGCGCCTCTCACGGGACAGACTGATGGTTCTGCGCTTAACGTTCGAACGCAAACACTCCTGCACGCCGCAGGCAACGTGCTGCATGAAATCCTGCTGCAAATGCTCAAGGATGATACAATCAACCTTATCCGGGAAAGCACCAGCCCGCCGCGAAAATACCGTCGCCAAGTAGAAAAATACTTCAAGGAGCTCTCACACTAAACAAAGGCCATTCTACTTTCCCTTTAAGACCGATTCAACCGAAACCACCCGCTGACAGCAGGCATCGAGCCAGCGCTTGCCCCTGCTTTCCCCATATGCCTTTATTTCGTCACACCATACTGAATTATGCGCCGCTTTTTCCTTGGCCGCTGATTTTGCTCTGGCTTCTGACAGGTACTTTCCTGGCCTTGCAGAGCCACCGGCATTTTCGTGGCCTGCTCGGCACCAGACAGCGCTATTTGCAGCTAGGCTTACGCCTTCTCGCGCTTTTGCTCAGCACTATACTATTTTTACAGCCCCAACTCAGCAGCAGCGAACCCGAGCCGGACTCTTTCCGCGTCGCTGTACTTGCTGACCTCAGCCGCAGCATGCAGACGCAAGACAGTTCCGGGCAGAGCAGTCGTGCGCAAATCCTACAGCTGTTGCTGCAAAGCCCTGAACTTGCGCAGCTGCATGAGTTGGGACAGCTCGAATTCTGGGCTTTCAGCGAACAATGCCGCCCCCTCAACCCCGAATTCAACGGGGAATTACCTGTACTGCCCGGCAGCACTGATATAGGTCAAGCTCTGCAAACCGTAGCCACCGGCAGCTTGGGCGCAGCCGACCTGGGTGCGGTAATCCTTTGCAGTGATGGCAACGACAGCGCTAGTCGCAGTGGCACGCAAGTAGCCAAAGAATTCGCTCGTCAACAAATCCCCATCAGCTGCATAGGTATAGGCAGCCGGGGCAGCCAAAAAGACCTGCAAGTGCGTTTCATTTCAAAACCGCAAAAAGTTGAAAGGGACAGCAGCTTTACGCTCAGTGCCATAGTGCAAGGCAACTTTGATGAAACCCTGCAACTGGAAGCTGAACTGCTCGAAAATGGTATCGGCATACAGAAAAAAAACTTCAGTTTGGAAGCAAGACAAAACAAAGAACTGAAATTTGAACTGAGCTCAGCGATCAGCGGACATAATACCTATGCTATTCGCATACCAGCACCACCTGAAGACCAAAGACCGGACAATAACTTGGACTTCATTAGCGTTAATATCACTGAACCGGAAAGCTTCAAACTGCTGTATTTGAGTGGCGCACTAAATTGGGAGTGGCGTTTTTTGCGCATACATGCTGAAAACAATCAGCAACTACAGCTATCCGCCATCATAAAAAGCGGCCCGCACAGCTACTTTCGCAGCGGCATCAGCGGAAAATCATTGGAAGATTTGAAAGACTTCCCAGAAAATACGATTTTCTATGCTGATTATGACGCTGTCATCCTGGATGATCAGGGTGCTGCCCTACTCTCTGAAGCCGCCTGCCAAGCATTGCTCGCCTTTGTCGATGGCAAGGGTGGCGGTATACTTTTCACTGGCGACCCTGCTCTGCTACCTCCGCCACTGCTGGAACTCAGCCCGGTTTATAGCGCAGAAAGCCGGCTAAGCGCTCCGCAAGCCAAAATGTATCCGGAACCGGACCTTGTCTTCGACCGACAATCCAGATTGCTCTCCCGACAAAACCGGAGCATCGCCCTGCCCGGAGCTTCACTGGTCTGGCTCAGTCAAAAACTCAAACTAGGCGCGCGCAACGCAATGGCATTAGACCCGGAAGGCAAACAGAGCCTGCTGGCAGTGCAAAGCTATGGTGCCGGACGCAGCGCTTTCCTGGGCACACAGGAAACTTGGAAATGGCGCTTCGACAGCCCACAGGGTCTAGGCTGGCATAATAGCTTCTGGAACTGCCTGCTGCTGTGGTTAACTGAACAAAAACAAGAACAACTGCAACCGGAGAAATCGGTCATACAGGCCGCCGTGGACGAAGAATGCCAGCTCGGTCTCTTTGTCCTTGGAAGCGACTTTAAACCCGCACCGGATGCTAGCCCAATGGCCTATATCACAATCCCGAGCGGGGAAGTCCAAGAAATCAGCATGCAGCCCGACATCGATGAGGTCGGCTACTATCGCGCTGCTTTTCCGCCGCAATTGCCCGGTGAACACCGCATACGCTGGCAAGTTAAATTGACAGGGCAAAATTTGAGTTGCGAAAGCCTGCTGCTTGCCAAACAAAGCGGCAAAGAAATGCAAAACACCGATTACCAAGAGGAAACCTTGCGCGACATCGCCCGTATCAGCGGCGGTAAATTCTATGACAGCAAAAGCTTTCTTGCCGGCAAGGCAACGCTGCCTCTGTCGCCATTGCTGCCGCAGCGCCAAAGCAGCAGACCACTGGCATCCTCATGGACCCTGCTGTTAAGCATCTGCGCTGTCTTTACCCTGCAATGGGCGCTGCGACGACATCATGGGCTTAAATGACGACTAAATTTGACCGAACCACGTCCGCAGAACCCATTTTAAACCACAGAGAACCATCCTCAAAATCTGCGCTCATCTATGTATAAAACAAATCGTTGAAGTCGAGGTTGCATCCCTTATATGTTGTATGTCAGTCGAAAAAGATGTTCAACCTGAGAATCTCGTGCTGTAGACGCCTAACCATGCTTAACCTGCTCCAATATCTAACACAAATTACATTAAAAATCTGAAAATCATGTCTCGCAGCAACTCTAAAATCGAATATACCAGTGCTCCTCTTAAGCAAACCATGATTAGGACCACCCTGGCCATGCTGCCAGCCACCTTGGCCATGTCAGGCTATAATATCACCGATACTTTTTTCGTCGGTCGGCTAGGACAAACCGAGCCTTTAGCGGCCATGGGCTATACTTTTCCGGTGATTATGTTCTATAGCAGTATTTTTTTCGGATTAGGCAGCGGGAGCACAGCCAACCTATCCCATGCCTTGGGACGCAAGGACAGCGTCCAAGCGCAGACTTTCGTGGGGTCCAGCATCATACTTATATCACTGACCGCCATCATTATGTCCACACTGGGCATACTCTATGGCAGTAAAATATACATGCGCCTGGGCGCTCAAGGGGAAACCCTGAAACAAGTGCACGCCTATATGGATATATGGTTTACCGGCAGCATTGCTGCGGTGCTCGCCCGGGAAGGCGGCAAGATACTCATCGCCTCCGGCACGCCCAAGCTCTCAAGCACCATGACCGTCATCGGCATGCTGATCAACGTGGCACTCGATCCCATTTTCATCTTCGGCTGGGGTTTTATACCGGGCATGGGCATTAAAGGTGCCGCTATTGCCACAGTGATCTCACAAGTAATCGTTACTGTCGTCATTCTCATTACTCTGAAACGACAAGAACTGCTGGCATTAAGCATACTGACCCCGGCCAGGGTCTGGAGAAGCTGGGGCGCGATCATACCCTACGCCATCCCGGCTACTCTTGGGATGCTGCTGGTGCCCATCGCCAACTCCATAATCACTAAGATCACAGCAGAATTCGGCGATGTAGCGGTAGCCGGCGCCTCCGCTGCCAGTCGCCTGGAAATGGTCGCTTTCGTGATACCCATGGCCTTGGGCATCACGCTGCTGCCTATGATGGCACAGAATTTCGGTGCCGGGCTCTACCATCGGGTCAGGGAATGCCTGCGAATGGCGCTAAGCTTTGCATTCATCTATCTTTTCATCGTGGGGCTGGTCTACGTCTTTGCCGCGCCGCTGCTGGCACCCATATTTACGCCGGAAAAGCAAGTACAGGCCGTCATGATCACCTACTTGCGTATTGTGCCCTTGGGGCTGTGCATGGTGGAATGCATGCGCTTCTCAGGCTTTGCGCTGACCGCCTGCGCCCGGCCCAAAATCGACGCATTGCTCAAAGCGCTGCGCATCGTCTGCCTGCATATACCGCTATCCCTGCTGGCACTATATATGCACAGTTTGCCCGGCGTCTTCTTTGCCAGGCTGATCTCCGATGTGCTTGGCGGCCTCATCGTCATGTTCGTTGCCTGGCGTATGCTGAATAAACTCACCCGGGAAAATCAATCTGCCGAACAATCCGGATAAATTTTAGCCGTTTGCCCTACCCCCAAGACTCAGCTAATGAATTGAGCAAATCGCAACAAAAAATTTTCCAGTGACTTGCGGCTTTTCTCATCGCTGACTTTGCCCTCTTGGTCCAGGCGCGACGCCACATCGCCGAAATAGGCTTCTGGCTGCCCCATAACCGGAGCATTCAGACAGGCCAGGCTCTGGCGCAGATGATGATTTGCACCGAAACCGCCTATGGCGCCGACAGAAAGGCTGATGATGCCCACCGGCTTGCCGTTCCAGACATTTTGGTCCGCCGGGCGCGACCCTACATCCAGGGCGTTTTTCAAGGCCGCCGGCACGGAGCGGTTATACTCCGGTGTAATCAGCAGCACTGCGTCATGTTCCGCCAGCTGCTGTCGTAGCCGTTGCCAGGCAGGCGGCGTTGATCCCACCCGATCCAAATCCTGGTTATAGAGCGGCAAATCGCCTATCTCCAGCCTTTCAAGCTGTAAGCCAAGCTCATCGCCCATCTTCTGTAAGACATCAGCTAAGCGCCCGGAAAAAGAATTTGCCCGCAGGCTACCTACCAAAACTGCTATTTTCTTGCTCATAATAAACTCCTATTCTTGTCAAAATCCTGTTTTTATGTAGGTTGAATCACTATAAACAAGATTTTTCGCAATTGCAAGCAGTTTGCCACAGTCAGTACATTTGTTTTTGAGCCACAGTCATCCCATAAGCGGTAAAAAAACGGCATAATTGATTCAATTTCACGCTTGACAAAACCGTTTTTCACAAAAGGCCATTTTCGATTTTTATTTTATCCGCAGATTTACTCAGATTAGCGCAGCATCTGTATAATCTGTGTAATCTGTGGATTGAGGCTTTCAACTGGGTTGCGGACGATCAGTCCGCGCCAAGTTCTTTGCGTTCTTTGCGGTTATCT
>JAAZKR010000214.1 GCA_012799725.1 Oligosphaeraceae bacterium | reverse complement strand
CTTGGCGGTGAAAGAAAAAAAAATAACCGCAAAGAACGCAAAGAACGCAAAGCACCTTGGCGGTGAAAGAAAAAATCGAAAATGGCCTTTTGGGAAAAACGGTTTTGTTAAGCGTGAAATTGAACCAATTTTGCCGTTTTTTACCGCTTATGGGATGACTGTGTTTTTACATCAAGAAAAAAGACGTAACCGTAAACTAGCAGCTATAAGCATCTTACCAAATGCTAAGTTTGCATTTCCTTATTTGGCAATCCAAGTTATACACCGTGTTTTTGCCTTAATAGCAACTGACTACTTGAGCCATTTTGACTTTTGACCTATCTATGGAACTTTGACTCATATCTTAGAGTAAGAGTTACTTCTGGCAAAAGGCAGAGAAAAATCATGCCCAACCCCAGCCTGTTTGCAAACACTTTCGTACTTGCAGACCACTTTCTACCAGAAGCGGACGCTGTCCTCTATCCCGGCTACTGCCTGGACTTACTGGAACAAATCCCTGATCGTAGCATGCAACTGATTGTTACTTCCCCGCCGTATAATATTGGCAAGGAATACGAGAAGAAACAACAGCTGCAAGACTATATAACAACAGTTGCAAGACTATATACAGTTTCAAGAGCAGGTGATCCGAGAATGTGCGCGCGTACTCTCTGATACCGGAAGCATCTGCTGGGAAGTAGGAAATTATGTTGATAACGGCGCCATCATCCCACTGGACATTGTTCTGTATCCGATCTTCAATTCCCTTGACTTGCTCATGCGTAATCGGATCATCTGGAGTTTTGAACATGGCTTGCACTGCTCAAACCGATTTTCCGGAAGGTACGAAACTATTCTTTGGTTCACCCGAAAGACGAATAAATATGTCTTCAATCTTGATCCAGTGCGCATCCCGCAAAAATACCCCGGCAAAAAATATTTCAAGGGATCCAAAGCCGGCCAGTACTCTTGCAATCCGCTCGGCAAGAATCCCGGTGATGTCTGGGACATTCCAAATGTTAAAAACAACCATGTGGAAAAAACTGACCACCCATGTCAATTCCCGGTCGAGCTGGTCGAACGCCTCGTACTTTCCATGAGTAATAAAACCGATTGGGTGCTTGATCCCTTTATCGGAAGCGGAACCTCTATCATTGCTGCTATCCGTCACGGCAGGCGTGGTGCCGGTGCGGAAATCGAAGCAAAATATATCGATATCGCCAAGGGCGCATTCAGGCTGCCTCTGACGGCACACTGAAAGTTCGTCCTATGAACAAACCAAAATATGAGCCAGTTGCCAGAAAAAAGCCAGTTAACAGCCCTTGGCTACCAAGGCTGCCAACAAAAGAATGCCAACTCCCAAATGCAAAACTTGAGGTGACAAGTGAAGATAGTTGAGCAATACTTGCACTTGAACGGCTTTGAATTCCTCCTTGTCCACAAACCACAACTCTGGCAGGAAGTCAAAGACGTTATTTGGCCTGATGAGCGCGGCACGGGGTTGGAGGAAATGGCTCCATCATAACCGTCTGTCGGGTTCAGGCTGGAAATGCTGCCCTCTCCCTCTGGGAGAGGGGCTGGGGGGTGAGGGCGGTCTCAGTCGCCTTTCGGCTTCAATCCGCATCAAAAGAAGACTCTGATTGCCGGGCAAGAGGAAAAGTCAACTGCTTTTTTAGGTTTAATGGCTTATCAGTGGTTTGGGCACCATGTCTAGTTTGCCGAATAAAGTTGAGGGCATCCTGCAAATAATTTGAATACACTGCCGAATAATCAGCTTTGCAGCTTGACAGCCGGCAGTGCATCTCGAAGCTTTTCAGCTTCCAAAAAGCGGTTTTAGCTTTGCAATCAGGTACTCCGCTATTTTTCTATTGCCCAAATCATTGGGATGGCACGAGTCTATAAAGTTTTCTTGGGCTATGCTCAGTGCCTCATAGCCTTGCAATATCATCACTCCAGGGAAGCGCTCTGCCACTTCGATTTGGCAGTCAATATATTCTTGCAGATTCTTATCGCCTTCTCCCGGCCAAGGCAATGGTGTAAAAAGCAGCACTTGGCGGCCGCCGGCGCAAAGCGCCTGCAAGCTGGCCTCGGCCTCTTTCTTTTCTCTGTGCAAGCCAATTTGCTGGCTGCAATCATTGACGCCGAAGGCAAGCAGAGCCAAATCCCAGTCCAGCTCTGCCGCTGCTCTTGCCACCGCTCCATTCATGACCGCCCCTCCCACAGCAATATTCAGATAATCCATATTCAATGCATTAGCCAAGACGGTTCCATAGGCTTTAGCCGGTGAGCTGGTAGTCATGCCTTGCAGAATTGAATCGCCGCTGAGCAACAAGCGTGCTCGGTTTTCCTTTATCGTCTTAAAACTAGCACCATCATTGAGACGCAACGACTCCAACTGCAGCTCGCGCAGATGTGGCAAATATATAGTCACTCGACGCATGCCCTTGCCGGGCAATTGCAGCTGTAGACATGCGTTATCGTCATTTTCATCCAGCAACAATGTGAGCATTGGCTCGCCTGCTACTTCTATATCACAGCCATGCACTTCCCTTGCCATACGCAGGCTGCGCCAACGTAGCTCCAACATCGTAGCATCGGTCTCAAAAAGCAAGCGTACTCCAGTAGCGCAGGCAGCACGGATCGCCGCCGCTTCGTTATAGTTGTAAAGTTCGGCAAGTTTTGCTGACATGCGCGACAAGCGCGGCAACCCATCACCACCGGGCAGGCACTGCGTCACACCGCGATACAGAGCACAATTGTTCAGGTCTATATGCATACATATTTCCTTTCATGGTGAACGACTCCTTACTGTAACGCACTTTAACGTTAAGAGTAGACCGATTTTGGTGTTTTTGGATGTTTCTTGCATGATGTTTTGCAATGGGGCAGCCTTCTCTAACACTATCTGCGTAATCTGCGGATAAAACGCGGATAAAACGCGCCCGGCCCCCTTTTTTAACTGAGCCTACATACCAAAACCGACAACTGGCAGCCTTATTGATTCGTCAATCCTGTATTTCTCGCGACATTGAG
This sequence comes from Oligosphaeraceae bacterium, assembly GCA_012799725.1. Lineage (GTDB taxonomy): Bacteria > Verrucomicrobiota > Lentisphaeria > Oligosphaerales > Oligosphaeraceae > JAAZIY01. The sequence continues at coordinate 18,805 of JAAZKR010000214.1, read as the reverse complement.
TACAATTTCGGCTATACGTGGTATATTATTGGTTTATACTGCATTTTTCTGAATCTATTCCTTTTTTTGTTTCACCTTATCGAGCATACGCGCATGAGTGATGGCGATCCAGTTCGCATATATTTTCTCGGTTCAGGACGCTTGGGCATACCAATCTTGTCTGCCTTGGCCGCTGATCCGCGTATTGAGCTGCTTGGTATCGGCTCACAGTGCGACAAGCCCTATGGACGACGCAAAGTAATCACCCCTACCCAGCTTTGTCAACATGCTCTCGAATCCGGGTTTACGGTAGATCGTATCGATTCGGTTAATTCACCTGCTTTTTTAAATAAGCTTGCTGCCATGTCCTTGGACTTGATAGTGGTGGTTTCTTTTGGTCAAATACTGCGCCAAGGGCTTTTGGACCTGCCCCGTTTTGGCTGCTTGAACGTGCATGCCTCCCTGTTGCCCAAGTACCGTGGCGCGTCACCGATAGCCGAAGCCCTGCTGAATGGCGACGAGGAAACCGGTGTCTGCTTCATGAAAATGGACAGGGGGCTGGACACCGGCCCGGTATACGAAACCATGCGCAGCAAAATAGACCCGCTGGAAAATGCCGGCCAATTGGAGGATCGCTTAGGCAACCTGGCCGCCGAAAGGATCGCCGATGTTTGCTATCGCGTCTGCCGCGAAGGACTTGAGGCTAAGCCACAACCGCCTCATCCCGAAAGCAAGGCCGGTAAAGTAAGCAAAGAGGATGGCGAACTGAACTGGGAACTCAGCGCCCAGCGCATAGCCAGGATGATCAGGGCATATAATCCCTGGCCAAGAGTGCATACCATAGTGGGAACGCAAAGAGGAGAAAAGAAAATTCAAATCGTTGAGGCAGTACCAATAGAGGGAAATTTCGGCGATGCCGTCGTGCCCGGCCAGATACTGCCTATGCGACGGGACATTTTCGCGGTGGCCTGCGGTGAAGGCTTCTTGAAAATATTGCGACTCATCCCCGAAGGGCGTAAAGAGATGGCCGCCGATGACTTCTTGCGCGGCAACCCATTACCGCCAAACTGCATTCTGAGCAGAAAAAAGCGTCGCGGGAAAAATTAACCTTGCGGCACAAGGCACAAGATGCCGCAGACCCGCCGCAGACGAGCCCCTGCGTGCCGTGTTTTACAATTTCAACCAACATATTTTATGAAACAAATTCTGATTAATAAAGAGGAGCTGCAAACCCGGGTAGCGGTGGTTAAAGATGGATTGCTACAAGATTTTTTCATGGAAAGAAATGACCGGGATACCCTGGTCGGATCAATCTTCAAGGCAAAAATCAAAAACCTCGAACCCTCGTTGCAGGCTGCCTTCGTCGACATAGGACAAGGGAAAAACGCCTTCCTGCATTATTGGGACATGCTGCCGGCAAGTAAAGAAATGCTGGAAGGTGGCGACGAGGATGAAGAAGACGAAACAGATGAAGACAGGAGGGAAGACAAACCCCAAGAATCCACTGCCAAATCGAAAAAAAGACGCCCACCCAGACGTAGAAGAAGCGCAGTTCGGGAAAATGATGATGAGGGCGAAGAGAATGCTGAAATACAAAAAGCAAAGCAAACTCGACAGCCAGCACCGGCAAAAACAGAAAACCGGGGAACTGAAGCAAAAAGCAGCTTCTTTCGTCGTGTATTCGGTAAGTTTTTGACTAAAAGTAACATACAAGAAACTCAAAAAACTATTAAGCCGGCAGATTCCGGCACCAAGAAACTGGGCAAGTCAGACGGCCGAAACGAGCAAGTTGACAAAAACAAGCCCGCCTCCGGTTCGCGCACAGGCAGACAGCCGCGCAGCCGCCAACCACGCTCTTCTAGTCCAAGCAAAAACAACAGCAGGCCTGCCCCCAGCGTCGCTGATATCCCCGAATTATTCAAGGTGGACCAGGAGATACTGGTGCAAGTGACCAAGGGTCCCATAGGCAACAAAGGCGCAAGAGTCACTACCAATCTCAGCATACCGGGTCGCTTCCTGGTGCTCTTGCCTAATTCACCGCACAGCGGCATCTCACGACGCGTAGAAGAACGTGCGGAACGTGACCGCTTGCGCCAAATTATACGCGGGCTGAAATTACCCCCCAACATGGGTCTGATCTGCCGCACTGTAGGTGCCGGCGTCAAACAGGAACATTTTCAGCGTGATTTAGACATGCTGCTGGACAGCTGGCACAAAGGGCTGGAACAAAGCAACAAACAACGCGCCCCGTACTGCGTCTATCAGGAACCCGCACTGGCTGAAAGAATCTTGCGTGACTGTCTGACTGAAGACATAGACGAGGTGGTCGCCGATTCCGAAGAGGACTATAAATGCACTACTTCCCTGCTTATGCGCTATAGCCGACATAGCAAGGTGAAAGTGAAGCTGTACCAAAACCCCACCCCTATCTTTGACAAATATGGTATCAGCAAGCAAATCGACAACATCTCGCAACGCAAGGTTGCACTGCCTAGCGGTGGCTATATCTGCATCGACGAGACCGAAGCCATGATAGCCATAGACGTCAATTCCGGCAAAAACCGCAGCGGCAAAGACCATCCCGAGACCATCCTGACCACCAACTTGGAAGCAGTTAAGGAAATTGCACGCCAGCTACGCCTGCGCAATATAGGCGGATTGGTAGTGCTGGACCTGATTGACATGCGCCAGCGCAAGGATCAACAGACTGTCTATAAAACATTCAAGGATCTGCTCGCTGAAGACCGGGCACGCGTCAAAGTCTATCCCATTTCACCATTAGGGCTGCTGGAAATGACCCGTCAGCGTGAGAATGAAAGCCTGGAAAGTGCTATCTATGACGATTGCCCCTACTGCAAAGGGCGCGGCCTGGTCAAATCCAGCATCACTATGAGCGTAGAAATACAACGGCGCCTTAATGAAATACTGGCCAAGCGCAAAAACGTCACGCATCTTCTGGTCAGTGTCAACCCCAAGGTCATGGAACGCTTACGTTCGGAGGACCGAGCGCTTTTCGACAGCATGGGCGGTGAGTTTGGCAAAAAAGTCACTCTTAACTCGGACCCCGATCTGCACATAGAGGAATTCAAGATATTGGATAAGGGCAGCAACCGGGAACTTTGAGAGCCGACAACAAGCGGCAAGCAGTCCCCTGGTCTGCATTGAGAGTGCATATGCGCGTAAAAGTCGAACAATTGAGCAAGAGCTTTGGCGACGTCAAAGCCTTGACAGCGGTGGATTTAGAGATCGCGGATGGCGAGCTGTTTTTTCTACTGGGGCCTTCTGGTTGCGGCAAAACCACCTTGCTGCGCTGTATGGCCGGCTTTGAACAAGCTTGCTCCGGCAGAATCTACTTTGATGAGGAAGAAGTAAGCAAGAAGCCGGCTCATCTGCGCAATAGTGCCATGGTCTTCCAAGGCTACGCGCTTTGGCCGCATATGAGCGTCTTCGAAAATGTCGCTTTCGGCTTGGAAATGCGCGGTCTCAGTAAGGCTGAGCGTGAAAGCCGAGTCATGAAAGCGTTGCATCGAGTACAAATAGAAGAACTGGCGCAGCGCAAACCCAATGCCCTGTCTGGTGGCCAGCAACAAAGAGTGGCTCTGGCTCGAACCTTGGCAGTGGAACCAGGCTGCCTGCTGCTGGATGAGCCCCTGGCAAACCTGGACGCCAAGCTGCGCAGCGAAATGCGTTTGGAAATACGTAACTTGTGCAAAGATAGCGGGCTGACCGGCATCTATGTCACGCATGACCGCCAAGAGGCTCTGAGCATGGCCGACCGCATTGCCGTCATGGACATGGGAAAAATATGTCAAGTAGGTACTGCCAAGGAGATTTACCGGCAACCCAAAAGCCGCTTTGTAGCTGGATTCATAGGTGAAAATAATTTTATCGAGGGCAAGTTGCGCAGCTTGCAGCCCGATGCCGTCATAATCGACACCAAGCTTGGTGTTTTCATAGCCAAGACTGCAACCGATGGCCTGCATAATGGTGACGCCGTAGTATTAGCTATGCGTCCGGAAGCCATACAGCTGGGCGCGAACGAAGAGAACTGTCTGGAAGTCAACCATCAGCAAGTAGAGTATTTGGGTGAGCTGGCCAAACACCTGGGGCAATGCCAAGACGGCAGTATATTGCAGTTCTATGAAATGAACCCAAGCAAAGAATGGCAAAGTGGCGAAACACAAAAGCTGCATATCAAACCCGAAGACCTAGTCGTGCTGCCACATGATTGATGCTATCCGCAGATTATGCAGATTACGCGGATAACACAGATTTTCGCAGTGCGTTCTAAAAAACCTGCGTAATTTTTGAACGGATCCTCATATATTCAGCTCCTCGAGGAGCCGGCGATTAGCGTCTATACTACGTATTTCACTAAGCAGAAAATCCATTTCTCCCTGTATTATATTTTCGAGATCATACAGAGTAATATCATAGCGATGGTCGCTTACCCGGTTTTGCGGGAAATTATAGGTACGGATGCGTTCGCTTCTTTCGCCACTACCCACCTGTGAGCGCCGATCAGCAGCATTTTTGGCGTCTTCAGCAGCCTGCATCTCCTCAAGCAGCCTGGCTCTTAAGATGCGCATGGCTATCTCCTTGTTACGGTGCTGAGACCGCTCGGTTTGACTAGCCACCGACAAACCGCTGGGAATATGTGTGACCCTGACCGCTGAATCCGTGGTATTAACCCCCTGTCCCCCATGTCCCGAAGCACGAAAGACATCCACACGCAGGTCTTCGCTTTTCAATTCCAGGTCCACCTCTGCGGCCTCAGCCATAACAGCTACGGTCACGGTTGAAGTATGCACACGCCCCTGCGTCTCGGTACTTGGCACTCTTTGTACCCTGTGCACGCCGCTCTCAAAATGCAGCATGCTCCAAACTTCATCACCGCGCAAAGAAAAAGTACAGTCCTTGAGGCCCCCCAATGGAGTCTCCACACTTTCAATGATTTCGCTTTTCCAGCCCTTGATCTCGGCGTAGCGCAGATACATTCTAGCCAGGTCGGCAGCAAACAACCCGGCTTCATCACCACCGGTAGCCGGACGTATCTCAATAATGATATCCTTGCCTTCGTTGGCATGTGCCGGCAAAATCAGGGTCTTGAGCTCACCATCCAGCTTTTTTTCCTGCTCATACAACCTCTGCAAGTCAGCCTCAACCAACTGCATGAACTCCTCATCCTCGCTTTCTTGTTTCAATCCCTCGCACTCCTCCAACTCCCGGCGGGTTTCCTGTAGATCATGCCAAGTGGTTTGCAGGCGCTTCAGCTTTTGATATTCCTGATTGAGTTGATGATAGCGCTTCTGATCCGCAGAGCTGAAATCGAAAGCAGCAATGGCGGCCTCGAGCTCATGCAAACGTAACAGCGCTTTGTCGATAAAGGAACTGAGATTCACGGTTTTGAAATTCTTCAGATGAGTTGCTGTTTAATAAATACAAAATAAAAAAGTCTGCGAACGAGGCATACAGATGCATTCTTTCGCAGACTTTTTACAGCGCGGCAAGCGCGCTTAGGCTTGCTTGCGAGCGTAGCGGCGATTAAATGCGTCCACTCTACCCTCGGTATCCACCAGCTTTTGCTTGCCGGTATAGAAGGGGTGACATTTTGAGCAAATGCCAACGCCGGTCTTGTCGGTATTGGAAAAAACATCGAATTGGTTACCACAGGCGCAGCTTATTACGCAGGCCCGGTACTTTGGGTGTATGCCTTCTTTCATGACAGTATCCTTTTTTGAAGTCAGAGTGTAAAAATCAAATTATAGCTCAGCCAAGGCCGCTTTGCGGCTTAGGCGCACACGGCCACGCTCATCAATATTAACCACTTTCACGGTAATCTCATCGCCGACACGGCAGATTTCTTCGACATTCTTGACCCGGTAATCTGCCAGTTCGGATATATGCACCATGCCTTCCTGTCCTGGCAGAATTTCGACAAATGCGCCGAATTCCTTCACGCTGCGCACCACGCCCTGGTAGATTTTGCCAATCTCGACCTCACCGGTGCTGGACTCCACCAGGTAGCGTGCTCTTTCCATGCTTTTGGCGTCGCTGGCAAAAATACGTACGCTGCCATCATCTTCGACGCTGATTTGAGCGCCGGTTTCATCCTGGATGCCGCGTATGTTCTTGCCGCCCGGACCAATCAGCGCGCCTATCTTATCCGGATTGATCTTCATAAGCTGCATCTGCGGGGCATATGGGCTCAGCGTCGGCCTTGGCTTTGCGATGCACTGATTCATGATTGCGCGGATTTCTTCGCGTGCTTTCTTATTAAGCAGCATGGCTTGATACATGCCCTCGATACTCAGGCCGGCCACCTTCAGGTCTAATTGGAAACCGGTAATACCTTTGCTGGTAGCAGCAACTTTGAAATCCATGTCGCCGTAATGATCCTCGCTGCCTAAGATATCAGTAAGGAATTCACGGCGATTCTCATCGCTGACCATGCCTATGGAGATGCCGACCACGGCGTCGGAAACCGGCAAACCGGCATCCATCAACGCCAAGCTGGCACCGCAGACCGTAGCCATGGAAGAGGAACCGTTGGAACCCAAGATTTCCGAGGTGACACGTATGGCATAAGGGAAATCCTTGGGCACCACAGCAAATACGGAGCGCTCAGCTAAGCTGCCATGCCCGGTTTCGCGACGACTGGCGGAACCGTAGCGGCCCACTTCCCCGGTGCTGAATTGGGGGAAGTTATAATGCAACATAAAGTTTTTCTTCTTTTCGCCGCCGGTAACAGCGTCGTACTCTTGGGCAAAATCACTTGATCCCAGTGTGCAGATCACCAGAGCTTGCGTATCACCGCGATTGAACAACGCGCTGCCATGTGTGCGCGGCAGCAGGCCTACCTCGCAGCTGACCGGGCGCAATTCATCAAGCCGGCGTCCATCCTGGCGCTGCTTCTTGTCCAGTACCAAGCTGCGTATGGCTTTTTCCAGCAAGGTTTCCCAAACCAGCTTAAAATCCGGTTCACTGCCGTCTTCGGCGTTAAATTTGCCTTCCATAGCCGCGCACATCTCAGCGAAAAGCCGATCCTGTTGCTCTTGACGCTGTAGCTTACAGGGAGCGCTACAAGCCAACTGCAGACGCTCTGCGCAAAACTCTTCGCAGGCCCGCAATAAATCTGCTTGTGGCAGGGAGGCTGTAAATGTAAATTTCTGCTTGTTAACTCTGGCCGCCAGCTCTTTTTGTGCCTCGATCTGCCTTTGCACGATCTGGTCGGCAAAAGACATGGCATCGCGCAACTCTTCTTCGCTAAGCTCGTCAGCCTTGCCCTCTATCATAATAACCTTGCCAGCAATACCGGCGTAGACCAGGTCCAAGTCGCTTTGCCGCATTTCACTGTGGGTAGGATTGGCAATAAACTCGCCATTGATTCTGCCTACGCGCAACGCGCCTACAGGGCCATTAAAAGGTATGTCGGAGACCATAAGCGCCACCGATGCACCCAAAATACTGAGCACGTCCGGCTCATTTTCGCCATCGCTGCTCAACAGGGTGGAAACAATCTGCACCTCGTTGATGAAGCCTTCCGGAAACAAGGGACGCAGCGGGCGGTCAGTCATGCGCGCCGTCAGTATTTCCTTCTCGCTAGGTCTTCCTTCGCGCTTGAAGTAGCCACCCGGAATACGTCCGGCAGCGGCAAAACGCTCACGATACTCTACTTGCAGCGGGAAAAAGTCTATTCCCGGCCTTGGTTCGGCACTCACAGCGCAAACCAAGACTGAGCTGTCGCCCTGCCGCAGAGTTGCCGAGCCATTACACAGCAACGCCAATCGGCCGGTTTCTATCTGCAAGCTTTTGCCCGACCCCAGATCAATGTTAATGCTTTCCACAGTCATATCTTTTCCTTAGTTCTGAAAGGGCACATATCCGCCCCTTATGACACAAATCTGCGGAATTGCGGTCTCGATAATCCGGTTATCCCGAATTGCCGAGACCGATCAATTCCACAGCCACAAATGCCCGACAAAATCAGTGCGTCGGCCGGACATGCCCGGCTGACGCACTGAAATCAAACGCTTGCTAGCGGCGCAGACCCAATTTACGGATCAACGTGATATAACGTTCATAGTCGCGTTTTTGCAGATAGTTAAGAAGGTTGCGGCGGTGATTGACCTGTCGCACCAGACCGCGGCGGGTACTGAAGTCCTTCTTGTGTATCTTCATGTGCTCGGTGAGTTCAACGATGCGTCCAGTAGCCAAAGCCACCTGCACCTCTACTGAACCAACATCATTGGGTGAACGTTGAAATTCCTTAATCGTCGCTTCTTTTTGCTCTTTCTTCATGACTTGCCTTAGTGTTTCGCCACCAAACCATACTGCGTGTAGTCCGCGTTCCTGTAATGATCCGGTCATCTCAGCTGCGAATACAGCGAAAAGTATAATATAAGTTACAAGTCGCAAGTTGCAAGCTGACAACAAAGAACCAATATTTTTGCATACAGCGCATACGTGAATAATTGAATAATATAGTATTCGAAAAAAAACATGTTACATTATCTTTTTGCCCAAATTTTCAACATGATTTTTAACCCGGGACGCATTTCCCGGTCGGAATGACGCTTATGGATGAATTTAATGCAGTTATCGGAGAGCAGATAACTAAAATTGAACACGCTTATCGCATTTTGCAGGATATTATGCCGGAATACTTTTTTCGCACTTTTGCGGATCGCATCGGCAAAATACTGCCCTTTCTTTGCCATCTGGACCAGCAGTCCGGCATACGCCGGGCCGAGTTCAACGGCGAAGTCTTTTTTGTTTATCTGCTCAGTGAAACCAACAACCCCGCAGTCACCAGCCGTATGATGGACGGACAGCACCTGCTGGAGGCCTCAGTGCACCAGTCGGAAAAAACCTTCCTGGTTGGTGGCGAGCCGGCCACCCTTATCATCGAGCATTACAGCCTGGCGCAAGACGCATCGAACGAGCCCTGCTTTAGCCTGGAGGATATACAGCGCGAGTATGCGCAGCAGTTTGATGACACGCAGAGCGAGGCTATTGCGGAACTCTACGCAAGGCTCAATTTCAACGTGCTGCACGATCTGAGCTTGACCAAACTGGCACAACGCATCGATTGGGTGCTCAAAGGCCAGCAAAATGACTATATCCTGGCCGAAATCAGCGAGTGGACCCATGAAAGCCTGCGCCTGCGTGTAGCATGGCCCATGCCTGCCGATAACAAGGACTTTTGCAGCCAGCTTTTTGAAGTCATTCTCTCACACGGCCTGGAGCTGCGCCGCTGCTACTTCAGAGAAATGAGCGGCAATAATGACCTGGAAGCCTTTGAACGGTTGCCGATTATTATAGTGACTGCATATCTGAACCCGAGGCCGGATGAAGCCCTGAGTCAAGAACAACTGGACAGCCTCTTGAATGATATCAGAATGCTGGGCTGGGTGGAAACCAATGACCTGATGCATCAGGAGCTGGTGCACCGGGCCGGCTTCAGCATGCCGGCGGTTAACTGGCTGCGCGCCATGAGCGAATTCATCCACGGTCAGCTCGCCTATGTCAACCGCCATATATATAAGCTGGATGACATACGCCGGCACATGATTATATACTCCGAATATTGTCAGGTGCTTTTTGATGAGTTTGAGCGTCGTTTTAATCCGGCTCTGCCCAGGCCAAGCGAAAAGAACAGGCTAGAATTCAATGAACACTTCAGCGCCCAAATCGAACAGATCAATACCGGAAACCAAGGCAAAAACCAAATTATCAAAACCATTTTTAGATGCGCTTTGAATTTCCTTAATTGTATACTGAAATGCAATTTTTATGTACGAGACAAAACCGCTCTCAGCTTTCGCCTCAGCGTTGATTTCTGTAACTTCTACCGCGAGCTGAGCCCCAGCTATGGAGAAGCTTTCCCGGACAAATTGCCTTATGCCGTGTTCTATTTTTATCGCCGCGGCGCATTCGGCTATCATGTGCGTTTCACCGATATCGCTCGCGGCGGCTGGCGCAGTGTAGTTCCCAGCCGTGGCGGCAATCGCCTAGAAATGAACGACAACTACGAATATGCCCAGGATGAGGCTTTTAGAGAATGTTATGTACTTGCGCATACTCAGCATTTGAAAAACAAAGATATCTATGAAGGTGGCGCAAAATTGCTTACCCTGCTGGTTCCGGTGCGCGAAAACGGCAAGCTGCGTCCGGTGCTCTGGCACATACAGCGTTCAATCACAAGAGCGCTGCTATCCTTGATTAACTGCGGTCAGGATAAAATGCTGCGCGACCCGCAAATAGTTGACTACCTCGGTGAACGTGAAATCATCGAGATAGGCCCTGACGAAAATATGTTCGATCCCATGATAGAATGGATCAGCGCCTACGCACAAAAAGAGAAGTATCGCCTGGGTTCCGGCCTCATCTCCGGCAAACCCGGTGCGGGTATCAATCACAAAGAATACGGCGTCACCAGCTTCGGCATACATCAGTATCTGCTTAAAACCTTGAAAGAGTTGGGCATAGACCCGCATCGAGATCATTTCAGCATAAAAATTGCCGGCGGGCCGGGCGGCGACGTGGCCGGCAATGCCATGAAACTGCTGCTGCGCAAGGAAAACAATGAGTTTATCTATCCCAACCTGCGTATCGTCGCCATCACCGATGGGCCGGCCATTGCTTATGACCCGGAAGGACTGGATCGTGACGAAATTGCCCGTCTGATTCATGTAAGTGCCCTGGACGCGTTCAGCCCCGGCAAATTACGCGGCGAAGGCGCCATGCTGGCGCTCTCTGCACCCATAGAGCAAGGAGGCAAACAATACTATCAGCAGTATAAGCTCAACGATGGCAAACTACAAAGCGAGCTGCTGGGAAGAGATAGCTTCATGCATCTGTTCCAGGATAACCTAACTTGCTACGCAGATATCTTTATCCCAGGCGGCGGCAGGCCCAATACCATTAACGAAGGCAACTGGGAGAATTTTTTCCCCGAAGGACGTGCCTCTTTCAAGGCTATTGTCGAAGGCGCCAACGCATATATCACGCCCGGTGCACGTGTCAAGATACAGGAACGCGGAGTCTGGATCATTAAGGATGCTTCTGCCAATAAATGCGGTGTGATCACCTCCTCCTTGGAGATACTCAGCGGTCTCATGCTTGACGAGGCCGAATTCAAAGCCCACAAGGAAGAGCTAGTAGCGCAAGTAATGGATATCCTGCAACGGCTGGCGCGGCAAGAAGCCGACTGGCTCTTCGCACGCTTTCATGCCACCGGCATTATGATGACCGAATTAACCGAGCAGCTCAGCAGTGAAATCAATGGAGCCAAGGCACAAATCTACGATTACCTGGCTACACGGCCCGACTTTATCACGCGGGAGCTGCTGCTCTCACATCTGCCGGCCATCTTCCGTCAACGCTATCCGGAGCGCTGTCAGCGCTTGCCCATGGAATACCAACGCGCCCTGGCCGCCGTGGAACTGGCCTGCCGCCTGGTCTATTCTGAAAATGCCATGGACTTGGGCGTTAGACTGCTTACCATCATGAGCGATGCGGAAAAGGAGGCAATGCACTAAGGAGCCGTTCAAAGGAAAAAAGCAAGCTGATACCTTCGACCACCAGTTTTTCCACAAATTGTGCAAAGTAAGTCCCCTTGCATTTGGAAAATCTGCATTAATCCGCGTAATCCGCGTAATCTGCGGATTCATAGCTTGCCCCACAAATACCCGAACCCTGATATTTATGCCATGTCCGATTTAATCACGCAACTGGAAGCCGCTTTCAGTGGACATAATCCATTGTCCTACATACACAGCCCGGAGGAGGAGCGTGTTTTACGCGCTTTGACTGCACTCAGTGCCAAACGTGGCTCCGAGCCGCCGCGATGCTGGTCCTGCCTCAAGGGACTGGGTGATTATACCGGCACTGAAGACCCCGTTGCAGCCTTGCAAAAGCTGATGCAGGAAGACCTGCGCGGCTTCATTGTCTTTTTGGATTTAGCCCCCTTTATGCAAGGTCCGGAAGTGATAAGAGCATTGCGAGAAGCCTTTTTAGACGGACAGGACAAGGTGGATCGGCATATCATATTGCTCTGTGCCGATCTTTATTTGCCCGAGGCGCTGAAAAAAGAGATAGAACTGGTGGAAGTGGCACCGCCTTCAGAAGACGAAATCACCGCCTTGGTACAAAAACTCAACCGGGACGCGCAGCAGGAACTGATCAAGGAAGAATCAGCAAGAGAAATCACCTTGGCTCTGAAGGGATTAACCGAAAATGAGGTTTGGCACATATTAAGGCAAGCAGCAGCCTCCGGGAAAACCGACCAAGAAGAGCTGCTTGATGAGATTTTCGTCAAAAAGAAAAGCGTAGTCAAAAAATCCGGATTCCTGGAGTTTTCTCCGCCGCGTTGGAGCATAGACGAGCTAGGTGGTTTGGACAACTTAAAAGATTGGTTGCGACGCCGGGAGAAAATCTTCTCCCGGGAGGCTTTAGCGGCCGGAGTGCCCATCCCTAAAGGTCTGCTGGTCATGGGAGTAAGCGGCTGCGGCAAGAGCCTGGCAGTGAAAACCATCTCATCACTCTGGAATATCCCGCTTTTCCGCCTCGATATGAACTTGGTTTTCTCCGGAATGTACGGCAGCCCGGAAGAAGCTTTTCATCGCGCCCTGAAAACCATAGAGGCGGTAGCCCCTGCGGTGCTTTGGATCGATGAAATAGAAAATGCACTGGGACTTGATGAATCCGGACGTAGCCTGGCATCGCATATATTCTCCAGTTTTCTGACTTGGATGCAAGAAAAACCCCCGCTTATCTTTATCGCCGCCACCGCCAATAAGATTCAGGCTCTGCCGGCAGAAATTATCCGCAAAGGACGTTTTGACGAGGTCTTCTTCTGCGATCTGCCCACTGCAGTAGAACGTGAAGAAATATTCCGTATACATCTACGGCGACACCAAGCCAACCTGGAAGAATTCGACTTCAAAATGCTGCAAGTGATGACCGAGGGTTGGAACGGCGCTGAAATAGAACAAGCCGTGGTCTCAGCTCGCACCGATGCCTTTTACGAGGAGCGTCCCTTCACTCAACGTGACCTGAGCAAAGTAATCAGCGCGATCGTCCCCTTGTCCGACACTATGGAACAACAGATCAAAAGCATACGCAGCTGGGCATTTTCAAGAGCTACGCCAGCCTCAAAATTCGGCAAATCCGCCAGCAAAAGACTATAAATACATGCTGCATTATAATTTTAATCTCAGCGATAAGGATATTCCCCCATGCCCCCGGGCAACTTTCAGCAGCTGGCAAATTTCATTTGGCCTGTAGTCGATTTATTACGCGGCTTCATAGATGCCGCTGGCAAGGCTACTTCCCAGGATTAGCAAGAATTGCTACAACTTCCAGGAGTTTCCATGTTTCTGCATGATCCTTTATGATTCTGCTTGAAATGGATTTGCAAAATGATTTTTTTCTGGTGTTCGGAAAACGGAAAGGCATCCGACTCAACTATGGAGGACTAACCACATATTGCAAACGTAGCTGCCATCGGAAGAGTCAGACAGGGTGGACGCTATGGACATTGTGGACGGAACGGACATTGTATCCACAAAGTCCACACCCCCTCCGACCTTCCTCCCCCAATTTTCCGCCAATGCCGCGCTTACCCTGTTGGCTGTGGCCTGCGTCCTGCTCGACCGTCAGGTGGCTCGACTGGCCACCTACTTTGAAACTGCCGGCAGCTTTGCCGAGCGCCTGTACCGGATACGAACTAACAACCGGAGAAACCAGCTATAAATCCCAGCTCCGAAGCCGCTTTTAAGACCGTCATTGAAGCGGTATTATTAAATGACGGCCACGGCAAAACAGCTTACTGCTGTGTGAAACTGCTGTATATTATACAGTCTCTTAAAAAACAAAGCGTCTTTTTTTACAATTAATTCACATTAATTCACAAACTCAGGTAAATCACAAGGACTATCGCAAATGAAAAACAATCAAGGCTGCTTCAAAAAACTGGTGTTACTTGTCGCTGTCATGGCGCTCATCACCGGCTGTCGAACCATTAACAATGGAGCAAAAGATTCAGGGACAAGTTTTGCGAAAGACGCGCTGACCCCCTATATAGAAAGCGGACAGCTGCCGGGAGCGATCAATGTCTTTTACAAAGACGGCATTCAGGAAGTCACCTGCGTTGGTTATGCTGACGTCGCCGCCCAGCGCCCGATCACTATGAATGATGTCTTTATGCAGTGTTCGCAGACAAAAGGGTTCTGCGGTGTGACCATCGCCATCCTTGTCGAAGAGGGTAAGATTGCCCTTGACGACCCGGTCTCAAAATACCTGCCTGAATTCAAGGAACTCTGGGTGCTTGAGTCCAACAAAGATGGTGTAAAGACCCTTCTCAAGGCAAAAAACACTCTCACTATCCGCATGGTCATGAATCACACCGGCGGCTTCCCATTCGAAATCTGTGCCAAACAGGGCAATATCAAGGGTGGCGGCTGGAGTGGTGGCGCACCGCTTAGGCAGACAGCGGCCATTGCAGCTGCATGTCCGCTGCTGTACGAACCAGGCACGAAGCCTACATATTCCAATACCGGTATAGATATCGGTGCTGCCATCGTTGAAGTTGTAACCGGACAACGATGGGAAGACTTCCTCAAAGAACGTGTCTTTATCCCGCTTGGAATGAAATCCAGTTCATTTAAGCCAAGCGACCGGCAACTTGAAACACAAGTGGAAATGTATGACTGTGTGGAAAATGCGCCCGCAACATATCGCTTGCAGAACAATATGCAGCAGCGCCCCTACAATGGAGATCATGTCTTCGCATCGGCGGGCGCAGGCCTCTGGACTACAGCAAACGACCAGCTTAAATTCTATAAGATGCTGATGAACCTGGGGGTGGGCGAAAATGGTGTAAGGATTCTCAAAGAAGAAACGGTCAAAGAGCTGCTTGCAAAGTCAACACGTCCGAAAGACATGGGCGGCTATTCCTTAGGTTTTAGCGCACCTGAAGAAGACACAGAAGACTCTTGGTTTGGACATGGCGGCGCATGGGGCACAAATTGCATGGTCAATTACCATCGCAAAGAATTAAAACTATGGGTCGTACAACTTTGTGGAAACCCACGCCCCTGGGATGCCGCCCGTGCAGAGGCAGAGAAAAAGTTCTTCCAATATGTCATCGATAACAGCGGCGCAGATGCATACACCGGACGTATCAAGTAAACGATTTGTTTTATCCGCAGATTACCTGGACGACGCAGATTTTTTAGGGCACGCTTCGAAAATCTGCGTCATCTGCGGATGAATCTTTCAGCTGGAGTTTTTCTGGGTTTGCGAAAAAAATAATTGTGTATGTTGGCTCACCCCAAGAAATATGAGCACTGATCTTTTTTCAATAAGTCAGGGAAAATTTATTGCGGTTGCACTAAGAGCAACTTGAAATCTCGCGAGGCAATTTGTGCTGAACGAGTCGTCCAAGGCTTCTTGTCCAATGCGTTGGTGATTTCGTAGCCCTGAGGAATTTCCAGCCGGCATGTTTGAGCTTCATAATATGGGTTAAAAACCAGCAGGAGGCGCTGTTTATCCCGGCGCCATTCAGAAATTATTACGCCACCCGGATACTGGCTTTGTGGATGCCTCCAGTATGGAACCCACTCTGTATTATTTTCATAGGCTCCAAAATTTACAAGTACATCCCAGACCATTCTCAGTCCAGCCAGTTGGACTTGCGAGCCATTCCACATTGATTCGTTGTGACTAAAGGTCAGGCCGCAGACTTCCGCCAGCGTGACATCACATTTTGCGGCCTGCTGGTAATGCGTCAAGATCAAGCCGGGAAAGAAGTTACAGACGGTACCGGTTGCCTTGGTTCCCATCGCTACCATTTGGTAAAATTCCGGTTTCAAGCTGCTATAATTGGGGGCATTTGTCCAGCCTTCTCCATCTGTGATAACATCCACCCATAGCGCCAACGGCGTGCATAGCGGGGTGTGCATCACTAACAAACCTTCCGGATCATTCTCTTTGACCAGTTTCTGATAGCGCAGAAACATTTCACGCCCATCAAGGAAACGGATGCTGGGGATGACTTCACCGGTATCAGGGTTTCGTTTCCCGCATCCGTGAAAGCGATTACTGCAACTGTGAAAGTTTGACATATCCATATAGAAGCATTTAATGCCCTGCTGCATTCTTTTTTTGACACCATAGAGATAATAATCGGCCCATGCATCTGTGGCACAGACAAAAGTCCCGAGCTGTTCAACGGGCAGCCTGGTACGTGGATGGCATTCCCATTCGTAAACATAGGGGATCGCCTGGGGCAGATGAAACATCGTGAATAGGCTGTCATACCAAAGCATTGGCATGCCCCCAATGCTGTTGCGGATTGCGTTGACTTCCACATCTATGCGTTTGAGCTCTTTTTCCGGAGGAGTCGGATTGCCGTTTTGCACCTGCGGCAGCTGCCAACAAGTTAAAATAGCAGTTGTAAAATAATCCTTTTCGAAAGGACGATATTCCGGATCGTGGAAAAAACGTTTGCCAAAAGGCGCATACATTTCCGGCTTCTGCTGCAAGAGCCGGCTCCCGTCCTCCTGCAAGTTGACAAATCCTGAACCTATGCGCTGAAGACGCGCAACATTGCGCGGACGCTTGCATGGCGTCAGGATGGTGCCGAGTTGATAATCCAATGGTCTCTGCATTGGTGTTGGGGTGTCGATCAGATGGAGCCTGAGGCTGAATTCGCCGTCATTGTCTATGGTTTCGGTATACCGGTCGGATATATGCATATTGAACTGGCTTGGCAGAACCAGATACATCCCCCTGTCTTCACCGCCAACCCAGAGAAAATTGACAAAGGATTTGCCAAACTTCCAGCCTTCCCCGGAAACCAGATTTGGTTGCGCAAGGTCCGGTTGAGGCAGCGGATATTTGCTTTTAGCCGGACCGATCAAGGCAAAATATTTGGGCGTGGTCAGCATACCTGTAACATTGCATCCCCGCATGTATCGCAGATATTCGCGCCGCAGCGGGAACTCTACCGAAAGTTTCCGAATAACTACATCTTTTTGCAGGGGGACAAGGCGAAGTTCATACCAGGCCAGACCATCGAATTCAATGCGTACTTTAGCCTGTAATGAAACCTCCTTGCTGGCACCATCCCAGATCAAAGTAATTCCGCGTGCATCTTCGGAGGCGGTTCTCATTTTGCCGGAAGGAGGCAGAGTTTGCTTTCCTCCGGCCTCTGTTTCGAGATGGAGGGTCATGGCGCCATCTGAAAAGGGAGCGCCACGAAGGTCTATTTGTTGCGGAAAGGGGGAAATTGCTGCAAAGCCATAGCGGTTGTCCAAAATATGGAAATCCAGGCTCTGCTCTTGTTTTCTGATAACCGGTGTCTCCCAACCAGGCGGGGGGCTGTTCACAGCGCCAATATTTTGATTCATCCACTCGGGGCGCGGCAGGTTTTTTATATCCGTTTCATAATGCTGCATACGCCCTTCCCCGTCAAGAAGCTGAACCATCACCTTTCCCGTAGTGTCTGTGGGGAGTTTGCCAAGAGGCAACGCGCCTTCAAAAAAACGGGTGCCCTCTTGCAGACTGATTTGCTGCATTTCCAGTTCATCTCCGTTTTCCGACAGAAGCCGACAATGGATGCGCATGCCTTCCTTGATATTCAGCTTGCTCAGATTGCCGATGATCTGCACTTTATTCTGACTGTACAGGGGGACTGCCTCGACCTGAAAAAGCGGGCTGGCCTCTGTAACAATTTGCCCTCCGGCCAGTTTTCCGTGCTGGTCACTGAATCGCCAGTTCATCATCATGGGCGTTTTCTTTTTGATATCCAGTTGTGGCAACCAGGAATATCTTTGATCAAATGATGGCAGTTTTTGCTGATGGCGCGCCAAGACATGCTGATAATTCTGCAAATGCCAGACCCGCCCCTCAAATTCAGCATCAGCAACTGGTTTACTGAAGACACCCGAAAGACCTGCCTCCCCTTCCATGAATTTTCCATATTTTTCGAAGCGGAAAACGGGTGCTTGCCCCGCAAAAATCAGTTTTCCAAATGTTTCCGGAACAATGACATGCCAGAGGTTTGAAACCGGTGCCCAAGTGCTGACACGCTGATTCAGTTCTGCGGTACGTTGGATATTTCCCGCATAGCGGGTAAATTGAAAGGGAATTGTGGTGCCAGGCTTTGGCGGCGGCATTTCCAGGCTTGTCCAAGGGATCGCAATTTCCCCTTCCCAGATACTGGCTGCAAAATAGGTCAGCGGGGTTCGCTTGACTGCATACCGCCATTCCGGTTCCCATTCCTGCGCAGGTTGTCGAACTTGACCGGCAACTCGCATGTCTGAACTGCCGCCCCCACGTTCGACGGTAAATTTCATCCAGGTTTTGCTTCCCGGAGGTATGATGGACAAGCGTACGGCATCTACATTCAAAATGTTCAGGTTGTCATGTTTCACTGGCTCAATGACCGGTTCAAAGTCAATAGTGGCCCTGAAAGCGAAAAACAGGTTGTTCTGATCATAGCCGATATACAATTCCGTCGGAGAAGATGCCAGCCTGCCGTTTGAGGCATCGGAAAACTGCCCCGTTTTTGCCGCCATACTCCATTCCTGCTCGTCAATAACGCCATTTATTTCTGGAGCTTGACTCATCCAGCCAACTCGGCAGAAGGTCGCGGCGCCCTTCACTGGCAGCGACAATAAAATCCAGCAAAAGAATATCAACAGCATTTTCCCAGTCATCTGAATTTCCCTTGTTGCAAAGTATAGTTCAGGGTGTCCCGACTGCCCCCAGCCAAGTATAGCCGGAATCATTGGCAAAGGTAAACATGTAGGTTGCT
>JAAZKR010000032.1 GCA_012799725.1 Oligosphaeraceae bacterium | reverse complement strand
TTGCATTATCATTCTTTCCGGCAAGAAGCCTGGCATTATGAAGTCAGACAGAATAATGACGGCAGAGTCAAGCTTGGGCTCAACGGTATTGTACTCAATGAAATGAGCGCCGCCTATACTGAGCTTGAAAATGTCCTCGAACGAGGAATTTTTTCACAGCTGCTGCCCGACACCCCCTTGGCTTTTGATTCCGGAGGACACCCTGAACACATACCGAACTTGAGCTATGACAAATTCCTGCAATTCTATCACAGACATTATCAGATAGCTCAGGCTAAAATAATCTTCACTGGTAACATAGCAACTGAGAGTAAACTGGCATTTGTACAGGAAAGACTGCATGAATTAAACCTGGAACATGCTTGCGTTCAGCCTCATGCCGATAAAAATCCCAGGCTGTATGTACAAACGAACTGGCGCAAACCAAGGCGTAAAACAGTCTTCTATGTACCGGAATCCGATGAAGAAACAGAAAGCAATGCTGCCTTCGCCCTGGCTTGGCGTGTGGACGCCACCCGAAACCCGGAGCTGGACTTGGCAATGCAACTGCTTGAGCTTATATTGCTGGGGAATGCCGCTGCTCCATTGCGTAAAACCCTGCTTGAATCAAACTTATGCAGCGCCTTAACTTGCTGCGGATACGATAATAACTACTGTCAAACCATCTTCCAGATCGCCGTCAAAGGCTGCCGGCAAGGCGATTTCGAGCGCCTGGAGACACTGATCATCGATTGCCTGCATGAACTGAGCCAAGGCATCGCAAAACAGCGAACGCAAAATGCACTCTTGCAGCTGAAATTGATCCATCGTGAGATCGATGCCGAACACAACCTCGAAATACTCGAGGATATTTTGACAGCTTGGAACTATAATTGTCATCCGCTGCTCTTCATCAGACAAAAGATAGACCACCGGAATTTGGAAACACGCTTGGCGACACAGGGGCAGTACCTTGAAAACATCATAAAAAAATACCTGCTTGATAACCCGCACAGGCTCCGTCTGGAATTGCTCCCTGATCCTGAACTGTTGAAAAAAAAGAAACGACGCATGCGCGAGCGGCTATACCGGCATGAGCAGACGCTTGACGCGGCAGGATTTGCACAAATATCCAGGGAGCAACAAGAGCTGCAAGCAAGGCAGGAAGCTCCTGACAGCGAATCGTCCTGCCAAAGCCTGCCGCGACTACAACGTCATGAACTGCGCAAACTGTCAGACAGCCTGCCCATCAGCGAAAGCAAACTTGCCAATCAGTTGCCGCTCTTGCGTGGCGAGGTGTTTAGCAACGGACTGGCATATGTGCAAATGGCTTTTGACTTGGAAAACCTGCCGGAACATCTGCAAGAAGCCCTGCCCTTCTTTAACAATTTTTTCCCCCAAGTAGGCAGCAAAGAACTTAGTTATGTGCAGATGACAGAAAAACAAGCCGCCAGCAGTGCCGTAATACGCAGCAACCTGCATGTCTGCGCTAACATAGGAGCAGGACTCCCTGCACGCAAAATATTGCATCTGTCGCTGCATTGCCTTGATGACCTGCTGCCTCTAGCGCTTGAGGTTTTTCAAACTCAGCTCAAACGTAAAAGCTTTCGTGAAGCTAAACGCCTGCGTGAACTGTTGACGCAAAACTATGCCCATACCTTATCCGAACTGCAAGCCGATCCGGCTACGTTTGCCGGATTGCGCAGCATCGTAGGCCTGACACCCGCTGCAGAACAACCGGAACGATGGGGAGGCTTGGTCTTCTTGCAAAATTGCCGTACTTGGTCAAAATTATCCGAAACAGAACTGAAGAAAAAGATTAAGCTTTTGGACGAGCTTTGTGCTTGGCTGGCAACGCAAGGGCCATTGCTGGCTTCTGTAGTAGGCACAGACACCGTATTAGCTCGGGCCTGCACCTTTCTGGAACAATTTCCTTATAAAGCGCCTCAGACAATCAAAGTTGCCACCAACGCTGACTCCTGCGGGCGTCAGGAATATTACGCCATTAATGCCGATACCAACAGCTTTGTACGTAGCTATAGCGCCCCGGGATATTTACAGCCACAATCCGTCGCCTTGGAAATCTATGCACAATTGCTCACTTGCGGCTATCTCTGGCGGGAGCTGCGCTTGAAAAACGGTGCTTACGGTGTAAGTTGCCGCTACTTGCCGCTACAAGGCATACTCAGCCTGCAATCCAGCGAAGACCCTAACCCGCTGCAAAGCCGAAGCGTGTTTGAGCGTCTTACTCGGGATGCAGGCATCAACTCTTGGAGCAGCCGTGATATTGATGATGCTGTCATCGCCTGCTCCCGAGAGGAGGCCCGACCATGGCGTCCGGCTCAGACTGCAAAGACCGCACTACTTCATCGACTCTGCGGCATCAATGAGGCCTCACGCCGGCAGCGCAGGGAGATGCTTTTACAACAAAACCCACAGAGCATTAAAGAGGCTGTGCAAGCCTTCTGGCAAAATCATGCTGTACAGTATAACGATTGCCTGGTCGGGCAGACGGGTATGGCAAAAAAAATGAAGTTACAACCGTTAAAGTTCTGAGGCTCCTAAGGACATCAAGCCAAATTACCCACCATTTTGCGCTTGTTTACGAACTCCGCAGCGCTGAAAAAACATGAAGAAGCAAGCTTTTCTATTGTATTGTGAGGCACAAAGCCAAGCGCCTGCCCCCATTATCGGACTGCTGCCTGGCCTGCGCATAGTTGCTTCGCTAGAAGAGCTGCACAATGCCCTCAGCCTTGAGCACCCCCTGACCTTTGTACAGGCTAAAGGTAAAATGCGCCAAGATGCTGTACGGCTTCTGTGCCGGCAAAAACAAGACTTTGCCTTGTTAGGTTTGGAAAAAGATGATTTGGACAATGCAACGCGCTTGGCACAGCTGGCGCGCAAGAAAAAATTGCGTCTCTGCTGGCTGGGCAGCCTAAGGTTCTGCCAAGGCGCAGCCAGAGTAAAAGAACTGCTGCAAAGCGGTTGCTGTGGAACGCTGCTAACTTGTGAATGCAAAATCGACAATACAACAATCTGGCAACAATATCAAATCGATGATCTGGTAAATTGGCTGCTGCAAGAAGAGCAAAGCACATGCAAGACAAAATACACAGAAAACACAGAACCCAAACTGAATATCACGCTGCGTTGCAGCATGGCACAACTGGAACTGACTTTGCTTAACCAACAGGAAAGCAAACTCAAATTGAAATTCGAAGGACAAAAAGAAAGAAGCATGAGCTTCAAAAACTCACCTATACTAACCGAACTGGGACTGCTCTTGAAAGTACGACAGGAAGAAAAAGACTGGCCTTTGCTGGCCAAACCCTGGGAGGCAATCAGAAAAATGCCCTAAGAAATGAACAAACAATAAAGAATCATATCCTTAATTTGTAGTTTTTTTAGTGCAATGACTCTTTAATCTGCGATAACCTGCGGAAAAATTATGATTCTTTGTTATTGTATCCAAACCCATTGTCGCATATGATAAAAAGCGATTGAATATTTTCCAATTCGAGTTGAAAATTGCGCGAGTTGCATTACATTAACCGTTCATGCAAAATTACGACATTTTGACACACACGCATATAGATGAGTTTAGCAATGAAAACCTTTCTACCAAAAGTAGATGAAATTGAGCGCAAATGGTATATTATCGACGCTCAAGGCCAGGTTCTTGGCCGTCTGGCGGTGCAAATCGCCAATATGCTGCGCGGCAAACATAAGCCCATTTTTACGCCACATCTGGACTGCGGTGACTATATCGTAGTAGTCAATGCCGAAAAAGTGGTGCTTACCGGACGTAAGGAAGAACAGAAAGAATACCAGAATTACAGTGGCTACACCGGTGGGCTGAAACGCCAAAATGCCGCTACCGTACGCGCCAAAAACCCGACACGGCTCATAGAAGACGCGGTCTGGGGCATGATGCCCAAAGGAAAACTGGGCCGTGCGCAATTCGACAAGCTGCGTGTTTATGCAGGCCCCGGGCCGGAGCATCAATTCGTTTCGCAACAAGCCGAAAAACTGGCGCTCTAACTGAAAAATCATAAATTTGTCCTGATTCAAGGAATCTTAACATGGCAGACGATAAGAACGTGACTATCAGCATAGGCCGGCGTAAAGCAGCTTCGGCAAGAGTAAGAATGCGCCCCGGAACTGGCAAAATCACAGTCAACAAGCGTGAGTTTGAGGACTATTTTACCACTGAGTCGGTGCGCAGCTACGTCATGCAACCTCTGGCATTGACCGGCACCGGAGCTAACTTTGACTTCGTTGTCAATGTGCAAGGCGGCGGACTCATAGGCCAGGCCGGCGCATTGCGACATGGTATCGCCCGTGCCTTGGAGAAAAATGATGAATCGTTGCGGGCAGTACTTAAACCGGCAGGCATGCTCACCAGAGATGCCCGCGTAAAAGAACGGAAAAAACCTGGACAACCGGGCGCGCGCAAACGCTTCCAGTTCAGCAAACGCTAACTGTTTCAACAGATATCTCCCTCCCCAGCCGGATTTGCGTTCTAGCCTCCTTGACGCATATCCGGCTTTTTCATGGATGTGAAAAGCCGCCTCATAAGCTCGATAAACTAAAAGGATTGTATATGCATAAGCTACGCGTCGCCATAGTTGGCGCTTCAGGTTACTCCGGTGAAGAATTGCTGCGCCTGCTTCTAGGACATGCCAATATTGAACTGACCTGCATTACTTCGCGTCAAGAAGCCGACAAACCGGCAGGAACAGTCTTCCCACGCTATCGCGAATGTAAATTGCGCTTTGTGCAGCCGGATGTGGACCTGATCGCCACCCAGGCTGATGTGGCTTTTTTGGCGCTGCCGCATGGTCTGGCCAACGAATATGCCGCTCCTCTGATGCAACGCGGACTAAAAGTGATAGACATCAGTGCCGACTTCCGCCTGCGCAGCCCGGAAAAATACGCCCTTTATTATCAGACTGAGCACCCTGCCCCCGAGCTACTGCGACAAGCAGTCTATGGCTTGCCTGAATATTATCGTGAAGAAATACGCAACGCCAAGTTGATA
>JAAZKR010000005.1 GCA_012799725.1 Oligosphaeraceae bacterium | reverse complement strand
CATTTTACCCTGGACTTGACGAGATATGCTCCCGCAAACTGGAACGGCAAGGTATATTTGACGGCCGCAACCAGCTTCCTGATGCCGGGACGTCTGCTGAAACTGACGCTGTTACATTGCAATCAGAATGCCAGTGCCCCGGAATGCATCGCTATCAATCAAAAAACATTCTTCGAGGAACTGCAGAAACCGCGCTCATTGCAGGTGCCTTTTATCGCGGAAGCTACTCCGGAAAATCTCCAGGCGCAGGGCGCTTCCGGTGGAAATTTTGTCCTGATCCAGCACCACCGCCAGCCGACTTTCCCGACCAGCTTCCGACTGGCGAGGGATGCGGACTATCTTTATGCTGCTGTGCAATATAAGGATCAGGACAGCAGTAATGAGGTCGAAATCTGGGCCTGTCCAAAAGAATCCCGAGATTATCGCCAAGTCATTGTTGCAGATAATGGTGAGATTACTTGCTACCGGGGCGGTGCGCTCATCCGTGAAGCGGATGTCCGGGTTCAAAAAATCGCTCCAGGGCATTATTACATCAGTATTCCGCTTTCCTGGCTGGGTCTGACTGGCGAAACCAGAAGTTGCCTCTTTAATGTTTGCCGCACACGTCAGTCGACCCTGATGCATCCGACAGAACACAGCTGCTGGAGCGTCCTTGAAAAAGGCTATGCAGATATCGACAACTTCGGTAGCATCACCTTTGATCCGCCTTGATAATCACTGGCAGGGGGGGCAGGTTGGGTGCGGTGGATATGGTGGACGACGTGGCCGGAAGACGGCCATCCCCAACGCCCCCTGCACCCTTTTTGGATCAGGGCGTTTTCATTCTCTTAACCACGTCGGAAAATAGGTTGTGGCACCAGCCCACGTCAAGGGTTTACCGGGCGATTTCGGTTGCTTTGAAGGAGTTATCCAGCCCTGCAAGGATAGGCAGATATTCCTCGCAATATTGTTTTGCTGAGAACGGGGGGGAGCCGGCCCAGTAATGATTGACGCCGTGGGTCCCTTGGTCTTCCTGCCAGTCCAGCAGGAGGAGTCTATGCTCGGCGAGGCTGATCTGCAGAGTGGCTACTTCGATAAGACTGTTTGGCTCCGCTTGGAATGTGCCTTCTGTCAAAGTTTTTCCGCAGCATGTTTGCACTCTCCAGTGTCCTTTGGCTGCAAAAGCCGAGGCGTTATCGAGCATGACTTTTCGATCCCAGCCGCAAGGCTCGCTGACCATCAGGCAGGTTGGCTGCTGAACCCGTTTTATGTAATGATACGCCAGTTTTTTATTGAAATAGTAATCCACGACGGCGTCGGAAAACTGCGGCCAGCAATCCAGCAGATTCCACCACAAAATGCCGCTTTGCTGCGGGCGGTTCATGCGAGAGGTCTCGATAAAGAATTTCTTCGCCTCAGCCTGGCATATCTGGCTGAGCAATGCGAAATCCTCGATGTTTTCCGGCACAGTCCCGAAGACTTCCTGGATTTGATCCGCCATCAGTTTTATGCGGTAATTGAGCATGTCATTGCTGCCCAGGTAGGGATTGCTGGCATGATAGCACCAGGATGCATTATCATGCCAGGGCCACAGCTTGTCCTCCGGAAGGAATTTCCGCAAAGAGCTCACAGATGGGCAGCCATGATACCCGATTTCACTGACAAAGGAGGCATCCGGTCGAGCATAATAGGCGGTGCGATAATAATTCCTTGCCCCCCACAAATGTTTTTCCACACAGAACTCCTGACTTCCGTCAGGATCGAGTTTTTGCACCTGGGGTGAAAAGTACGGTGAGCTTGGCAGCCAGGGGCGAGCAGGATCAAGGCGGCGCAGCACCTCCGGCAGAATCTCCCGGGTTGCCCGGATATTTTCAGGGGACAGTTTCAATCCGCTGGCCAAGGCAAAAATATCACATTCATTGTCTCCTGCCCAGAGAGCCAGAGACGGGTGCTGCCGCAGGCGGCGCACGACGCTTTCGGCCTCCTGGCGGATGATTTCGCAGAATTCGTCATCTATAGGATAGATGGCGCAGCCCATCATGAAGTCCTGCCAGACGAGAATGCCGTTTTCATCGCAGAAGTCATAGAAGGCATCGCTTTCATAGGTTCCGCCGCCCCAAATCCTTACCATATTGCAGTTCAGGTCTTCGAGCATATCCAGAAAGGTGGGCAGGCGTTCCGCGTCGCGGCTGTGCAGGGCGTCCAGCGGCACATGATTGGTGCCCTGAATCCGGATTTCCTGGCCGTTGACAAGGAAGGCAAAGGCATTTTCACGCGTGCTGCCGGGCATGTCACTGTGCCTTAAAGCCAGCGTCCTGATTCCCGCACGAAGCGTTTTTTCGGCGAGTACAGACCCCTCATGCAGCAAAACAAGGCGTATTGAATACAGGTTGGGTTCACCGTAATTGCGGGGATTCCAGAGTCGTGGTGCAGGAACTTTGACTCTGACGAATCCGGCATGCAGCCAAACCGGCGCGGTCTCTTGGAACCTGGAATCGTTGCACTCTCCGCTGATTTCGAGTTGCAGTCCGTCGTAATCCGGTAGGGATGTGACAAAATTATAATGGATGGAGAGTTCAGCCTGCTCGCTGGTTGCCTGGATGGTTTGCACATAGGTTTCACCGAAACGGTGTTCGGGCAGTTCCTCGAGGACTACATCCCCCCAGATGCCGCCCAACGCCAGGCGCGGCGTGATGTCCCAGCCCCAGACATGAGCCGGCTTGCGCACCCATAGTGATTCGTAATTGAAGGGGTAGGCGCTGTAATTGGAGGGTTCCAGTGTCCGCTTCCGGATTTGATTGACTGCGGATTTCATCAGTACAACCAGCTCGTTGCTTCCGTGCCGAAGCTGCTTTTCACAGCGAAAACGGTGCTCAATCAAACCATTGTCTGCCTTGCCCAGCAAAACCCCGTTCAGATAAATTTCGCTATAAGGGTCTATCCTTTGAAAAGTCAGTTGAACCGCTTTCGCGTTGCCGTGGTACTCGAACTCTCGCTGGAAACGCCAGCAGAAAAATTCATATTTTCGGAAAGCCTGCCCGCCGAGGTCAAAAAAGGGGGCCGGTGCTAATCCCGCCTCCTGTAAAGCCAACTCCAGATTGCCAGGCACTGAAGCCGGAACAGTCATCTTTTCATGACCGGTCAGCTCCTGCTCCAAAGTCAAACTCCAGGTTCCGTTCAGCTTCATCATAAAAAATCTCTCCGAAAAGCTACAAGTACGCATGAAATAGTATTAGTAACGCTTTAATATATTGTTTCTAGTGCGAGCGTCAAACAATAGACAATCTCCTGTGATCGAACTCCGTGCATCGCGTAATGGGGCGCTAACGGAGGAATACCCTTTGAACAACGGAAACCCCGAAAAAAAACCAAAAAACCCCAAAGAATTTGACATGGCAAAAACGCAAGGTATATTTAGGTATGACTGAGGGGTTTTTCGGGGATAATTAAGGATATATTGTGAACGTTGACTTTTCCAGTCACATACCAGTTTATG
>JAAZKR010000213.1 GCA_012799725.1 Oligosphaeraceae bacterium | reverse complement strand
TGAAATCCGGCTAAATATGCCGTTTTTTGCTGCCTATGGGCTGAATGTGAAATATGGCCAAGTTTTGGACTCCCATCTTCACATTTCTGGCGGAAATTTCCCTTTTCCCCTTTTAGCGTATGCCTGTGGCAGTGTTCCGAGGTACAGGTTTTTATCTTCCAAGGTCGAGGGCTTGTCCGATTTGACCAGGACAAGCTCGCTACACCACAGCGTCTTGCCGTCGCCCTCAAGTTTGAGGGACAGGTAAAAATCGTATTTCTGCTCTGGGTTTCTCGCTTCCCAGAGGTATCCGAGCGTTACTCCGCCAGCATAGCAGAAGTTTAACAACAGCAGCGAATCCGGCCACAGGCGCGAAGTGCCGATGTAATACATCTGGTAGCCTTTCCCCACCGCTTTTTGCACTTCGCTGACGGAAAGGAGCTCCGTGAATGGGTTGCGGATTTCGACCGGCGGTGCCTCCCAGCGGTAGAGTCGCAGGGAAAATTTCTCTGGCAGTTCGCCCTTCGCCGCCAGCCCTGTCGCCGCTTCTGCGTCCTCGGTCAGCAGCCCGGTGTTTACATATGGGGCACTGCGCTTCACATGTCCGGCGGATAGTTGCGCAAACTCCGCCGGGAGCTGCTTCCATTTGCCGGCCATCGCATAGTGGTAGTCCATCGAGCGGTCGTACCAGCTGACAGCCTTGTCTGCGCGTATCGTTCGTTCCTCTGCCGGCTCGTACGTTGCCAGCATGTCGCTGCACGAATCCTGCTTTGCTTTCCTGCGGCGGGTGCGCATCAAATCCCGGTTTGGCATCTGCCCGTCTTGGAACTTGTACCACAGGCTCATTGTCGCCTCATCGAGGTTTGTCCGAGCGCGGCGCACATGCATGTTGGCTTTCTTGTCATCGACGGTGAGTTGCTCCATCCTGTCGAAATATCCTTGCCATCTCAGCAGGTTTTCGGGCGTGAGGTACTGCAAAACGCTCCGGTGGTCCGGCCACCAGCGCATGAAATTAGTCTCGTTTTTTTCGCACTGCTCGAGTTCTGAGAGGTACTGCATCATGGCCGGAGCTGCTGCGCCGTAGTAATGTTCCATGAAGTCCCGGATGAGCGCCGGGACGTCGGCGTTCACGTCACGGGCCAGGCAGGACAGAAGGTATACTCTCAACTCGTTGAAGCCCATTTCGCCTTCCGGCTCGCAACCAAATTCCGCAGTAAGTTCATTGAAGCCGTGTCTGTGCAAATAACGCAGGTTCTGCACCAGGCGGTCGATGTTTGCGACCAGAGGAAAGGTCCACAGGGGGCGTGGATAGACGGTCGGATACATCCAGATTGCGAGCTTGCTGTCCGCAATGTTGAGCCAGCTTTCAATCATGTCGCATGCAGCAGGGGCGTAGGATTCATAGGGTTTCAGGAAATCCGTCTCATCAAGCGGTGCAAACTCCAAAACAAGATTGTCCGGGAGTTTTCCCGGCATTTTTTCCGGTACATCGCGAGTGAGCTGATACACCAATGTCTGCAAAAGGATTTCCGGGTACTTCTCCTTGAAGACCTGGCAGATTTCACGGATGAAATCCCAGTAGCAGCCTGCTGGATTGCCATACGCCTCGTTCAGCTTCGCACATTCGGGGCACCAGCAGAGCGGCATTCCGGCCTTTCCACTGTCGTTAAGATCGACCAGCATCCGTGCCGGCCCGCCCTTATACTCTTTTTCCACAATCTCCAGGTAGTTCCTGATCAACTCTCGGCGCATCTCCTTGTTGGAGTAGCAGAGCTGATAGGTCCAATCCCGGTTGCCATCCTGGTCGAGCGAATAGAATTCCGGGTTGGTTTTGTAATAGGCTTTGTCCTCAAAGTACTTGTAGGGGCCGTACACCGGGCTGTCCGTCCCCGGCTTAACTAGGCCG
Source organism: Oligosphaeraceae bacterium (assembly GCA_012799725.1). GTDB lineage: Bacteria > Verrucomicrobiota > Lentisphaeria > Oligosphaerales > Oligosphaeraceae > JAAZIY01. The sequence continues at coordinate 1,289 of JAAZKR010000213.1, read as the reverse complement.
GAGGGCAGGTAGCGCGACGGTACATGCGGGTAACTGCTTCCCAGCCATGTGACCGGGGTGCCTTCAGGCAGCCGTAAATCATAGATGCGTGCGCGGCGGCGGAAGTCCTCCCCGTGCATGGTGCGCTGCGTGTTGATATTTCCGAAGTAGCAGAAGCCGTCGAACGACGGGATTACATCAAGCGTGAGCGACGGAAACAGCGCTTCGCGCTTTTCCGGGATAGACATGTCGCCGAAGAAGGTATACCAGCGGCAGTTGAAGAATTTCTCCAGGAAATCGTATACTGCGAACGCATTGCCCGAGCAACCATTGCCGTAGATGTACACGTCGCCGTCCTTTTCCCGCACTCGGCGTTCGAAAGCCTTGAGCGGCACCCTGTCCCCCGGCGCCTTTCTACCGATATAGATCCGATGCCTTGCCTCGCCGTCGATGGTGAATTGCGCACCGGTAATTCGGGTGAGGAATTGCTGCAAGTCACTGGTCGCTGCAGCCTCGTCCCGGGAGGGTTCTGCCGGACCAACGATCGTGTAGTTCGTCACGCCGCCCGAAGCCAGACACACTTCCGTAGCCATTGTGGACGACGAGAGGCAAGATGTAATCCTGCATGTCAACTTATGTGTTCCAGTTTCGCCTTTTATGCTGGTTTCAGTGATCCTGTTTACTACTTGATGCATTTCAGTTTCTCCTCTTGTACCCGTCTCATTGAGAATGAGATGTAAACAAGTCTCTGACCTGACGAACAGAAGTCTTGTCAGGTTGAATTACCGAGCAGATGATGCTGAAATTTGTCCCGTACCTGGGGGGGGGATGGTGCTCGATGGCGGCAGCCTACATCGACAACGCCAGGCGCTCCGTGTTTGGCTACGTCAGAAGACGGTTGAAGTGGGGGGGCGGTCTCTAACAAGGCCTCGACCATGGTCGAGCGGGCGATGAGGGAGCAGCCCAGGCGCTTGAAAAACATTGCCTATGGGTGGAGTGACAAAGGGGCAAAAAGGTGGTGGGCATCATCCTGAAGCGTCCTGCCAATGCAAGGGAATGGGAAAAGGAATGGAAGCAAAGCACAGTCATCCCATAAGCGGTAAAAAACGGCATAATTGGTTCAATTTCACGCTTAATAAAACCGTTTTTCCCAAAAGGCCATTTTCGATTTTTAATTTCACCGCCAAGGCCGCCAAGCTTCTTTTTCATCCCCTTTTCCTTGCGTTCCTTGCACCCTTTGCGTTCTTTGCGGTTATCTTTGCGTTCTTTGCGGTTATCTTTGCGTCCTTTGCGGTTATCTTTGCGTCCTA
>JAAZKR010000212.1 GCA_012799725.1 Oligosphaeraceae bacterium | reverse complement strand
CCAAGAGACAGCGCCCGCAAGGGCGCCACAGAGGGAGCAGTGGATTTGCCATATAGGTGATCCTGCAAAAAATGCTTCTGGCAGGAGCTCGTTTGTATCGCCATCCGGGCGCTGGTTTCGGAGTGCCGCCCACCCCCGGTTCCCCTGCCCTCCGGGTTCGGTCACCGGGGATTATTATTATGCAGCCTTTCGGGCTAAAAGGTGCCACTGTATTTTCACAAGTCAAATTTCAACAACGTAATTTTTTGCCATACTTAAATTATTGGTCAATAATCAGATAAAGAAAAAATAATGCTCGCTTTTTTGAACCTGAGGTTCAGTTGTCTGAAATAAAGCCAGACCATAAACAGGCTGCAAGAGGTGTGGCGCAAGTATACGCTGCCATATAGAGCCAGCATCGCCACAGGAATGGGGTCGCCACAGTAGTGGAGCCGCCATGGGAACGGAGCCGCCATAGGACGCTGAAACGTCTTTGCTCCATCCGTCCCGTCCACCCTGTCCACTATGTTCACGGAAAATTTATAGAGCTTGCAGCTCTAGCTCGGAACGGTGCCTTAGACCCACTTAAGCCTTGTTTTTTCTTGCAAGGTTCCGGGGTTCATTTCGGCGAATGCATTCATGAGTTCAGTATGAAAGCTGCCAGTGCCTAGTGCGGGGGCGATTTTAGCAGCGGCGATTTCACCGGCCAGTCCGGATATGGCTACGCCGGTACAGGCAGCCTCAAGCGGTTGTTGCGGAGCAGCAGCAACGCAACAAGCTGCCAAGGCGGTGCACATGCAGCCGGTGCCAGTGACTTTCTGCAATAAGGCATGCTGATTGTAGATGGCCAGGCATTTTTTGCCGTCGCTGATGTAGTCGACTTCACCAGTAGCAGCTACTACGCAGTTAAATTTCCGGGCTGCTGTGGCAGCTACGGCGCTGAAGTCAGCTTGGTCTGTAACGCTGTCTACACCGCGAGTTTCTGATGACAGACGCAGTAGGGCGCGTATTTCAGATTGATTGCCGCGAACGACGGCTATGCGTAGTTCATGCAGAAGATTTTCTGAGATTTTCGTCCTGTATGCTGTGGCACCGGCACCGACTGGATCCAGAAGCACGGGTATATTTCTAGTATTGGCGGCGCGTCCAGCCAGCAGCATGGCCTTATAGCTGTTTTCATCCGGCGTGCCTATGTTAAGAAGCAGTGCCTGAGCTAAAGAGACCATTTCTTCCATTTCTTCGGGTGCGTGTGCCATGATTGGTGAGGCGCCTATGGCCAAAGTCGCATTAGCGCAGGCGTTGACCGTGACATAGTTGGTAATCTGATGTACCAGGGGACGGCGAGCACGCACTAAAGACAATATCTGACCTAAGAACTTGTAAGACATAAGGCAACCTATAGCTAAAATACTGGAACACAGAGAACTTAAAATATCCTGGTGTTCACAACTCATACGGACGACAGATCAGTCGGATCAGTCGGATCGGTGCATCAGAGCCGCTGTCTGGCTTTATCTTTGTCTAAGTCTTTCGCTGGCTCTACGCAGAACTTCTTTTTCTGCTTCGCTGAGATTTTCATAGCCAACTATTGAGATACGATCCAGTACCCGATCCAGTTCCTCTGAGTCTAAGGGGGCTTTGTCACCGGAATAAGCCGGTTTTTGGGCATTGCCCCAAGGGCTTTTGGGTGTCTTTCGGAAGAGTTTACGTAGAAATTCAAATTTTGGCAGCGATACTTTGCTGCCTAGACGGCGCATATAAAGGAATCCTCCCAGAGCTCCGCCCAAGTGTGCCAGATGTGCAATATTGCTGTCTCCCGACAAAGAGAGCAATTCTATGAGGACATAGATCCAAACCAAGACCCAGAGTTTTATCGGGATTGGTGGTATGAGCAGTATGAACGTAGCATGCGGAAAAGCCATGGCGGCAGCTACCATGAGCCCGAACAGTGCGCCACTGGCACCAACGCAGAGCACATAGGAACCCCAGTTGGCCAGTGTCCAAAACAACCCGCCTATAAGCCCGCTGGTTAAGTATAGCGTCAAAAAACGCTTTTCACCCAAGGGACGTTCAAGCAAGCTGCCAAAAAGATAAACACCATACATGTTGAAAAACAGATGCCAGATGCCGCCGTGCACAAACATGTAAGTAAGCAGACGCCAAATTTGACCTTGCATCACTAGAGCTGGACTTAATGACAGCGCAAACGCTATCCGGCTTTGACTGCCACCGGTAAGAAGGCAGAGCAGATGAACGACGCAGTTGATTATAATGATGCGCTTGATGATGGACATGCGCGGTGTCATAGCAGGACGCCGACCGTATTGGTGTGGATTGCGCATGTAGTCACGATCGCTTAACATAATGAATAACCTTTAAGCTGGAAAAATATCGAGGACAAATCTATAATATACTCGCATTTGAGATGAACAAAACAATGACTGCCGTGTAAACTGAAATGTTGTAACTGGAAAAGTTAAACGCACGCTTTTTGTGCATTTAATTCTGCAAAGGTGCGTTTGCTTTTTCAAGTGACGTAAATTGAAATGGGTCTTCGACAGATTTAGTGGCTGATTTTACGTGGTTTTTGAGTGAAAGTCGTCGTAAAAGCAGCCACTAAGTTTGACCGCAACCCTTAAAAATCCCCCCTCAAGATTAATAAGCAACAACGCAACAATTCCTGCCGGCAATGGTATATTCTCGACGTAGCCAATCAAACGATTTTTTACGGATTCGAGAAAACATGGATTTAGTTGCTTTTTATCAAAGTGTCATTGCGCCTCCAAAGCCATGGAAGGTGGTTCTTGTGGAATGCTTTGGCGACGCACTTCGTGTCGATGTGTGGCTTGAGCATGCGCCGTCGATGTTTCGCTGTCCGGACTGCATGGCGGAATGCCCTGTGCACGACCATGCGCCTGAACGAGTCTGGCGGCACTTGGACACCTGCGAGTTCCAGACTTACATCCATCTGGACATGATGCCAAGGCCACTGAGAAGCCACTAAATTTGTCGATGCGCCATTTTGGGGAGACCATCAATAATCAACCTAACATAAACAATAACAAGGGGTTAAATTCCATTTTAACCGATGTTATTTGACAGAACCATCTAAGGAGGATGAGTTGCCATGAGTAAAACGCTGAAGACTGATCTAAAACTTGTTGGTACATGCTGTGGATGGTTAATTATAGTATGCGGAATTGTTTTAGGTGTTGAAGCTATGAGTTTTGCGGACGAAATTGAGGATAAGCGTTCTGAGTTTGATAAAATTGTTTATCCATATGAAGCGAACGAACAACGATCAGAACGTATTAAGTGGAATTCTGCCAAAGTAAAATTAGGCATGGATCAAGAAGAGGTTGTCAAGCTGTTGGGGCAACCTGATCTTATATCTCCTATCTACAACACGGTAAAGAAGAGAATTACAACAGGATCATTTTATTTTTATTTGCTACGACAAGACAAAAAAAACGGCAGTCGGAACGAGGTTAACCAACAGTCTATAGCGGTTTGTTTTGATCTTGATGGAAAAGTGGAACGCGTAGTTGGGGAAAATACTCCCTTTTTTGAAGATATAGGAAGTAGTAGTAGACGATGATTTCCGGGATTTTGCAAAGAGCACAGTTTTTGGCGTCTTCCCGGTTTTTGACGAAATAACACTCCATGTAGTCAAAATCGGCTTGCTCCCGGACTTCAACCGCGACCGCAAAATCAATGACGAAGACCAAAGCCTGTTGATCACCAAAGGGTCGTTCCGATTCTGGATCAATGATGATGAAGATGAGGGTAATTTTACTGAAGGTAAAAAACAGGACAGCAGCAATGTACCGTGGAGCAGCAGCCCGAATCATGGTGACAACAAAGTGAGTGGCCTTCGTGACCTGTTGGATTTCTTCCCAGTCTGGGTCAATGTCAAAAAACTCATGGAAAAGCAGCCGGAAGGCGTGATCTTCCAGTTCCGTCTCCGCCAGGATGACTCGGCGCTGAAAATCGTCTATACTACCCTGTCTCCCGGAAACGCCGGTGCATTTCTGACAACGCCCCGTACCAGCTGCGCCCCGGCTCTCAGCCAGTCATCTGAAGTGGCGACCACGACGGCGATTGCGCCTTCCGCAGTCTTCCCGGAATGCTTTGTGGAGCAATTGGAAACTGGCAACGGGATAGTGATGGCGGAAGGCGCCGCCTGTTATGAAAAAGGCAAGTGGTGTTGTGAACGAAAAGGTCTGATTCCTGAAGTTCAGATAACCGAACCTCCGTGAATTGGCGCGGACTGATCGTCCGCAACCCAGTTGAAAGACTCAATCCACAGATTACACGGATTATACAGATGCCGCAGATCTTTTAGGGCTTGCTTTGAAAATGCGCTCCTGAGATAGGAAATCTGCGCCCTAAAAAATCTGTGCTAATCTGAGTAAATCTGCGGATAAAATAAAAATCTTTTTATAAACCAGCACTTACAGTAGAATAAGCTATTACTTTGGAACAATACAGCTATTTCAGGTGCTTTTTAGACGAACTCGAACGACCGAGTTTCATGTTAAAACTGAAATGTTCCGCGTTTTGTAGCTCGGTTTAGGCATTTATCTTCTTTCCCAAGTGATTTTTTTGTCTAAGGCATTATATTTTCCAGTTGCTTTGTTTTTTCGTTTGTCGGAGCGTTTATGATCATCGAGCCTTACACTATTCTTTACAAGGAGCAACTTTCTGCGCATGTATATCTGATGCGTGTAAAGGCACCTCATATTGCTCGAGAGCGTCAACCTGGACAGTTCATCCTTCTTTCTATCGATCACGACTACGGTGAGCGTATACCTTTGACCATTGCAGATGCAAACCTTGAAGAGGGCAGCATCACTATTATTTTCCAAACTGTGGGATATACCACTAAACAGCTTGCTACCTTGGAGGTGGGCGATGAGTTGGCAGTCCTGCTTGGCCCGCTAGGACAACCTACCAAGATAGAGAAACTGGGTCGCGTGGTTTGCGTAGGTGGCGGTGTAGGAATCGCTCCCTTGCATCCTATAGCCAAGAGCATGAAAGCCGCCGGCAACCAAGTCATCTGCGTCCTGGGAGCACGCAACAAGGAGTTGCTCTTCATGGAGGATAATTTTGCTGCCTTTGCCGACGAGGTTATCGTCTGTACTGACGATGGCAGTGCTGGTCGCAAGGACTTAGTGACTGCACCTCTAAAAGAACTTTGCCAGATGGATGAAAAGCCTCAGCTGGTGGTGGCCATAGGCCCGCCTATCATGATGAAATTCTGCGTGGAGACCGTGCGCCCCTACAACGTGCCGGTGGTGGTCTCGTTAAACACCATCATGGTTGACGGAACCGGAATGTGTGGCGGCTGCCGCGTAACAGTAGGTGGCGAAACTAAATTCGTCTGTGTGGACGGGCCGGAGTTTGACGGCTTGAAAGTGGATTTTGATGGTCTCATCCAACGCTTGCAGGCTTATCGTTCACAGGAACGTAGACAGGAAGAACAACATGCCTGCCGCATGCAGCAACAGGCCGCCGTGTTGGAGAAAAAGAATGTCTGAAAATAACATCGAGGCCTTGCAGAAACTAGCTAAGCCGCATTACGAAGAGCTGAAAAAACTGGATTTTCAATTGAAGCCGGCACAACGCGCCAAGATTCCTTTGCAGGATATGCCGGTGCAAGAAGCTAGGCTGCGTTGCAAAAATACCAATGAGGTCGCGTTAGGTTATACTCCAATGCAGGCCGTAGTAGAGGCGAATCGCTGCTTGCAATGCAAGAGCCAGCCCTGCGTGGAAGGCTGTCCGGTGCGCCTGCCCATACGTGATTTCATCAAGAGTATAGCGATCGGTGATTTCGCCGAAGCCATACGCCTGATTAAGGTGGATAGCCTGTTGCCGGCGGTTTGCGGCAGGGTTTGTCCGCAAGAGACGCAGTGCCAGGTCAAATGTACCCTGGGCAAGATGCTCAAGGATCCGGAACAAGCGGTTTCCATAGGCCGACTGGAGCGTTTTGTAGCTGACTGGGAACGCAGTCAAGGTAAGATAGAGCCGCCTCTTTGCCGGCCCGACAGCGGAAAAAGAGTAGCTGTGATCGGTAGCGGTCCGGCGGGAATCACAGTGGCGGCAGATTGTCGCCGAGCCGGGCACGCAGTCACCGTGTTCGAGGCCTTTCATAAGTTTGGCGGCGTCATGATGTACGGCATTCCGGAGTTCCGTCTGCCTAAAGCTATCGTAGAAGCCGAAGTAGAGTTACTGCAGCGCATGGGTGTGCAGCTGCTGCCCAATTTCCTTGTTGGGCGTACTCGCAAGCTGCAAGACCTGTTAGACAAAGACGGCTTTGATGCCGTGTTTATCGGCATAGGAGCCGGCCTGCCTAACTTCATGGGCATTGAAGGGGAGCATCTGATTGGGGTCTCCTCTGCTAATGAATATCTCACCAGAGCCAATTTAATGCGCGCCTATGAGCGCGGTAAAGCGGCTACTCCCATAATCGAAGCCAAACGCGTTGCTGTGCTTGGGGGCGGCAACGTGGCCATGGATGCGGCCAGGACAGCATTGCGCCTGGGTGCCGAGGAGGTCTACTTGGTCTATCGACGCAGCGCAAAAGAAATGCCGGCCCGTGCAGAAGAAATACATCATGCCCGTGCAGAAGGCGTGCAATTTCATCTTTTACGCAATGCCAAACGCGTGTTGGGCAATGCTGAAGGACGTGTTACGGCGCTGGAATGCTTGTGCTACGAGTTGGGAGAGCCGGACGCATCCGGGCGCCGTTCCCCGGTTGCTATACCCGGCAGCGAATATGTTTTGCCGGTTGACGCAGTCATCGTAGCGATTGGCAACAGCTCCAATCCTCTGATTCGCCAAACAACTGAGGGGCTGGAGTTCAACAAATGGGGCAATCTGGTTTGCGACGAGGATGGACGCACTTCGTTGCCCAAGGTTTTTGCTGGCGGTGACATAGTCTTGGGAGCAGCAACGGTGATTTTAGCCATGGGGCAGGGACGCAAGGCGGCTGCCGCCATAAATAAGATGCTGGCCGAATAAGGTCTGCTGCTACTGCGGCCTTAATTTTAAACGTCTCCTAAGTGCCTGATTCCAATGCTTGTAATTCTAAATGTGAAAAGACGGAGAAAACAATGTTCTGGTATATCAAATATCCTTTGATCATTATTTTGACTCTGGCTTTTTTAGGCCTTGCCGGTTTGGTTTGGCGTTCTTGCATAAAGGATGTCTCCAAGCTTGACATGCCGGGCGGCGAGCCACAGTCTGAAGTTGTCGTTACAGCAAAGCCAGGTACCTCTGAGCCTGCTACGCCCGACACTGTGACATCTGCCTATACTGTGCCGGTGCCGCAATATCAACACGATTATTCCCGCATTGAAAAACTGCTTGACAGCGCTGGACAGCAATTGCAGTATGGTAAGCTTGAGGCTGCCCGTACCTTGGCGCACAATGCCATGAAACTGCCCGGTCTGATAGAATATGACCGCTATTGGTTGCGAGCAGCGGATATTATCAACGAGGCGAATCGTCGTTTTATGAATGATGGCGCGCCAAGTTCCGAAAAGAAACGCTACAATGTACGTCATGGCGACAATCTCAGCAAGATAGCCTCCAATCTTTTAACCAGCGTCTCGGCTCTAAAGCGTTTAAACGGTCTGCGTGGCGATAATCCTCTTATTCAACCCGGCCAGGTGCTTTCCTATATACAGGGTGCCTGGAGTATCAAGGTCTCCAAAAGTGAATACATTCTTTGCTTGTACAATGACGGCGAATTGTATAGATACTACCGTGTGGGCATAGGCAAGGAGGATCGTACTCCGGTCGGAGATTTCCTGATCAGCAGTCGCATTCGTCATCCGGCGTGGACTCCGCCGGGCAAGAACATACCCTATGGTTCGCCGGAAAACGTACTTGGCACACATTGGCTGGGGCTGGTACCGGTGGAAGGAACTGACCCGACTCTGCGCGGCTATGGTATTCATGGCACTTGGGAGCCGGATAGCATAGGCACCGCTTCCAGTTCCGGCTGTGTCAGATTAAGAAACGAGGACATAGAGGAACTGTTTGACTTTGTGCCTGAACCCGGCGGCGTGGCACCGCCGGTCAGGGTAAAAATCGTCGAATAAAAGCATGGAGTGGGCAGGTGCCACAGCTCATTTGTCGGTCAAGTATGATCGGCCACAGAACTGGCACCGCAACTGAACGCCAAAGTGCAGTGCCTCGTCCACGATGTCCACAAATGACCATTGACAAACGACCAACATGATTTCATGTCTTGAAATAGAGAAGCCGATTCTGGAATTAGAGGATAAGGTTGGCGAGCTCATTTCTTCGAGTCTCGACCGTGACGCTGATTTGACATCCGGCATTCTGCTTTTACGCGAAAAGCTTGATTTGCTGAAAGAGCATTTTTTTCTCAATCTCAGCCCGATTGAGAAAGTACAGATGGCTCGTCATCCGCAGCGCCCTTATCCTGCTGATTATATTTCGCTGCTTTTCAGTGATTTTCTTGAGCTGCACGGTGATCGTCGTTATGCTGATGACAGGGCTGTTTTTGGTGGTTTTGCGTTATTTGACCAACAGCCGGTAATGTTGATTGCCACGCGTAAGGGGCGTGATTTGGCGAGTAATATGGCCTGTAATTTTGGCTGTGCTCATCCGGAAGGTTACCGCAAGGCTTGGCGCCTGATGCGGCTGGCCGACAAGGTAGGTGCTCCTATTATCACGTTGGTAGATACTCCCGGCGCATATCCCGGCATAGGTGCGGAGGAACGCCATATAGGTGAGGCCATTGCCTGCAACCTGCGTGATATGTTTCGCTTGTCTGTTCCGGTAATCAGTGTGATTACCGGAGAGGGCGGCAGCGGTGGCGCTTTGGGGATCAGCGTGGCTAATCGCTTGCTGATCATGGCCAATGCTTATTATTCAGTGATTACGCCGGAGGGCTGCGCCGCCATACTCTGGCGCAACAACGAGGCTGTGCCTAAGGCCGCCGAAGCTCTTAAGCTTACTAGTGACGACCTGAAGAATCTGAAAGTGGCTGACGAAATAGTGCGCGAACCGGCTGATGGTGCGCACAGAGATTACCAAAAGGCTGCTGAATTATTGGGAGAGGCTCTGCTTCGACATTTGCAGGATTTACGCAAAATGTCGGCAGAGCAATTACGACAAGACCGATACGAGAAGTTCCGTAATCTCGGTCTTTTTCTGGAATAGCTGCTGTCAGGCAAGTGTAGTACAGAAATGTTTTCGTCTCTCCCAATCACTATGGTGCATCAAATTATGAATTCAGATTCGATAAAAATATCTGCTGCTGTTCCAACAGACGCGTATGAGATTCCCAAACTTTTGGCACCCTATGTAGAGCGCCAAATAGTGTTGCCACGCACTCCTGAGGATATTTTGCAGCATCTGGGCAATTTTTTAGTTGCCCGTCGTGACGATGAACTCGTCGGGGTAGTGGCCTTGCGTGATTTCGGCGCAGGCCTGCAAGAGATACGCTCTTTGGCAGTATCTGTAAATTTTTCCGGGCGGGGTTTGGGCAGCAAGCTCTTGCTTGCTGCTATTGATTTGGCAAAAAAACGCAATGCGAGCCGAGTTTTCGCGCTCACACTACGGCCCAGGCTTTTTCAGCGTCTGGGCTTTGTTGTGGTCGAAAAGGAAGAGTTCCCGCAAAAGGTCTGGGCTGATTGCAGCAAGTGTCCAAAATTAGAATGCTGTGATGAAATCGCTGTAAGTTTGCTGCTGTCAAATACGTAAATATAAGCAATGATACAGATTGTCACAGTGCGTTCTAAAAACCGGAGTCCTCGAGGTGGGCTGCCCCCCGCAATCCATATTTTTCTACGGAAAACAATTCTGGCTAATAAGTAGTACGGAAGAGTTCAAGGGTTGCAGATCTGATGGACAGTCTGATTTTCAGAACTGTTGGAGGCCAATTAAGCTTGAAATCAGACAAAACATGACGTTTTTCTATTAAATTATGGGAAAACAACGAAATAAAATTTAGTTTTATACGTTTTCATGTACGTGCGCTTTTTCAATCAACTTGGGATTCTCTCCCATTAAAGCTCCTATCGAGATGCCGAGAAGGCTTATTTACGACGACAAGATGGAAAATATTCGATAATAGTGAAAATTTTCTTTTTATCTACATAAAATCTCTGGGCAATCCGAATAAAAATCTAAGTCCCCTTAGTACAGTATCTCATGTTAAAAAAGCTCTACTTGACCTTGATTGCAGCTGTTATTTTCAGCTTTTCATGTTTGGCTGGAACGCAGCTTTCGCCATCTTTTCAGGCTGGTCATAATATTAGCGATATACAATATCGTTGGACTTTGGCTGAGGCAAAGGCTTTGGCCTTGCAGCGCAACCCCGGCATTGCCCAAGCCAAGGCCGGCATCGAGCGAGCTACGGCCTTGCTGCGGCAGGCTGAAGCGGCCTATTGGCCTACCTTGGATATGAACGCATCGGTCACACGCATGCGTGACCGTGCTACCCGACCGCTCAACGACTATGACAATAATACACGTTATGGTTTGGGGCTGGAGGCACAATGGCTCCTCTTTGATGGCTTCCAACGTAAATTTGAAAGCTTGGCGGCGAAGTATGGCTTGGAAAGCAGCACTCAAGCTCACTACGATGTTCAGAGACTCTTGCTGCAAGCCGTCTCCAGCGCCTTTTATGCTGCTCTCCTGGCTCAGGATAGTATGGAAATTGCCAAGCAAGATGCCGATTTTAACGCCATTTTGCTTGAGGATGCTAAAAAACGCCATGCCGGTGGTGTTGCGCCACCTAGTGAGGTGCTCAATTTCGAGTTGCAGGTAAGCTTGGCCAGGGTCGATTACATCGCTTCTGAACGTGGTTGGCAGAGCGCTATGGTGATATTGGCGGCACTACTAGCTGTCAGCGAAGAACAGATTTGGCGGAAAGTGGAGTTGGTTCCGCCCTCGGCGGAGCTTCTGCAATATGAGATTTCTCTGCCCAAGCTTTTGGATTATGCCTTGCGTCAGCGGCCTGATTTACTGATGGCTGACAATGCTATTTTGCGTTGTCAGGCTGCCGTACAGGCTCAACGCGCCTCCTGGTATCCACGCATCAGTCTATTCAGCGACTACTCCTACGAAAGGGAAGGCTCTTTGCGCTTCAACCGGCATTTGGACAGGAATGTCAGCTTTGGTGTGGCACTCAACTGGAATTTATTTGAGGGTCACAGAACCAGTGCTGCGATAGCGGCTGCCGAGGCTGAGCTTCAGGCTGCCGTGCAAAGCAAGCAAAGCCTGCTTCTCGAAATTGAGTCCGAGCTGCGTCGCAAATTGCTGGCTTGGGATTCCAGCCGGCATCAACAGGTTTTACAGGAAGAGATATTCTCCACTGCTACCCGGATACGGGACTTGGTTCACCAAGAGTATCTGGGTGGCACAACCACGATTACTCGCTTGAACGAGGCGCAAAGTGATGTGACCAAGAGTGCTGTGGCGCGCTCCAGTTCATATGTGCAGGTGCTTAACAACCTGGAACAGCTGGCTGCTAGCAGTGGCTTGATCTTGAAGGACGATTACTTACAGGAGCTGGGTGAAAAGATAAGCAATGACTAATGAGGTAGGACGCATCTGCTTTCCCCCTGTTTGCTGCTATGGGATGGCTGTAATTTGATTAAGTTTTGTTTTTTATAGGAACCGTATTGTCATGAAGAAAATTCTCATTCCCGGTATCAGCTTGATTATTATTGTGGTACTGCTTGTCGGCAGTGTTTTTGCCATGCTGCGCATGCAGGAGAAAATTCGTGCGGCTAATCAGAGCAGGGGAGCTCAGCGCGACTTGGCTATACCGGTACAAACCGCTAGAGTGGGGCGTTCATGCATCGACGAGGTACTTACTTTCAATGGCGACATACAGGCCATGCGAAGCGTTGAAATCATGCCCAAGATTTCTGGGCGTCTAGCCGATTTAGGACAGGATGGACAATTTCTGCTTTCCGAAGGCAGCCGGGTGAAGAAAGGGCAGCAGATAGCCTTGATTGACGACCGTGAATGGAAGGCACAACTTGCCAATGCTGAAGCCGCCAAGAGTGCTGCTGAAGCCAGCTTGGCGGTGGCCGAAGCCGATATTTTTAGTAGCGAGGCCGGTCTTTTGCATGCCCAAGCTAACTATGAGCAGCAAAATGCTGCTTTGATGAGTGCCCAGGCAGCCCAAGCCTCAGCCTTGGCAGCCAAGATTGATAGAGAGCGTGAACAGACCCGACAGCATGGATTGCTCGCACAGCAGGCTACCACACAGCAAAATTATGATCGGGCACAGACTGCTGCCGAACAGGCTAACGCCGAATATGCCAGCGCCGAAGCAGCCGTGAAAGCAGGGGAAGCACAAGTGCGCTCAGCCCGAGCTGCTATCAAGCAAGCTGAAGCGGCGCTGGAGCGCAATAAAGCTGCCGTGCAACAGGCTCAAGCTGGTCTCTTACAAGCTAAGGCAAAACTGCAAGAAGCACAAATAAATCTTTCTGAAACAAGGCTTTATGCTCCAATGGACGGAGTAGTAAGCCAGAAGAATGTGGACCCCGGCGCCATGGTCTCGCCGACTACGCCCATTATGACCATTGTAGCCATGGAGCAAGTCAAAGTGCTGCTTTCCGTGCCGGTGAACCATCTTGGCAAAGTACGACCTGGCGAGACCCGAGCTCGCGTGAAAACGGTTTCGCGTCCAGGAGAGCATATCGAATGTTTAGTCAACAAGGTGTACCCAGTCATAGAGCTGAATACGCGCACTGCTCAAGTTGAAATAGTGCTTGACAATGTGTCTGACGGATATGGCGATTGCATTCTGAAGCCAGGTATGTATGCTGCCGTTGAGCTGCTCATGGAATCACGTCAAGATGTCTTGGCTATTGCCGCTGCACTGCCCATACGCAATTTGGGCAAGCACATCGTCTATGTGGCTGATGGCGATAAGGTACGTGCTGTTGATGCCAAGCTTGGCATACGTTTCGCCGACCAAGTAGAGGTGCTTGCCGGCTTGCAGGAAAAAGATGAAATTGTCGTGGTTGGACAGCATCGCCTGACTGATGGAGCAGCCATTCGCAGAGTGGAAGGAAATAACTTGCAGCTGTCAGCAGAGAAACTCTGAGAAAATTACTAAGCTTTCGAGATTGGCGGCGTTTGCGCTTAACACCGCCGCTTAATTTTTCCCATATGTCTTATAATTTTTACAAGGCCTGATATCATATGCGTCTTCCTGAATTCGGTGTGCAACGCCCGGTTGCGACGGCCATGTTGTTTTTATCTGTCCTGGCATTGGGTTGGGTCTGTCTTTTAAAGCTTGGTGTGGACTTGGTGCCTGAGATCGAGCCTACCCGTGTGACAGTATTCACGCTCTGGCAAGGTGCATCCTGTGAGGATGTGGAGCAGAAAGTTACTCGAGTGTTGGAAAAACGCCTGGGTTCAGTGGCTAACTTGGAGCAAATCCGTTCGGTCACTTCAGAAGGGCGCTCTTCCATATCCTGCGAATTTGCCTGGGGCACCAATATTGACGAGGCCAGTAACGACGTGCGCGCCAAAATAGATGCATCTCGAAGCCAGTTGCCCGACGATGTCGAAGACCCGGCTATTTTCAAGTTTGATTCGGCCTCCATGCCCATCATGGTGATCGGCGTTACTGCCCGTGAAAACATAGAGAAATTATACGAGATTATTGACGATGAGGTTTTTCAGCCTTTGCAGCGTATAGAAGGCGTAGGCGCGGTTGACGCCTTTGGCGGGTTGCAGCGGCAGATCAATGTCGCTTTGTCGCGCGAGCGTCTGGCCGGCTATGGACTCACGCTCAAGGATATAGAGAAGGCTATAGCCAATCAGAACAAAACTTTGCCGGCCGGCAACCTCAAAATCGGCATAGTCGAATTTACTCTACGCATCCTGGGAGACTATGTGGACCCGGATCAGATCAAGGAGATACCGCTGTTGCAGGAAAATGGGGCTATTGTGCGCCTCAAGGATGTCGCTGAGATCAGTGATTCTTTTCAGGAAATCACTCAATATGTCGAGACCATGGGTCGTGACGGCATGATGATGATAGTGCAGAAGCGCAGCGGGGCTAACACTGTCTCAGTATGTGCTGACATCCGCCAAGAGCTTAAGCGGCTACAGGAAATCATACCGCGTGACATAGAGTTTTTCATTGTTAACGACTCGAGTACTTTTATAACGCAGTCGATCGACAACGTTAAGGGCACGGTTTACTGGGGGGGCATTTTCGTTGTGCTGGTCTCTTTTTTCTTTTTGCGTAATATACGCAGTTCTTTGGTGATAGTTCTCACTATTCCTTTTTCGCTTATAATTGCTTTTTGCTACATGTATTTTATGGGATGGACTATCAATATGATCAGCCTTTCGGCCTTGGCCATTGCCATTGGCATGGTGGTTGACAATGCCATTGTGGTGCTCGAAAATATCAGCAATTTGGTGCGTCAAGGGGTGAAAATAAAAGAGGCATCTATGTTTGCGGCTTCCGAAGTTATGCTTTCATTGGCCGCCTCCACGGCTACCACGATTTGTGTTTTTCTGCCTCTGGTTTTTGTGGAGGGTGCTTCTGGCATCATGTTCAGGCAGCTTGGTGGGCTGGTCACAGCTACTTTGCTGGCCAGTTTGGGCTGTGCCTTGACTTTGACCCCTATGCTTAGTTCCAAGCTGCTTGATGATGCGCCACGCGGCAAAGCGGCAATTGAAGCGGCCAAACAAAAGAGCGGTTGCTGGCAGCGCTTTTATCAGCGCAGTGAAGAATGGATGCTGGCCTTTGAAAGAGGATACGGCTCATTTCTGGCTTTCGCCCTGAAGCACCGATATGCCGTGCTGATTTTTGCTACTATGGTGATATGTGCAGCGGTACTCATTATCCCATTTATCGGTACTGAATTTACGCCGGATCTGGATGCCGGCGAAATGACCTTCCGCTTTCAGTTGCCGGTTTCTACCAGGGCGGAGCTCACTGCACAAACCAGCAGGCGTATCGTAGATACGGTTTACCGCAAGGAGCAGGAGCTGTTAGCCGGTTATGAGCGCGGTATACCCGATGATGAGGATGGCAAGCAGCGTACCAGTGCGATACGTTTCACCAACTGGCGGGCAGGGCGTGCTTCTGCGGGCTGGGGCGGGCGCGGCTCGCATATAGGACAGGTCAATATACGCTTGTTACCACTGGAGGAACGCCCCTATGGCGTTGCGGAGTTAGGCGAAGCGGTGCTTTCCGAATTGCGTGGCTGGCCTGAGTTAGACCGTGTCTTTCTTGGAACTGCAAATCGTTTGATGAGCATGATCATGGGCGGCGGCAACGAAAAACCCATAGTAGTCGAAGTGCTTGGCTATGATCTGGAACAGACTTTTGCTATCGCACAGAAAATCCGGCAGCTGGCTCTGGATATACCCGGCTGTAAAGACCCGGTGATTACCTTTGACGGCGGCAACCGTGAGCTGGTTATAAACATAGATAGAGAGGCAGCAGCAGTATTGGGAGTAGATGTGGAAAACATAGTTTCTTCCGTACGCACTCTGTTCTACGGTAACGAAGCCAGCCAATTTCGAGAGGGCGAGGACGAATATGAGATTTTTGTGCAGCTTGATGAAGTGGAACGTCGCAGCGTCAACGATATACTCAATAGCCAGATCACGGTTAACGGCAGCCGTATCCGCTTGGACTCATTTGCAAGCGTGAGCGAGGAGCTCGGCCCGGTGACCATCAATCGCGTCGGTCAAGAGCGTGTAGTCAACTTGCAGCTGGATGTCTACGGGCGTTCGCTAGGCGAGGTGGGCGCAGATTTGAAACGTGCCATCGCTGAGAACATTATTCTGCCGCCTGGCATAAGTATAGAATATGACGGTCAAATAAAAGAGCAGGGCAAGGCCTTCAGCGAGCTGACTTTAATGTTGGTGTTTGGTGTGTTGCTCGTGTATATGATCATGGCGGCTCAGTTTGAGTCCTACATGGCTCCTTTCATCGTTATGTTTTCCATTCCCTTTGCCTTTGCCGGTGCCATCTTCGCGCTTGCCTTTAGTGGCAAGACCTTGAACATTATGTCTTTTATAGGTCTCATCATGCTGGTGGGCACGGTGGTGAACAACGCCATTGTGCTGATAGACTATATCAACATCCTGGTAGCCCGTAAGATGCCTATGCAGATGGCCATAGCAACAGCCGGCCGTCGACGCCTAAGGCCGGTGCTGATGACCACACTCACCACCATTTTTGGCATGCTGCCTATGGCTCTGTCAACGACCACCGGCTCGGAACTATGGTCGCCATTGAGCATCACTATCATTGGAGGGTTGAGCATTTCCACTCTGGTGACCCTGGTCCTTATTCCCATCTTGTACAGCATGCTGATCAAAGAGAAAAACAATAGCAAACAGGTGCTGAAAGCTTGAAAAAATAGTTTAACGAGGCAGATACATGAAAATGTTACTGATAGTTTATAACATATCACTGCAAGAAGAACTGTATGGATTGATAGACCGTCTGGGCGTATCTTGCTTTACGCAGTGGCCTAGACTCATCGGCAGAGGAATGAGTACCGGGCCGAAGATGGATGACAATGTCTGGCCGGGAGCCAACAGCGCTATGATGGTAGTAACTGACGCGGAAATGGCCGAAAAAGCCATGGCGGAAATTCAAAGGCTGCGGGACGAAGTCGGCATGTATGAGGGTATCAAGGCATTTCAGCTGGCGGTGGAGAAAATGACCGGCGAAATCTGAAGACGCCGCCTGGTTCGGCAGGCTCCGCCTCCCAGTTTTTTTTGCAGATTGCGCAGATAATCGGCAGATTAAGAATATTCTACTTGAAAAAGGATTATTTGCGTAATAGATTCAGAACTGCCCGTTTGTTATGGTATCTAAGGAGAGAGCAAGATGGCAAATGAACTGGATGAACTAAGCGGCTATGTTAATGCGGAGGGCCGTGATGTTAATGTTATCGAGAAGCAGTTGCCGGTGAAAATCGGAGCCGGTTCAGTAGTTTTTGAAGTGATGCTATGGGTTTGCGGCATCCTGCCCGGCTTGATTTTTTTGCTGATGAAAGTCAATGCCGCTAATTATTTTCGCAAGCTGCAGCAGAAAATCCAGGCTGATGCTTCACAAATTGATAACTACTTGGAGCAACGCGTGCAGATATTGCAGAATGTCGCTCCGCTGGTAGCTAAAGCTATAGACCTGGACAAGGACGTGATGAAGTCGGTGGCTGCTTTCAGGGGAGGACGTTTGCCGGAGGCCGAGCGCAACGAGGTCTCACAACGTATAGACGCCTCTTTTGCGCGGCTTTTTCCGCAGATTGAAGCTTACCCTGAGCTTAAGGCACATTCAGCGATTGCAGACGCCATGCGGCAAAACAGCTATCTGCAAAAAGAAATCACAGCGGCGCGCAGTCTGTACAACGACACCGTCAACCAATGGAACAGCGATATATTTGCCTGGCCTACCAAGATGATCGTGGCTGCCCGTGCCGGTTATACTAGCCGCATTCCGTTTGCCGCTTCTGCCGAAACCAAGCAAAGAGCGCGGGAGACCTTCTTTTGATTCCGGATGTCTATGAACCTTTAGACCTTTACGAAGAGCACTTTAAGGCTGAGTTTGCCAGACAAAGCGAAGCGGCTTTTGCCGCTTTGCTGGCCGAGTCCGGAGTTGACGCAGAGCTTAATCGGCAGCTTATGCGCCAGATTCAAGGTTTTGAACGCCAGAAAAAACAGGTTAAAAGCAATCTGTTTTTCTGGCAGTTATTTTTGATGATACTGATCAGTATCTCGCTGCTTTCCTTGCTGCTTGGTTTTATGCACCATTTGGCTTGGCTGCTCCTGCTGATCGGTGCTGCCGCTCTGATAAAATACGCTTATTCCGGATATCGCAAGACTGCCGACCAGATTGCCAGTATCGAGACGCAGATACGTCAGAACATAGATTTGGCCTGGAAGCAGATGTCACCCTTGAACCGGCTATACGACTGGGACTTGAGCTTGAAAATTATCGAGGGGACAGTGCCACGCCTGCAATTTGACCCATATTTCAACCAGGCCAGGCTGCAGGAGCTCTCAGAACGTTTTCGCCTTGATTGTCGGCTTGCCGATGATCGTTCCGTCCTGTTTGCTCAAAGCGGTCAGATTAATGGCAACCCCTTTGTGTTCGCAGAATTGCAGGAGATGCAGTGGGGCAGCAAAACTTATGTAGGGCAGCTCAATATTTCTTGGCGTGAAAGAGTGCGTGGCAATGATGGCAAGTATTTTTATGTTACTAGAAACCAGACCCTGACTGCCAGCTGCAATAAACCCGCGCCGGTATATGAACGCCGCCATTTTCTGATCTATGGTAACGATGCCGCGCCGAATCTGAGCTTTTCACGCTCGCCTTCTAGGCTTTCAGGAAAGGAAAAGGGAGTTTTTAACAACTTGCAAAAACGCTATCAGCTCGCAAAGTTGAGAGCATTTTCCCGCAACCTCGATGATGCTTCACAATATACCATGATGGCTAACGAGGACTTCGAGTTGCTTTTCAATGCCAAGGATCGCGATCATGAGATCGAATTCAGGTTGCTGTTCACACCCCTGGCGCAAAGGCAGATGCTCAAGTTGTTGCAAGACCGTACGGTAGGATATGGTGATAATTTTCACTTTTTTAAGAACAATAAGATCAACACACTTTATCCCAGGCATCTGCAAGAGTTTTCGCTGGACAGCAATCCACGCAAGTTCCACGACTATAATCTGAGTAGAGCACGGCAATTTTTTCTGCGACATAACGCCGAATATTTCAAGGCGGTTTATTTTGCATTAGCGCCTTTGCTGGCTATACCTGTTTATCAGCAAAATGAAGGGGGAGCCGGCATCTATGCCGAGGAACCGTACCGATACGCTTCTTCATGGGAGTGCGAATCGCTGGCAAATTATATGGGTGAGGACAAATTCGAGCATCCCTTTTGTATCACTAACAGCATTCTGAAAAGCCGCTTTATCAAGCGTAAGGGGACGGTGTCTGTCTGGGAGTTGCGTGCCCTGGGTTATAAGGGTGAAAAACGCGTCGAATACCATACAGTGCTGGGGGGTGACGGCAAATGGCATAAAATCCCGATTTACTGGACCGAGTATCTGCCGGTGGAAAAAAGCAGCCTGATAGAGCTTTCTGAACAAGATGAAAGCACGATAAAAAACCAAGATGAACTTAAGCCGGATTTTGAGTCGCAGCTGACCACAAAACAAGGCCGCAAGCCGGGCAGCACCTACTATCGACGCAAAATATTTTCTTTTTTAAAAGGATAAGCTACATTTATTTTATCCGCAGATCACACAGATTTTCTTAGTGTGGGCTATGCATATAACCTATATGTTTTCCACGAAGATACAGGAGACGCGGAAATTTTATAGGGTTGTAGCTCTGACGGACAAATCGGACAAGTCGGTGGAGCTCCGGCAAGGGCTGCACCATGCATAGCCTCGGGCGGCCTCACTCTTCGCCTTCGGTCACCCGAGGCAAGAACATCCCTAAAATCAGCGCTTGGAAGGTGTCGCGTTCATAATGTCGCAAGGTCTACCTTGTCGAGTTTGGATTAGGGCGGTGCTTATTTGCTAAAGCCGACCATTCATATTATAGTAGTGTGTTGTTAATTAACTTTCATTGACGCTTAAGCTTGATGCTCAAATTTATAAAAAAGCAGTGGAAGAATCTGCGTTTCTACCTATTGTCGCCGCTGATCGCCATTCTTATTCTGGAGGTCTTGTTGCGCGTTTGTAGCTCCGGCGCGATTTTTCGCAAACTTGTGGCGCGTCGTTTATCTTCGGATCAAATGCAGTGCCAGATAGACTGGTTGCGTGCTAGCTTGTTCAGCGGTGTACAAGCCGAAGGATTGCGCTTGGACTTGAATAGTCCATTGGGGCGAGTAGAGTTCCGGGGCAGGGAGGCCATGTGCCGATTCCGGCTGCATAAGCTATTTTCCAAAGATATGTCTTTGAAGAATTTGCGTCTGCGCAACGCCGAGCTTGGCTTATTGAATGCCGAAGGCAAGCACATACTGCATTGCCGCCAGCTGGCCTTTTCGGCCAAATTGCAAAATTCGCATCAGCTTGCGTTGTTATTGAGCTTCAGCCAAAATGGTGTCCAATTCAGCGGTGAAGCTCTATTGGATAATGCTGCCGAGCTACCAAGCCTGTTGACGCGGAAGCCGACAGACAAGGAATACGACTATCAAAGAGTATTAACGCTATTGGAAAAATTCCAGACCTATTTTCATAAATGCGAGTTTGGTGAAAATGATACCAGGCTGGCTTTTACTTGCAGAGCTGATTTGCGTAGCTGGCAAAGCTTGGAAATCAATGGCGACTTTGATCTTAACTACGGTCAGCTCGGTCCGGTCTTGGTGCAAAAACAACGAGGCCGCTTCAGACTAAAAGAACAGGTCTTTGAATTATACGACCTGGTCTGGATTTTTGAAAGTAATGAACAGTTGCAAGCTTCCGGTAGTATCGATTTTAAAAGCCAGACTGTAAATGCCGATTTCCAGGGACGCCTCGCGCCTGAAACCCTGTTGCGTTTGTCTGATGTCGATCAGCAAAAAACTTGGCCTGCCTTTATACATTGCCCTGTGCCTATGAGCTTCACCGGGCGGCTGAATATTCAGAGATTTGATTTGCAAAGCCTTGATTTGCAGTTGGATTGCTCTCTACGATCGCTGTCCATATATGATAGTCGCTTCCAATTTGCAAAAGCCAACTTGAGACTGCACAAGCAGACCTTGGAACTCAATGATCTGCTACTGTCAAAAGATTATAGACGCAATCAAACTGTCAGCGGCACGCTCAAATGGGACTTTGCGCAACACTTGCTTTCCGGTGAGATGCAGGGCAGGATCAATCTCTATGAACTTCTTGAAGAGCAGGGCTGGGGCAAGCAATTACAGGAATTGCGGCATTTTGATGACTTGCAATTTAAGGCGAGCTTGCAGCCCTCCGAACCGGAATGGTGCAAATGGCGTATGAATGCGGAGCTTTGCGAATCGGAGGCGCAGGTTTTTGGTCTGAAACTCGAAGACCTGATTATACCGCTTAGCTTAGAGGATGAAAGTATATACATAAACCAAGCCAGCGCCAAGCTCAAACAAGATGACATACAGAACCTATATTTGCAAGCCAGAATTGATCTGCAAGAATTATTGGCAGCCAAGGAATTGCCAGTGGAAATAAAGCTGGAATTGCGCAATGAAAACCAAGCAGGCATAGAAGACGGACAGATATTCAGCGCTCATGCTGATTGTCGGCTCAATTTACAAAAGCCCAGCTTTGAACTGACTGCTGGCCGGGCTGTTGTGATGCCTGAGTTACTATTGCAGGCCTTTCAAAAGCAATTCGACAATCTCTATGCTTCCATTGACAAGATGATTGCCGGTTCTCGAG
The DNA here is from genome assembly GCA_012799725.1 of Oligosphaeraceae bacterium. GTDB lineage: Bacteria > Verrucomicrobiota > Lentisphaeria > Oligosphaerales > Oligosphaeraceae > JAAZIY01. The sequence continues at coordinate 16,786 of JAAZKR010000212.1, read as the reverse complement.
AAATAAATCTGCGATGTAGAGTCCCCGAATTCAATCTGCACCAGCCTGAAACCTGGCTGCTGTTATTGCAAATGCAAGCGCAAGACAGCCGGTTTCGCAATTTGCAAATACATCGCTTACAGGCTGAAGCGCAAATCAGTTCTCAAAGCGCCCATTTTCGCAGTATCGAGGCTTTAGTCAACCAAGATGAAGAAATGGAGTTAGACTTGGTCATCGATTTCAAGGTGCCCAGTTTAAGGTTGGAAAACGTTGTTGTCAAAGCCCGCCCGGAGCTTTTTGATGCCTTTATTTTCAACGAGGAAGCTAGCCATGTCTATAACCAGATTTGGCAAAATGTGCGCTGGGAGCAGAATAGTCCGCCGCAGATCAGTATCGCAGAACTGCTTTACTGGGAGGATCCGCGCCATGATAAAAATTGGCAGCTGAAAATCGATACTAAACTGAAAATTGCCAATGCCTACTATAAAGATTTTCCGGTTCCCGAGGCGGAGGTTTCCTTGCTTTTGGATCTGCCTGAATCTTTGCTTATAGAGCCAATAGTCCTGAAAACCGAACACGGCGATATTAATGCCAGAATGGAATTTTCTTTCAGAGGAAGTCCGCACTGCAGCTTCGAGTTGTTTGAGAGCGATGCGCCTTTGGATAGCCTGGCGCTGCTGAAGTCTATTGATGATAGTTGGTTGGGCTTCCTGGAACTGATCGATATACATCCGGAGTCCAAGGTCCACTGTCAAGGCCGTTTTGATTTCACAAGCCCTATGCAGTTGCAGATAAACGGCAATATTATGGCCAAACAGATGGGCTTCAAAGGTAAACAGTTGCAAGACGTCGATTGCGCTTGGAACTACGATAAGGATAAGCTGTTTTGGCATATCAAGCAAGCTAGTTTTTATGATGGCGAAGTACAAAATAGCGGCTATTTTGACTTCTTGAGCCGTTCCGGCGAAAGTTTGCTGAAAATCAAAGGACTCTCCTTGGAAAAGACCGAACAAGCCTTTTTCGGGCAGAATGGGGAGAATGGAGAGGAACGTAAAAATTCTCTGACAGGTCGCATTGACCTGGATGGCAAAGTGGCTTTTCTACAGGGTTGGGCCGATTCACCACTCTATCTTGAGGGTGACGGCCATTTTAAGCTGCAAGAGGCTGACCTTTGGCAGGTGCCGTTACTGCATAATCTGGGCTCGCTGCTATCGCTGGGCTTTTTTAGCAAGGATAAAGGCGGTAACTTGGGCAGTATTACCGAACTTGAGGCCGACTACACACTGCAAGGAAGCAGATTGTTGGTAAATCGCTTCACGACTGATGGCACCATTATCGCATTGCATGGCGAAGGAGAGTATGCCTGGGACAAAGATAAGCTTAAATTTACAGTCAAAGGCAAGGCGCTCAAAAACATCAATCTGCTTTCGTTTGTGCTCAAACCGCTGTCATGGGCATTTGATGCAGAGCTGCGCGGCAGCATCAAGAAGCCAGAATGGAAAATACGCTCCGCACTAAACAAGGTCTTTGATACCGATTAAAAGCTGGTTTTTGCAAATATCTTGCGTTCGGGATTGTTCTTTTGCAAAGCTGTAACGTATATTATGGGTAATTACCTGTCATTCTCAGCCTTCTAGCCTAAATGGATCGTCACTATGTTTCTTGACACTGTGAAAAGCTTTTTCGTCAACGATATCGGCATAGACCTGGGTACGATGAATACCTTGGTTTATGTGCGCGACCGCGGCATCGTTCTGGACGAGCCTTCTGTGGTCGCTATCAATGCCGATACGCATAAAGTACGCGCCGTGGGCGCAGAAGCCAAGGGTATGATAGGCTTGACCCCGGAAAATATACGCGTGGTGCGCCCCATGCGAGATGGTGTTATTGCTGACGCTGAGGTCACAGACGAGATGCTGCGCATCTTCATCCGCAAGGCCACCGGCAAGTTCAAAATCATGCGCCCTCGAGTGCTTATAGCTGTACCTACCGGCATTACCGAGGTGGGTATTAGGGCAGTGCGCGAAAGCGCTTTCAGCGCCGGAGCACGCAGCGTACAGCTGGTAGAGGAGCCATTGGCCGCTGCCGTAGGGGTGGGGCTGCCGGTAAATGAGCCTGATGCCAATATGATCATTGATATTGGCGGCGGCACTACAGAGGTCGCAATCATTTCCCTGGGCAATATTGTAACCAGCGGCAGCGTGCAGTGCGGTGGCGATGCTATGGACGCCGCTATTGTCAGTCATATGCAGAATGCGCATCGTTTGCAAATCGGCGATCCTACCGCTGAAAACATCAAGCTTAAAATCGGCAGCGCCTATGAGCTGGCTGAACCTATGACCATGGAGGTCAAAGGTCATGATATGGCGCAGCATGGTAATCGTTTGCCTCGGGCGGTGACTATTACCAGTGAGGAAATACGCCGTGCCCTGGAAAAACCAGTGACCGCCATCGTGCAAGTTATACGCAAGAACATAGACTCCTGTATGCCGGAATTAGCTGCGCGCCTGATTGATAATGGCATCACTATGGCCGGCGGCGGCTCGCTGTTGCGCGGGCTAGACCGACTTATCTCCGAAGAGACAGGGTTGGCCGTGACCATAGGCAAAGACTCACTTAAGGCGGTAGTCAATGGTACTGGCCTGATGCTGGAACACGCTAACAAGCTCTTCAGCCAACCCCAAAACTCGTTGATAGGCAGAGGCACCCGAGCTTAAATAGCTTGGTCGATCCCGCTTTTTGTGCTCTGAGTAGATGATTCATTGCCATGTCTGCGCAAGATTTTCGTTACTGGCATTATGATCTTGGTTCCGGCTGGCAGGTTTTTGCCGGTAAAAGCTCTTGGGACAATGAGCAGCTTTCCTTGCATTTCGCTCGTCCGGATGACCATTGGTTTCATGCCGGCAATCATGCCGGCAGCCATGTTATTTTGCGTGCTCCATCGCCTGAGGTGCAACCAGATCAGGCCTTGTTGCTGCGTGCGGCAGCGATCGCAGCCTGGCATAGCAAGGGCAGGCATGAAGGCCTTTGCAAGGTGGACTATGTACCGGCGCGACTAGTGAGCAAAATCAAGGGCAGCCCTCTCGGTACGGTTAGCATTGGCAAACCACGCCGACTAAAGGTGCGCCCCGCATTGCCAGAAGAATAGGCGGCAAACAACAGCTAAAATCAAATGAATTGATCCGACCGATCCGCCCCGTGTTGCACTCTCAACTTTATGGGTGGCGAAATTTTTGCTTGTCAAGGCATTGACTTTTTTGCGAATTTATATTTATGGGCTTTGCAGGAATTTTTATTTTAGCCCTTATACAGGGCATTTGTGAATTTCTGCCGATAAGCAGCTCGGGGCACATGCTTTTGGCGCAACAGGTATTGAAAGTTGACGCCGGTTCCGGTTCAAACTTGGAACTCTTTTTACATCTGGGCACCTTGTTCACTATTTTGATTTTTTTCCGCAGAAAGATTCTTGCTTTAGGTCTTGGTCTTTTGTCGGGTTGCAAAGACTCTTGGCATTATGCTTTTACCTTGTTGTTGGGCTGCCTGCCTGCAGGCATGCTGTATCTAGCCTGCCGTCGTCGACTCGAGGCTCTGAGTGATTCGGCCCTGCTTGCGGCAGCTATGTTGATATTTACAGGCTTGATTCTTTTATACAGTCGAGTACCGCCGCGCCGAGCTGCTATCACCCGTCTCAGTTGGCTACAAGCCTTGCTGGTGGGTCTGGCTCAATGTCTTGCATTGATACCTGGCATTAGCCGTAGTGGCAGCACCATCATTGCTGCGTATGCCTTGGGCTATCCTTTGCCGTTGGCAGTAGAATTTTCTTTCCTGATGAATGTCCCGCTGCTTCTCGGCGCGTTGTTTTTCAAGCATAAAGAACTCTGGTGTTTGATCAATGAACCCCAGGAGGCCATAGTGATGCTGCTTGCTTGCATCATTGCAGCTACAATTGGGTTTCTGTCCCTGAAAATACTATATAAAATCTTAGAAAAGAATAGCTTTTGGAAATTCGGAATTTACTGCATGGTCATCGGTGTGTTGGCAAGCGCGGCAATCATGCTGAAATTGCTTTGATAACAAGAGGTTTTCTGGCGCTTGCTGTCGAAGCATATCCTCCGGGGATGGACGACAGGCACCGGGGCACCGGAAAGGTAAAGACATCTTTACCATAATAATGCAAGCTAAGACTGCCCCCACCAGGGAGCCTCGTCCAGTGAATAATAGAGCTGAAAAAAGTTAAGAACAGCGATTGGTTTTATACAGTATTCCATCATATTATGTAGGATGGTTCGTGTATCGCAGGCATGTGATATGTGGAGGAGTCCCTAATTCGCATGACGTAATGCAGGGTTGCATCGTCTAAGAAACACTGCTGAAGGCAGCGTATAGGGAATAGGCACAGGGTGCTGAGGATGGGTGCGAACTCGGTGGATTTATCGGGTTCTGGTTGTAAAATTTGATTTCCATCAGGTTGTCATAGATGAAAAAATCGCCCCAACATGTTTCAATAGCTGACATTGCTTCCCGATGTGGAGTCAGCGCAATGACCGTGAGCCGTGTTTTGCGGCAGAGTCCTCTGGTCAAGGCAACGACTTCAGAACGGGTATTGCAGGTGGCTGAAAAATTAGGCTATCTGCGTGGTGCGCGCATGGGACGCCCTGCCGACAGAGAACAGCAGAAAGCTAAAAGAGTATTATTGATCTGCTGGAGCAGCGGCCATAGCCAGGCTTTGTACCATGCCGGACTGATCACCGCGCTGGAACAGCGCCTGACCGCCCGCAATTGCGAATGTTTGCTGCTGTGTGGAAATGGCGACTATCGCGGTTTCCTGCGGATGCTCGAGGCCGCCAAGCGGCGTGCCGCCGAGATCACCTTTATTATCGGAGACTTCCCACTTCCGCAACTGAATGCAATCGTTGCCGCTTTCCCCGGCGCCATTCTGCTCGATAACCCTGGCGAATCAAGCATAGCCGCGTTCACTTCTCTGGCTTTCGACAATACCGCAGCGGCTTGTCTCGGCGTTGAACACCTGCTCGAGTGCGGATGCAGTGATATCATACTCTGCCTGGGGCATGCAGACCATTTTTTTTCACGCGAGCTATTAGCCGGCTACCGTAAGACCCTGCAAGCCCGCAGGCTGGATATCCGCCAGGAAAATATTCTCTACACGGATTTCACGTCAGACGGCGCCGCCGCCGCCATTTCCGCATTGCTGGATAGCGGACGCACCTTTGACGCCGTGTTCAGCAATGACGAGATGGCTGCCGGCATCTGTCGGACTCTGCTGTCGCGGGGTATCGGCATCCCTTCACAGGTGCAAATATGTGGCTGCGACAATCTCCCGCTCGGGAGACTCCTTTACCCGAGCCTTACTACCGTTAGCTTGGATTATGATGCCTTGGCAGAAGAAGCCGTAGCCCTGATACACGAGAAAAATAGCAGCCGATTGCCGATCAAGCTGCGCCTGCCTCCGGAACTAATCGTACGCGAATCAACCAGGCCTGCTCCTCATGTCTGAGATGCAAGATGTCTTATAAGACAAACCACAGCAAAAGGCGTGGGCTAGACTGACGCTCTCAACATGCACGGACGGTAGGAAGGAAGATTCCAGAGCCATTCCATTCTTGCCCCCCGTGGCTATTTTGCCTCTTCTTGTTCATGTCTGCCAAAACAAAAGTTGCTTTTTTTGAAAAGAAGGTTATTGTTATCAGAGGCGGTGTTAAATGTAACATCGGGCGTTTAAACATGTTTTTTGTGCTTGGTTGATTAAGGAGACGATGCGATGGGTTATCTTCCGGAATCTGAGTGTAAATTGCGTTTAGAGTCTGTGCGCGGGATTTTGGCTAAGAAATCTCTTGATCTGGCTCTAGTGTACTATGATGAATTTAATATTGGGAATGGGTGGTATCTGACTGGTTGGTGTCCTCAGTTTGAGTCTGGTGCGGTTTTAGTGCCGCGTGTGGGGGCGCCCTTGTTGTTGGGCGGTCCTGAAAGTGAACCCTTTGCAAAGCAGGACAGTGCGATCAAGGAGACTCGGAATTTTCCGGTATTCATGGTTCCTGATGAGGAATATCCTGCTGCGACAATTATTGATTTTCCGCATTTGTTTGAGGAATTAAAAGTAAGTCTGGGGACGGTCAGGCGCATTGGTCTGGTTGGAGCCGACCGTATGCCCTATGGCTGTTACAAAGGAATTGTGGATGGTTTTACCGGTGTGGAAATTGTTGACATCACCGATGATTTTTTACGTTTGCGCTATCAAAAATCCGATTGGGAACTTGAACAGATTGCTGCCGCTTTCAAGTTGGCGGATTATTGTTATGATGCGATGAAGTCGGTGATAGCTCCGGGCGTTAGTGAGATTGAGGTCGCTGCAGCTGGGGAGTATGCTGCACGCAGCCGGGGTGCCACCGGTTTTGGTTTTTCGGCGATTGTAGGCAGTGGCTCCCGTGCCAATGCGGTAGTGCCGACTGCCAGCAGCAAAAAGCTGGTATCTGGCGAGACTGTGATGATAGGCCTTGCTCCGAAGGTAAATGGATACGCCGGCGTCATAGGCGACCAGCTGCCGGTCAGCGGGGAATATACTGCTGCTCAGAAGGAATGCCTGAAATATTTACGCGAGGCCTTTGTGCTAACCAAGGCGATGCTGGTTCCGGGCAAATCCGGTCGTGAAATTGACGCTCCTGCCCGTGCCTATTTTGACAAACTCGGTTTTGCTAAATATCTGGTCTGTCCATTTGTGCACACGATCGGCCTGCTTGAGGCTGAAGCGCCTTTCTTCGGGCCGAACAGCGATGATATCCTGCGTCCCGGCATGGCGATTTGTGTAGATATCAGTTTCTTCGGCCATCCGCAATTCCACGGCGCCCGCATCGAGACCGGCTACCGAATCACCGAAAAAGGCGCAGTCCCGTTCAGCACCAAGATGGATGCTCTGCACACAAATCTGAAATTCTGATCGGGGGAGGCCTGAAATGAATCAGAATGCGCGTTTTGATATTGTTCTCGGCATTGATATGGAAACGGATATTGGCAGTTACACCGACCATTATGACGGCGTGCAGCTGGGTACCCCGAAACTGCTTGAAGTGATGTCAGATCATGGGGCGGTGGCGACGTATTTCTGGACAGGGCATGCGGCAGAAAACAATGCATCTATCCTGAAAATGGTTCAGGCGGCCGGGCATGAAATCGGCTGTCATGGACTTTTTCATGAAACGTTGGGAGATCCTCTGTTCCCGCTGCCCAACAACTGGCCGGTCTGCACTTTTGAAGTCGAAGGGCGCATTCGGGAAGCGACCCGGATCGTCACCGCACTGAGTGGGCAAGCCCCACGAAGCTTCCGTTGCCCGCGTCTTTGGGGCAGCAATACGGTGGTGCAGGTGCTGGAGAAGCTCGGATATAAGGCCGATGCCTCCCTGCCGTTGTTTTTCTATCGTACGATGATCACCCCCTATCATCCCGACCCTAATGACTGGACCCGCAAAGGCAGCATGAAATTGGTCGAAATCCCTAATTTCTGCGATCTGGAAATGGAAAGTCAAGACCCTTGGAACCGTGATCGCGATCAGTGGCCGCTGTTTCGTACCGAAGGCGCCCATTTTTTGCTGGATAAGATAGACGGCTTTTTGCGTTATGTCGAAGCGCGCAATGTCCGCCCGGTGCTTTGTTTCTACTTCCATCCATGGGAGTTTCAAGAGATGCCGCAGGGTGCCCTGGATTTTGGCGAAGCGTACGTGACGCCAAAGCCCTTTATCACCAAGAATTGCGGAGACTTCGCCTTGCAGCAATTTGCCTTGATATTGCAGGGGCTCAAGCAGCGTGGAGGCGTCTTTAAAACAGCTGAAAAGCTTGCCGAAGAATATTAAAACCCGCTGCATTCACCAATCCGGCAGTCGGTTGGCCTGAAACCAACTGACTGCCTTTTTCATGCGCTTACAAGGCGCACGAATCAAACGCAGTTCCCACTCGTTCATAAGAGAAAAATATGCGTAAATAGTCCGTGCCCTCGTATATGATGAACGCTTATGATATGTTTGCAGAATTAAATGCACAAAAAGCGTGCGTTTAACTTTTCCAGTTACACCTAATGCAATTTTGATCAATTTTGATTGATTATAACAATTTGCCATGCTATATTATGCGTTTCCTGTTATGTTTTTTGTCGCAAGACTGATGCTATAACTAGATAAGGACGATTACCAAGATGAGCAACGCATTTACTATTTCCGTTCAACCGCGTCAGGCTTTTGGCTCCGCCAACTCTCGGCGTTTGCGTCGCGGCGGTTCGGTGCCGGCCGTCCTTTACGGCGCCGGTGAGCCCAACCTGAACTTAAGTATGGACTATGACAGTGCCGAAAAGCTTTTTGGTCACTCAGGCGTAGTAGAGTTGAAGATAGATGGCCAAGGCAAGCGTAGCGCTATCACTAAGGAAATCGCAAATCATCCCATAAGCGGTAAAATTCTGCATGTGGACTTTTTGGCGGTCAAGGCCGATGAACCCGTCATATTGCCGGTGCCGGTTATCAGCGAAGGAACAGCGGTGGGCGAAAAGAGCGGCGGACAGCTGGAGCAAATCCTGCGCGAAATTGAAGTCGAATGCTTGCCTGCAAATGTGCCCGATGCAATAAGGGTGGACGTGAGCGCTTTGGAATTGGATGAGTCGCTGCTTATCGCTGACTTGCAGCTTGGCGAAGGGGTGACTGCTGTGGGCGATCCGGAACAGACTGTCTTCCAAGTGAGAATGTCCAGAGTGGCTGATGTGGACGAAGAAAGTGAAGAGGAAGCAGAAGGCGGCGAGGAAGAGAGCCAAGCTGCAAGTGAGGCTGGCGACGAAGCATGAAAACGCCCCGGAATTGGGCGATAAAAACTTGCCGGTCATATGCTGAACTAAGCGCATAGAACCGGCAATACGTGGATAATGGATAATCCGCCCGCTATTGTCAACGATACGGACTTGGTTGACCTGCTGGTCTGCCTGGGGAACCCCGGCGCTGAATATGCTCAAAGCAGGCATAATGCAGCGTGGAAAGTGGCAGACAAGCTAAGGCAAATCATGGTCTGGAACAAGGCAAAGTGGCAGCCGCAGTTGGCACAGTTATGGGAATGTCACAGTGACTCAAAAGCACAATATCTGCTTTTGCCCATGACTTATATGAACGACAGCGGCAAGGCAGTCAGGGAGATGATGGAGGCGTTGGGAATCTCCCCCCGACGCATGACCGTAGTCTGCGACTGCATGGATCTGCCCTTGGGCGCGCTGCGCTTGCGCAGCAAGGGTTCCAGTGCAGGACAAAAAGGATTACAATCCATTATTCAAGTTCTGAGAAGGGATGATCTGCCCAGACTCAGAATAGGTATTGGGAGACCAGAGCCCGGAACGGCAAGCAACGTGGAATACGTGCTGGCACCCTGGGCTTCCACAGAAATAGAGAAGATGGACGAAACGTTTTCGCGCGCCGCTGAGGTGCTGCAATGTCTCTTGCAAGAGGGATGGCAGGCAGCCTTGGAACGCATTTCCATGCATTCTGTGGACAAAGTCAATGCCGAAGCAAAAGGAGAAGTTGAAGGTGATCAAGTATGAGGCGGTATTTATCCTCGATCCGCGTAGGGTGGAGGGCAATGGAGAGGACTTCAGTACCAGCATCGTGGAGCAAATCCAGGAGCTGGGCGGTAATGTACTCAGAGTAAAATGTCTGGACAAGAAGGTGTTCGCGCGTCCTATCGGCAAACACAAGGCTGGTATCTACTGGGACTATGTGGCTGAAATGGCTCCGGACTGTGTTGAAAAATTGCAAGACAAATACAGGCTGAACAAGACTGTGCTGCGCCTGGCTGTATTCAAATTTATCGAAGGCCAGGACGATGAGGTCTTCAAGCCGCGCGAAGAACGCTTGTTTAAGGAAGAGAATTTCCAGGACGACATTTTCGAGGAGCGCTCTTACCGTAATTACCGTTCCCGTTGAGAGTCGGGTTCCAGGAGGCTGTGACATGGCTAATTTGAACAAGGTTTTTCTTATCGGTAATTTAACCCGTGATCCGGAGAGCCGTCAATTGCCCCGCGGTGGTACAGTGTGCAATTTCGGCATGGCTATCAACCGTACTGTCACTTTGGCCAGTGGTGAGCAGCGTGAGGACGTCTGCTATGTGGACTTGTCTGCTTTCGGACGCAGCGCCGAGGTCATCCAGCAGTACTGTCGTAAAGGCAGTCCGCTTTTCGTTGAAGGGCGTCTGCAATATGAACAATGGGACGACCGTGAGACCGGCAAGAAACGCAGCCGTTTGTCAGTGACCGTTGAGCGTCAACAGTTGCTCGGTGGCCTGGCACAGCAAGGCGGCTATCCTGCTCAACAACCGGCTGGCTATCAGGGGACGAGTGCGGTGCCATATCAAGCACCGCCTTACGGTCAGGCTGCGCCAGGTTATGGACAAGTCGCACCAAACTACGGCGGTCAGGCTGCGCCAGGTTATGGACAGCCGGCGCCGTCCTATGGTCAGGCTCCTCCACCCGCCGCCGGAAGACCTCCGGTCTACAACCCACCCGCCGGGGCTAATATGCCGGCTTTCAAACCATTGCCGGAGCAGTCCGACACCTCCGCTGAGATCGAGGCAGAAGACGCTGATAATGTGGTGGATGACCTCCCGTTTTAATGAAAATCACACATAATTTTTGATTGCCTTAGGAGTTTTTATCATGAAGAGTTCAAGACCAAGAAGAAAACGCCGCAGAGTATTGCGTACAAAGACCTGCCGGCTTTGCGAAAATAAAATTCACGTCATTGATTTCAAAGATGTTGACCTGATTCAGCGCTATCAGACGGAAGGTGGGCGTATCCTGCCGCGGCGTGTCACCGGAAACTGCTATAAGCACCAGCAGCTACTGTCGGCAGCGGTGAAACGCGCTCGTGTTCTGGCCTTGGTTCTGTGACAACGTAAGAAAAGGAGTAGCACAATGGCAGTAGAAATTATTCTCCTGGAAGATGTTGCCGGACTGGGTAAGATTGGCGACCAAGTGCGCGTGTCCGATGGTTATGCGCGCAATTATCTGCTTCCGCGCAATCTGGGTCAAAAGCTGAGTCCTGGGCTCATGCGTCAGATTGAAGCCAAGAAGATGCGTCTGCAAAAAGAGCACGCTGAGCGCTTGGAAGTGGCACGCAGCATGGCTGACAAGATCGCAGGCACTGTCTTGGAAATCCCCGTGGCTGTCGGTGAAAATGACAAGCTCTACGGTTCAGTCAATAGCCAAATGATTGCAGATGCGCTTCTGGAAAAAGGTCTGGAAGTGGAACGCTCTATTATCAGCTTGCCGGATGGCGGCCTGCGCGAGCTTGGCGAACATCATGTAGCTGTGAAACTACACGCCGAAATCAAGGCCAGCTTACGAGTTAATGTCGTTAAAACAGGGGCTTGAGTCCTGCTGTACCCTGGCTTTTTGGCAATAAGATAACTTAGGGCAAGAACCTATTATCATATTCCAAAGGCCGGCACATTACAGTCGTTAGCAAATAAACCCCCAAAAAAAGTCTCGCAGATGTTGCGAGACTTTTTTTTTGCCTTACATTGTAGGATAGTGCCGATGAGCAGAGTCCGAAATTGACTACTTCGCGCATCATAGACGCAATGCCCTGTTTCGGCAAAGATTTCCATATAACCTATTTGCTTTTGTTGAGGAATTATTTATGCAAACGCAATCAGTCACCAAGGAACCGGTTGCCTTGTTGAATTTAGACAGACCCAAGCCGCATAACGAGTCAGCCGAAAAGGCTGTGCTTGGTGCCATGCTTTTAGAGGGCAATGCAGTTGCCACCGCCATTTCAACCCTGCGTTTTGAAAACGCGTTCTATCGCCCCGCCCATCAGACCATTTTCAATGCTATGCTCGAACTCAGCTCTGAAAAGGGCGAGGCCGGCATGGATGTGGTCTTGCTTACTGATCATTTGAGCAAGAGTGGCAGGCTCGAGGAGGTAGGTGGCCCCAGTTACCTGGCCATGCTTAGCAATGCGGTGCCAACCGCCGCCAATATTGAACACTACGCCGAAATAGTCAAGCAAAACGCAATTTTGCGCCGCATTATCAGTAGTTGCTCACAAGCTATCATAAAGTGCTACGATGCCGAAGATGATGTCAAGGCGCTTCTTGATCAGATTGAGAGCAATATCTTTGAGGTTACGCGAATGAATGAGAGCAAGGATTTGCAGCTCATTCAGCCTCTAGTGGTGGAGGCCATCGAGCATCTCAATAAGATTTTCAGCGGACAATCCGATGTCATGGGTCTGAAGACCGGTTTCCATCAGCTGGATCAGGCTATCACCGGGTTAAGGCCGGGTGAGCTTTTTGTTCTGGCAGCCAGGCCATCTATAGGAAAGACCGCCCTGGCACTGAATATGGCCGCCAATATAGCTCTGAGCAATCCGCCCGTGCCTGTGGGCTTTTTCAGCCTGGAAATGCCGGCGCAGCAATTGGTCTTGCGTCTTATCAGCAGCGAGGCCAAAACCGGCATTGCTCGCTTCATCAATCGGGTGCCGCCACGCTTTGTACTTAACAATATCAAAGAAGCAGCTAGCAGATTGCGAAACTCAAGGATGATTATTGATGATACCGGCGCCATCGATATCTTGGAGCTGCGAGCCAAGGCCCGCCGCATGAAGAGACGTGAAGATGTCGGGGTCATCTTCATCGATTATCTGCAGCTCATACAAGTTGACGCCGGTAGAAATGCCAATCGCGAAAATGCGGTAGCCATGATCTCCGGCAGCCTAAAGGCGTTGGCCAAAGAGCTCAATATACCCATTGTAGTGTTGGCACAGTTGAACCGACAGGCAGAGCAGGGCGAAAGACCTAAGCTGAGCAACCTGCGTGAATCGGGTGCCATCGAGCAAGATGCTGATGTGGTCGCGCTTCTGCATCGCGAGCGTGAAAAACAATATGCTCAGGAAATCGGTGAGGAAGGCGGTTTGGATGCTGAGCTCATCATCGCAAAAAACCGTAACGGTGCTACCGGTCGCCAAGAACTGTTGTTTTTTCCGCAATATACTCGCTTTGAAAACAAGGCCGCCATCAGTGAGGAGGAGGTCGAGGAAGTACAAAGAATCTGAATTGTCCACGAAAGCAGGTTGTGTGATTTTTAGATTGCGCAGCCGATTCAAGCTCTATAAAAGTCATGTCATCATTAACTCCTGTAGAAGTATCCCGGCGTGCGCAGCTGAAGCAGCGCAAACCGCAAGTATTTGCCAAGGTTCAACGTTTCAGCGCAAAAATTAAAGCTGGGCAAAGTATAGCTATAGTCCAGTTCCAATACGACTACCGTTGCAACTTCCGCTGTCAACACTGCTCTATTCGGCGCTTTCAAGGTCGCAAGGATGCCAGAGCCTTCGACTTGGAAGACATACGCGAGCTTTCTCGTCAAGCGGACGAACTCGGCCTGGCTAATTTCGTACTTACCGGCGGTGAACCACTGGTTTTTCCTGATTTGGCTGAAGTGGTGCAGGCCATTGATCCACAGAAGTTCTATTTGGTTACCGACAGCAATGGCTGGTTTTTAGACCAAGCCAAGGCCCAATGGCTTTATGACATAGGCTTTGATAAAGTGCAGCTAAGTCTGGATAGTCTTAACGCACAAGAACATGACGGTTTTCGGAGAGCGCCGGGATCGCATAAACGTGCGCTCGGAGCTATAGACGCCTGTTTACAGGCCGGCCTAAACTTGATTCTTTCCACCGTAGTTACGCATCAACGCCTGCATTCACAAGAATTCATTGATTTTCTAGAGTTTGCCAAGAGCAAAGCAGTGGGCACCTTTGTTACGTATGCCAAACCGGTGGGTGCCTGGGAAGGCAACTTCGAAGTCCTGGTGAATGCGGATGATATGGATTATATGCGACAGCTGGAAAAGAAATATGACGTATTTACGCATTTGACACCGTCCTATGGCATGGACTTGGGGTGCATAGCAGTTAAACGCATGATCTCTATCACACAATATGGCGACGTTATGCCCTGTCCCTACATACATGTTTCTTTAGGCAATTTTTTTCAAGAACCCCTAAAGGACATCATTGAGCGTGGTCTGCGTCTCAAGCCCTTTGGCTGTCATGAAACAAAGTGCCTGGTGGCCTCTGATATGGATTTCATCAATAAATATATAGTCCCAACTTACGGCAAAGAACTGCCCGTGCCCTTGGAACAGATTTTCGGAGAAGATGACTTCCTGGATAAACCCGGTAAGCTTTATCGCTAAGGAGTCGTTCAAAGACGCCTCTGTTCCAAGAAGGATCATGCCGTTGCCCGATTGCAATCACTTTCCCGTTTACATACGAACATATCTTGTTGATTTTTGCTGTGTCGGCAATTGCCCCAATAGACTTTACGCAGCCAGGCATTTTAATGAGCACAATGTTTGCTTTAGAATGATCCATTAGTGCGCTCCGATATTACCTGCCCAATTCGTTTGTGCCAGAAGGCTCTTGCAACCAAGGTTTTCCGCTAGTCCAGTCTGGCGCCTGACCTTTCTGTTGTCGTTCAAGCCAGTCAAAAGCAGGCCAGCTGAGCATGTCATGCCCGCCTTCAAACAGGGACAGCCGTACCATTCTGGATTGTTTGCGTAAATAGACTTTATATTTGCCAAAGGCGGGATCCTGATCTTGCCATAGCAGATGCTCTGGAACCTGCTCGTGAAGAACGATGTGATCAATGTCCCCCCGGCTGATTTTATCCTCCGGAGCTGCCAGCAAGTTATAGGCATTGATCGCCTGACTGACCGGTACGCTGCCTGTATGACCATCATGAATCCCGGCGCTTATATCCAAAGGAAAGCCTGATGCATTCTGTATGTACGTCAGCGGAGAGCGCTTCTGAGCTTCTTTGAAGGCCGATGCCGTATCCATTGGATCGCCCCCACAGGCCAGCTCGATGTGTTCAGCATAAATATGATAACGGGTGTTCAGACACTCCCGATGCCAGGCAACTACATCCGAAATCGGACACCAGGCAGATGCAGCGGCCCAAATCTCCGGACGCCGTCCAGCAACCAGCAAAGTCGCATGGCCACCACCCGAACCGCCACTGAGATAAATTCGGGAGCTGTCAACCGCAAAATTTTTCTGCATAAAAATTGCTGCATCTGCGATATCAGCGACGGCCAAATCCGAGCCACACCCTGCCGGTGTATTATTCGCCCCACGGAAATTCGGATAAATCAAATGCCAGTTTTTTTCGTGGCAGAGTTGCGCATATCGCTCAGCGCCCGTTTCAAAAGTGCAGCTCCAAGTATGCAGGGCAACCAGCAGAGGGCTCGGGGATGATCCGGCAGCCAGTAGCTGGAACGCCGGCTGAAAACTGCTGTCAATACTGCAAGGATAGGTGATTTTTTCAAGACTGGGCATGAACAGCATTCCTTCTGTCAGACGCTATCAGCTTTTTATGGACGATAATAAATAAACGGTAATTTGAAAGACTAAACTCAGGCTTCGCAATTTACAGAATTAAATGCACACCTTTATGGTGGAGAGGTGCATTTTCAGTGTGCATTGGAAAGCACGCCATCTACTGTAGTGCAATTTTGAGGACATTGCAATGAAACAAAATCAAACAAAGGCATACGACCACATCTGGCCAATGGCTTGGCACACATAAAAACTTCTTGATGATTTCAACTTCTTGTTTTTCCCGCAGATTCCACAGATTATCGCATTTTACGTTCGCGTTAATGCGTGTAATGCGCGTTAATTGCCTCTTGCAGGTTGAAATATCATCTGGAAGTAATATATTTGATGTTTACGTTTGTTTTAGAAATATTGCCTTTTAGTTTTGGAGTAAAGAACATGGCAACCAGTACATATCGTAATAAGAATAAAGTTCGTCCCAGGAAACGCGGTGCAGTAAAACGCCGTCGCGTCTTGGTGCAACGTCGTCGCTTGGTCGCTCTAGGCATGTGCGAAGAGGCGGTAGCGAAGTTGCAGAGCAATGAATTGCGTGCGCTGCTGAAAACTCCTAAGAAAGTGCAAGAGAGTTGCCAAAGCGAAGCATAAGCTTGAACAAAAGATGATTTGAAAGCCGCTTTATTTCCTCGAGATAAAGCGGCTTTTTTTGGGTGTGCGATAGGCGCAATCAGATCTGAAATGCTCCCGGCTTGTGAAAAACGGACATAAGAAACTTAGAAGCATGTAAAGGTGGCAATAGAGGAAAGATGCCCTAATTGTAATTATTTCCTGAATCCGCGAAGTAAAAAACGCATCGCCATTTTTACGGATTCAGGAACTCTGATTTTGAAAAAATGACGATTTTTTCAACCGGCTGCACTCGCAGCCTGGTTATGTTTCTTCGAAAAACATGCCTCTATGAGCTTTCCAGCCGGCTTATCGGCAAAATGTTCGATGAGGGTTTCCTGCCGGGGCGAGACTATAAGGTGCTTACGGTAGATATGGTCAAATTCATGGACGGCAGTTTCATGCAGTTGGATTCGATCATGCGTAACAACACCATGCTGGCACATAAACTGCTAAGTGAAATGCTGAAAGCAATTACACAGCAGCCGCAGCAGTGCAACGACTATCGCATCGCGATGGACTATATCAAAGGGCAGAGCCTGAATCATAGCAACGGCACCTGGACTAATCATTGTATTCAACCGTAGACAAGGTCTACCGTACGGATTTGACTGATCTGCCAGAGAAACCAACGGGACAAACTGTGAATCTGCGTGTAACTCCATCCGTCGAAGCAACAACCTTATAAAAAGTTTCACAGTCATCCCATAAGCGGTAAAAAACGGCATAATTGGTTCAATTTCATGTTTAACAAAACCGTTTTTCCT
>JAAZKR010000211.1 GCA_012799725.1 Oligosphaeraceae bacterium | reverse complement strand
TAGAAGAAAACTTCAGGAATCAGACCTTTTAGTTCACAACACCACTTGACTTTTTCATAACAGGTTACGCATGGTGTGGCCCTGCGGCCCAGGGTCACTTGTAGTTTGGCGGTCAATGGTGTGACCCGAAGGGCTCAGGGTCACTTGTAGTTTGGCGGTCTTCGGCTAGGCAAAAGCTGTCGTTTTCGGTCATTTTCCTGTGGGGGATGATGTAAAACTGGCTTGGTTTTTGATAGGTGCACAGTAGGAATCCGGAGCGTAACAGCTTATGACAACCGGAGGTGAGCTCACCCCCAGACCAGCGCCCGGAGGGCGTCACGGTGGAAAGATTTTGTAGCGCCTTCCAGGCGCCACTTCATCAGGGTGAACAGCATGAATCTTGCAACTATCTGAGAATAAAGCCATTAGGGCCAAAGCTCAGCTTTGGCTGCTTTTTTAGGATAAAAAACTATACTCTGAGTCCCTGTGGCTGGGTGCATTACTTCAAGATCGCCGACATGAAGATGCTGCCCCAGGAAATCGATGGATGGATGCGCGGACGTCTACGCATGGTCTTCTGGAAGCGATGGAAGAAGGTGAAAACCAAGTACAAGAATCTGAAACGTCTCGGTCTCAGCGAGAAGGACGCGAAGAAAATGGCGAATACGAGGAAAGGAGACTGGCGCATTTCCAGAGGATACGAAATAATCCAGGTAAGGCAACTCGATCGCTCTTGCTTATCCGCAGAAAAAGTCGTCAGTCGGGCTAAAAACCGGAATTATGCATAGTCAAGGTCTTACAGCCAATCTTTTAAATAGAGCCGCCATTCGACGCCTTGTCCTGAAAATCTGCGTACATTTGGTTAATCTGCAGATAAAATGCTGCCTGAATACTTTGGGACGGGGTTAGCTATTTTTGGGAACCGCGCTCTGTAATCTATGGGACGGCTATGATAAAGAATGACCAATACTCTTAACTTAACGCTTTGTAACCACACAGACGACTCAACTGCGTAAAGCCGGAATTGGCGGCCTTGCCGGACTTGGCGGTTCAATAAGCCCGCCGGTTTACCACCGGCGGGCTTATTATTAGGTTTAGTTTGTATCGGCAGTTGTTACAGATCGAGCATGGCATGCAAGTCGGAGGCTGCCTCTTTCTCTTCGACACCCTCGGCGAACTCGAGTCTGACGTTCTGCACCTTGTGATAGCCGGTACCAGCCGGTATGAGATGTCCCATGATGACGTTCTCTTTGAAACCGTGCAGATTGTCAACTTTACCCAAGGTAGCAGCCTCAGTGAGAATCCTGGTCGTATCCTGGAAAGAGGCTGCCGAGATAAAGCTGTCGGTGGCCAGGCTGGCCTTGGTGATGCCCAGCAATATCTGCTCAGCAGTAGCCGGCTCGCCGCCTTCATCGAGAACACGCTTGTTCTCTTCATTATACTCGCGCTTGTCAACTACCTCATTGTAAAGGAACCTAGTGTTGCCAGGGCTGGTAATGCGTACACGACGCATCATTTGACGCACGATAATCTCAATGTGCTTATCGTTGATCTCAACGCCTTGCAGACGGTAAACCTGCTGTACCTCGTTAACCAAGTACTCCTGCAATTCGCGAGGACCGCAGATTTCCAACATCTCATGCAGCACGGCAGCACCGTCCGTAAGCGGAGCCCCCTTCTGTACGTAGTCATTATCAAAGACGATAATGTTCTTGCCCGGCGGTATCTGATGTTCGATCTCAGAACCGTTTTCCAAGTCGGTGATTATGATCGTGGTCTTGCCTTTACTGCGCCGTTCTATGCGCACAACACCGTCAATCTTGGCGATCACTGCTGCTTCCTTGGGGCGACGCGCCTCAAAAAGCTCGGCGACACGCGGCAATCCTCCGGTAATATCCTTGGTGCGCGATGCCTGTCGCGGAGTCTTGGCCAGTATCTGACCACTCTTTACCTTGCCACCCTCGGAAACCACGATATGAGCGTCAGCCTGCAAGCGGTGATAGTCCAAAGCTTCTTTCTCGGAACCCTGCGGAGCGTTTTCAGGCATGACCAACAAGGCCGGCAACAGGTCGTCACTGTGCTCTAGCACGATAATTTCCTCTTGCCCGCTCTCAGCGTTGATTTCGCGCTTCATGGTAACCCCCTCAATCAAGTCGCGGTATTCAATAACACCGGCATTATGACTGATAATAGGAATATTATAAGGGTCCCAATGTATGAATTCTTCGCCGGCCTTCACCAGTTCGCCTTCGGCCTTCTCCAAGATAGAGCCCTGGTAGAGATCATATGACTCCAGCTCAACGCCGTCCTGGTTCTTCAGTATGGCTCTGCCATTGGTGCTGAGCACGATCAGCTTGCCGTCCTCTGTAGACACCGGATGTGCTTCCTGATAGCTGACGTAGCCGTCCTGTCCGGCCTTGTACGATTTCTGATTGAATGTAGCCGTGGCTGTACCGCCGAAGTGGAATGTACGCATGGTAAGCTGCGTGCCTGGTTCGCCGATTGACTGCGCTGCAATAATACCCAAGGCGTCGCCTTCATCAGGCATTTCGCCAGTGGCCAAGTTGCGTCCATAGCACTTGCAGCAGACTCCGCCCTCACTTTCACAGGTAAGCACGGAGCGTATGTGCACTCGGTCTATGCCCATCTCGGCGATCTTTCTGGCGTTTTCTGTGCTGAACTCTTCGTCAGCTTCAACAATCACCTTGCCATTACGCGGATCCAAAATAGCGTTGACGCTCACTCTGCCGGCAATACGCTCTTCCAGCGGCACAGTATCTTTGTTGCCTTCACGCAGAGCCCTGACCCAAATGCCGTTGGCGGTGCCGCAATCCTGTTCCACGCAGATAGCGTCATGTGCCACGTCAACCAGGCGTCTAGTCATGTAACCGGAGTCAGCGGTTTTCAAGGCGGTGTCTGCCAAGCCTTTGCGCGCGCCGTGAGTACTGATGAAGTATTCCAGCACGGTAAGACCTTCGCGAAAGTTGGAGATAATGGGGTTTTCGATGATTTCGCCTGAAGGTTTGGCCATCAGTCCGCGCATTCCTCCCAGCTGCCGTATTTGGTCCCTGCTGCCACGTGCGCCGGAATCGAGCATAGCCCAGATAGGATTAATCTCGCTACGCCCATCATTATTCTCCAAGGTATTAGCCAAGCTAAGTGCCAATGCGTTACTGGTCTCGGTCCAGACGTCAATACATTTGCTGTAGCGTTCTTTTTCGGTGATGGCACCTATTCTATGCTGTTCGCGGATAATGGCGATTTCTTCCTGAGCTGCCTTGATACGTTCAGGCTTTTCCTTAGGTACTATCATATCCTGGATGCCAATGGAGAAACCTGCTTTGGTAGCATACTCGTAGCCTAGGTCCTTGAGCTTATCGAGTACACCGATAAGCGCTTCGCGTCCGGCAATCTCATAGCAGTCCTTGATCATGCGCCCCAGTTCCTTCTTGGTGGCTGATGCATTCCAGAACCCCATCATGTCCGGCCAAATCTCGTGAAAGATGCATCTGCCGGCTGTAGTAACCAGGAAGCGATCATCCTTGTAAGCCTTGGACCAAGGCGCATCGCTCTCAAAGTAGGGATTGCGCAAATGGAAGAAGTCATGCAAGTGTATGACCTTCTTGTCCAGAGCCTGCAAGACCTCGAAATAGTTATTGAACCAACGCTGCTGATGCGGCTTAGCCTGCAAGAAGCTTTCCTTGCGTGACTTGTTCTCGTAGCAAAGATAGTAAACCCCCAAAGTAATGTCTTGGCTGGGAGTAGTCACCGGTTTGCCGCTGGCTGGAGAGAAGATATTGTTGGGTGCCAACATGATCAATTTGGCCTCCAGCTGTGCTTCGTTGGACAGTGGTACGTGCACGGCCATCTGGTCACCGTCAAAGTCTGCGTTAAAAGCAGCGCAAACCAAAGGATGCAGGCGAATGGCCTGCCCCTCAATGAGCACCGGATCGAAAGCCTGAATACTGAGACGGTGCAGAGTCGGGGCGCGATTCAGCAGAACGGGATGGCCCTTGGTGACTTCGTCCAAAATATCCCAAACTTCGCGACGGCGCTGCTCGATCCACTTTTTGGCATTTCTGACCGTGTAAACGAGGCCTTGTTCTTTCAGCCGGCGAATAATAAAGGGCTCGAAAAGCACCAGAGCCATCTCCTTGGGCAGGCCGCACTGGTTGATTTTGAGTTCAGGGCCAACCACGATCACCGACCGCCCGGAATAGTCAACGCGCTTGCCTAACAGGTTCTGCCGGAAGCGTCCTTGCTTGCCCTTGAGCATGTCGGCCAGCGATTTGAGCGGGCGATTGCCAGTGCCGGTGACGGCGCGACCGTGCCGTCCATTGTCAAGCAGGGCGTCAACTGCCTCTTGCAACATTCTTTTCTCGTTGCGTATGATCACTTCAGGGGTGTGTATTTCAAGCAAGTTGCGCAGTCGGTTGTTGCGATTGATCACCCTTCTGTAGAGGTCGTTAAGATCCGATGTCGCAAACCTGCCTCCTTCTATGGGCACCAAGGGGCGGAGATCAGGCGGCAATACCGGCAAGACATGCAGGATCATCCAGCGCGGATCCATCTTGTTCTCGCAGAATCCTTCCAGCAAACGCACCCTTTTGGCAGTGCGCTTGCGCAAAGCCTTGCTTTTGCTGGTGACCAACTGCTCATT
This sequence comes from Oligosphaeraceae bacterium, assembly GCA_012799725.1. Classification (GTDB taxonomy): domain Bacteria; phylum Verrucomicrobiota; class Lentisphaeria; order Oligosphaerales; family Oligosphaeraceae; genus JAAZIY01. The sequence continues at coordinate 13,207 of JAAZKR010000211.1, read as the reverse complement.
GAGCTCGAGCAGCAACCCCTCCAAGTCGATTTTACCCAACAGCTCTTCAATAGCCTCAGCGCCAATGCCGACTCGGAAAGAATCACCGAACACCTTGCGGTTCTCTTCCAAGTCCTTGTCGCTAAGTAGTTCTTTTTCTTTCAGAGTAGTATCGCCGGGATCAATAACTATCCAAGACTCGTAGTAAAGCACTTGCTCCAAGGCCTTCTGAGTCATGTCCAGCAATAATCCCATGCGGCTGGGCGCGCACTTGAAGAACCAGACGTGCGAAACTGGCACGGCCAGCTCCAAATGTCCCATGCGCTCGCGCCTGACTCTGGAATGAGTCACTTCCACGCCGCAACGATCACATACTATGCCCTTATGCTTGGCACCCTGCTTGTATTTGCCACAGCTGCATTCCCAGTCATGCTGTGGCCCGAAAATGCGCTCACAAAAAAGACCGCCTTTCTCCGGCTTGTAAGAACGGTAATTGATGGTCTCTGGGTTTTTTACCTCACCAAAACTCCAGGAGCGTATACTGTCCGGCGAAGCGATGCCAATGCTGACGCAATTGCTCTCGTTCATGCCTTCCAGCCCGATCAGTTTATTTAGTGTGTTAGTCAAGGAAGTAACCCTCCATTAAATTATGTGAAAATCCGCTGTCGAACAGAATGGCCGTTTCAACGGCCTGTGTTCGGTCTTAGGCGATGATATTTTTGCTTCTTCTGATCTTGACATCCAGGCACAATCCCTTCATCTCCTGCATAAGCACGTTGAAAGATTCCGGAGTCCCGGCCTCAAGTTCATTTTTGCCTTGCATAATGGAATCGTAGATTTTTGTCCTGCCGGGCACATCGTCGCTTTTAACCGTAAGCATTTCCTGCAATGTGTAAGCTGCGCCATAGGCCTCCAGCGCCCAGACTTCCATTTCGCCGAAACGCTGTCCGCCATGCTGTGCTTTGCCGCCCAGGGGCTGCTGCGTAACCAGCGAATAGGGCCCCACAGCGCGGGCATGTATCTTGCTGGCCACAAGATGATCCAGCTTGAGCATATAGATTTGCCCGACTACAATGCGCTGGTCAAAAGGCTCGCCGGTGCAGCCGTCATAGAGCACGGTTTTCCCGTCATCGCCAACGAAGCAGTCGCTGCGGTCTATGCCCTGCTGATCCAGCACTCTGCCATCTTCCTGCACAACCCAGCCCATCTCCTCCACCTTTACCTCCCTGGCTTCTCTGAGCAATCGGACAATGGTCTCTTCGCGTATGCCGTCAAAAACCGGTGAAGCCAGATGTTTGCCGAGAATTTTCGCAGCCCAGCCGGCATGGGTCTCAAAGACTTGTCCGACGTTCATTCGCGAGGGCACGCCCAAGGGGTTGAGTATGATATCTACCGGCGTGCCATCAGCCATAAAAGGCAGGTCGGCGACCGGCACGATCTTGGCGACAATACCCTTATTACCATGTCGGCCGGCCATTTTATCGCCCACTGCTATACGCCGTTTGCTGGCGATATAGACCTTGACCGAAGCTATCTTGCCGGGCTCCTGCCCCTCATTTTTCTCAAGCAGCTCGAAGGCTTCATGCCTACATTGATCATTGTCACGCAGTCTGCTGCGGAAGTTTTTGATCACGTCTTCAATGCGGGTTTTTTCCTCGCATTCTTTCATACGGAAATTATCATAGTTATTAGCCAGTCTGGTGAGCATCATCTTGGTGATCTTGCGATTAGCCGGCACGAGTTCCTCAAGCTCGTCATCCACCATGACATAGATAGGCGTCTGCAGTTTTTCACCCAGCAGCTGTTCGCCCAGCATTTTGATCATGTCGTCAAGGATTGCAGCTTGTTCGGAATTATACTTGTTTTCCGTCTCTTTGCGCTTCTGCTTATACTCGGCCTTGCTCATCTTTTGCTTGGTGGGGTCGAATTTGCGTTCCGGACGCACCTCCATGATGATGCCGGAGCTTCCGGAAGGCAGCACCAACGAGCTGTCTTTGACGTCAGCGGCTTTTTCACCGAATATGGCCTTCAACAGCCTCTGCTCCGGTGCCAGGTCAGGTTCGTTCTTTGGGGTTATCTTACCCACTAAGATGTCGCCGGCCTTGACCTCGGAACCCACTCTGATAATGCCTTCAGTATCCAGATTGCGCAAGGCTTCCTCACCTACATTGGGTATGTCCCGGGTGATCTCCTCCGGCCCCTGCTTAGTATCTCTGGCCACGACCTCTTCCAAGCTGACGTGCACACTGGTATAAATGTCTTCCTGCACCAGCCTTTCGCTGATAATGATGGCGTCCTCAAAGTTGTAACCCCGCCATGGCATAAAAGCAGCCATGACGTTACGCCCCAAAGCGATCTCACCACGATCGGTACAGGCGCCGTCTGCTATGGTGTCACCCTTGCGCACAATATCACCACGCCGCACTATGGGCCTTTGGTTAATCAAAGTGGAGGCGTTGGAACGTAGAAACTTGTACAGATGATAGCGTTGACAATCCTCTTCACCGGCATCTTTGGCCGGCTCCTTGCCGTCCTTGGTAATGACAATCTCCTCAGCATTAGCTGAGAAAACTATGCCGTCAGCAACGGCACAAACTATAGCCTTGGAGTCTCTGGCCACTACTCTTTCAAGGCCGGTGCCGACCAGGGCGGCCTCGGCTTTGAGCAGCGGTACAGCCTGGCGCTGCATGTTGGCACCCATCAGAGCACGGTTGGCGTCATTGTGTTCCAAGAAGGGGATAAGGCCGGCAGCAGCACTGATCAGCTGTTTAGGCGAAACGTCGATTAGCTGCACATCCTCACGCTTGAACAGCCCATTCTCACCCTTGTTCCTGGACAAGACGTACTCGTTGGTAAACTTCTTTTCTTCATCTACGGGCGCATTTGCCTGCGCGATGATATAGTCCTCTTCTTTATCAGCGGTCAGATAAATAATCTGGTCTGTCACCTTTCCGTCGATGACTTTGCAATATGGGGTTTCAATAAAACCATATTCATCAACTTTACCGTACAGTGCCAGCGAAGAAATCAGACCGATATTGGGCCCTTCCGGTGTCTCAATAGGACATATTCTGCCGTAGTGGCTTGAGTGTACGTCACGCACGTCATAGCCGGCTCTTTCACGGGTAAGCCCGCCCGGGCCCAATGCGCTGAGACGGCGTTTGTTGGTCAATTCGGCCAAACAGTTGGTTTGATCCATAAACTGGCTAAGCTGGTTGCGCCCGAAGAAATCTCTAATCACACTGGCAAATGGTTTTGGATTGATCAGCCGCGCAATGCTCTTATCACGGTTCTCCTGGGAGCTGAGCCTATCCTTGAATTGATTGGCGGTGCGCATCAAACCTATACGGCACTGATTCTGCACCAGCTCGCCAACCGTCCTAAGACGACGACGACCCAAATGGTCTATGTCATCTTTGGTGCCGCGCCCGTTGCGTAAAGCCATCAGATAGCGGGTTGCCGCGGCAATGTCAGTGCGAGTTAGAACACGTATTTTGGGGTCCACATCTATGCCCAGACGCTGATTTATCTTGTAGCGACCTACGCTGCCCAGATTATAACGCCGCGGGTCTTCAAACAATCTTTTGAATAAGGCCTTGGCACCGGCCTCGCTGTAGGAACGGTGATCCTGTGGACGCATGCGCAAAAAAATGTCGCGCTGAGCTTCACGCCAAGTCGCAGTATCATCCTTCTCAACGCAGCGAATAAAGTAGTCACCCACCTCAAAAGTATCAACAACCGGTACTTTTTTAACACCTGCCTCCTTGAGCTGTCCAAGCAGCACCTCATTGAGCGACTCCAGAGCAGACACAACGACGGTTTCCTTGTCCTTAGGATGGGTGATGTCGTCGGCGCTGTAGTAATGGGAGGGGTCTTCGAGCTTGAGCAACTGGGCTACGGTTTTCTCCTCAACGCCGTATACCGCATCGAGCAATTCGCGGTCGCTTTCAAATCCAAAAGCGCGCAGGAAGGTGCTAATCAGGAATTTGCGCCTTCTTCTCTTGCGGTCCAGATAAATATGCATGTAGTCATTGGTATCGAAATGTGTCTCCAGCCAGGAGCCGTGATCGGCGATGATCCTGAACGAGTAGAGGTGCTTGCCGCTAGCATGACGATTCTCCTCAAAACATATGCCGGGAGAACGATGCAGCTGGCTGACAATGACACGCTCCGCACCATTGATGACGAAAGAACCTGACTCGGTCATTAGCGGAATATCCCCGAGTGGGACGGTTTCTTCGATCACCTCACGCGTGTTGGCTGAGCGCCTCAATCTGAAGCGCACCTGCAAGCTGCCCTGATAAGTGCCGCCATCCTTCAAACAATCGATAATGCCTACCTTAGGCTCACCAATAGAGTAGCTGACAAACTCCAGCCCGCAAATGGAATCCAGGGAGTCTGAGGCCGGGAATATTTCTTGAAAGGTCTCTTGCAATCCTTGCGACTTGCGTTTTTCCGGCGGCACATCAAGCTGTAGGAAATCAGAGTAGGACTTAAGCTGAATTTCGATGAGATTGGGAATATCAATGGCATCTTCAAGCTGACCGAAGTTTTTGCGTTCAAACTTAGGCACCTCGCGGGGCTTCGGTGGTGGCGGCGGATTCTTGAGTTGTGTCTTGCGAGACTCCTTACGAGCATTGGCAAGCGCCTTCTTTTCTGCTTCCGCAGCTGCCACGGCAGCAAGCGCGGCAGCCGCCTCCTTGGCTTTTTTCTTCTTCATGCCGGGGCGCACCTCTGGACATTCCGCACTGTAATGAGTCACGGCAAATTCATAGAGCTTGAATAACTTTGCAAAGATATCCTCAACCGTCTCCAAGTTTTCTTCAAACTTGTCCTTGCTCAGGTCCAAAGGATTGCTCTTCAGCACCACCTTCATGGTGCCGGCGCTGGTCTTCTGCACCGAAAACTTGTCTGCACCAAAAAAAGCCTTGGCCAGCTCACGGCACTTCTTGACATCTTCAGCAGTAGAGCCGGGCATGTAGTAGACAGCTTCACCAGCCGCAGTCTGATGTGCTAAATAAGGCTGACCTGAGCCCCAAGGACGAAAGTATATACTGATGGCATTGGTCGGCTTGGGCTCGCCATCATAGGACATGTTGAAGTAGGTGTAAGGGCTTGCTGAAAAATGAGCAAAGTAGCCCTGCCAGAATGCGGTGACTTGCGGATTGGTGTTTGACATCAATGGCCTCGTCGGTTAAAAAGTGGGTGGGAATAAACGCGGCAGGCTAAAAAATGGAACAGAAAATGAACTAGGTTTAAACAGAAAAAGACGGGATGGCGCAGTCGTGATGAATCTGCCTGCCCTGCGGCGGTCTAGCAAGTCTCACCGTCGCCTGGCAAAACAAATACAAAACAAACCGTACCAACCAGTCTCGTCTGTCAGTATATCCTGCCTATATGTGGCCGTCACAACCACCGGCAAGGAATATGCCTTTCCTTGCCGGATTTTGTAGACGGCGATGTGTGGTCTTTGTTAAGGGTAATCGTGTGCCGGACAGCGAATGAATGATGCCCGGCACACGGGGGTGAATCTGTCTTACTTCAGTTCGACTTTGGCACCGGCCTCTTCAAGCTTAGCCTTAATAGCCTCAGCCTCTTCCTTGCTCACACCAGTCTTGACCGGCTTCGGAGCCTCGGTGACCAAGTCCTTGGCCTCCTTCAGACCCAGGCTGGTAATGGCGCGAACCTCTTTGATGACGGCAATCTTCTTCTCGCCGGCGTCAACCAAGATAACGTCAAACTCGGTCTGCTCCTCAACCGGAGCAGCTGCCGCTGCCGCCGCACCACCGGCCACCGCAACGGCAGCAGGTGCCGCAGCGCTTACGCCTAGACGCTCCTCTAAAGCCTTCACCAAGCTGGAAAGCTCCAATACGGTCAAACCCTCGATGTAAGAGATGAATTCTTCCATTTGGGCACTTACTTCTACTTTGTTTTCTTCTGACATGGCTGTTTCCTTTAATGATTAGGCAGCTTGCTCTTTCTTTTGCAAGAAAGCATTTAACACATAAACAATACTAGCGACTTTGGCATTGAGTACGCGCACGAGCTGAGAGGCCGGCGCTTCAAGCAGACCGAGCAGTTGAGCCAACAGCACTTCCCGTGGCGGCAGCTCTGCTAAGGCCGCAGTCTCTGCGGCACAGATCAGAGTATGCTCGATGTAAGCCCACTTGATTGATATCTTATCCCTCTGCTCCTTGATAAACTCGCTCACAAGCTTAGCCATGGCAACTGGGTCACAGTCACCGCTGACCATGGCGGTGTCACCGGCAAGTTCAGCAGAGGCTACATCCTGCAAGCCGAGCTCATCGGCAGCACGAAGCAAAAGACGGTTGGGAACCACGTGGCACTGCGCCTCGATCTCCTGTAAACGACCGCGAAAGCCGTTCAGAGTTTCGGCACTCATGCCATGATAATTGATCAAGATGAAAGGTCTGTCCTGCAACAAAGACTTTATCTCTTGAACGATTTGTTTCTTTTCTAATCTCATGATTATGCCTTTGTTGCAAATTTGAGGTCTATGCGCAGGCCGGGGCTCATGCTTGCGCTCAGAGTTAGAGAAAGCAGATAGGTGCCCTTGGAGCTGGATGGACGCGCACGCTGTATGGTGGCAACCGCATAGCGGATATTCTCCAGCAGGGCTTCAGCATCAAAAGAGAGCTTGCCTACCGGCATCATAACGCAACCGGCGCGGTCATTGCGATACTCCACCCGCCCAGCCTTGGCCTCAGCCACTGCCGTGCCGGTGTCATCAGTCACCGTGCCCGTCTTCGGATTGGGCATCAAACCACGTGGGCCCAAAGCACGGCCCAATGTCCTTACTTCCTTCATGGCCGCCGGAGTGGCGATCATGACATCAAAGTCAAGCCAGCCGTCCCTGACTTTTTGGATCAGCTCTTCGTAACCGACCTCGTCAGCACCGGCGGCTTTGGCTGCCTCAGCAGCTTCACCGGCAGCAACGACGACGACTCTTTGGGTTTTGCCTATGCCCCTGGGTAAAACCATGGCGCCACGCACGATTTGATCTGCCTGACGTGGATTGATGCCGAGCCGGAAAGCAAGCTCCACGGTCTCATCAAATTTCACAGTCGGCATTTGCTTAAGCAATTCGACAGCCTTTTCCAGCTCATAATAAGTCTGCCTGTCGACCAGCTTGGCTCTAGCCTGATAAAGTTTACTACGCTTCATCGCTCACCTCGATTCCCATGCTGCGCGCCGTTCCCGCAATGATCCTCACTGCGGCATCCAGTTGCCTGGCGCCCAGGTCGGCTTTCTTGATTTCAGCGATTTCTTCCAAGTCCTTTCTGGTGACTTTGCCAACCTTTTCCCTGCCTGGCTTGCCAGCGCCGGACGCCAGGCCGGCAGCCTTTTTCAGGAGCACTGCGGCTGGGGGCGACTTGGTGATAAAGGTGAAGGACCTGTCTTGATAGACAGTGATCACAACCGGGATGATCATCCCGGCCTGGGCTTGGGTAGCGGCGTTGAACTGCTTGCAGAATTCCATAATATTGACGCCAGCCTGCCCCAAGCTAGGCCCCACAGGTGGAGCCGGATTGGCAGCGCCGGCAGGAATCTGCAACCGCACCTGCCCTACGACTTTCTTTGCCATAGATAGCCTCTTTCGCATGGTTTGGTCAGAGCCGGCAGGCAACTCTCCCAGAACCATGACTGCTTAGAAGCAATTAAATATCAAGCTTACATTTCAAGTTTCTTTTGGCTGTCCTTCTCTTATTCTGGCAGGCGCATATGTGCATACACCCCTTGCCGAATAAGGAAAAAACAACTCAAAATAATCCCAGAATTGTCATCTTAATTTTTTAACGACTTCTTGATTTTTCTTTTGACCCTTCCTAATCGAAACGGTCAACCTGCCCAAAACCTACTTCGACAACCGTCGAACTGCCAAACATGTTGACAGAAACACTCAGCACCTGCTTAAGATTGTCAACCTTCAGCACTGTACCCTGTATATTCTCGAAGGCACCTTCGCGCATAACGATAGTTTCGCCTATGACGAATTCGCGTATCGGTCTGGCTGGTGCGTCCTTCTCCTCGTCTTGCTTTTCCATGGCCTCGACTTCGGAATCGCTGATGGGCACGGGGTCCTCACCACCGATAAAGCCAATAAGACCGTTAATTTCTCGTATCTGCGACCAAAGCAAGGGGTCTATGCTGTCATCTGATTTGTAAAGCGCCAATTTCGCGAAGACATAGCCCGGATACAGCTTGCGGTCACGCTCCAGCTTGGCCCCGCCGCTTTTACGTTCGTATGCGACGCGTTCCACCGGCACCCGCACATCAACAATGCGCTTAGCCGCCTCGACCTCAGAATCAGTGACCGCCCTTTCTTTCAGTTGCAGCAGAGCCTTCTCGACCTTGTGTTCCTGGCCCGTCATGACCTGCATTACATACCATTGTGCTGCATCATGCTCTTGCATGGAATCTCCTCAAGAAGTTTTTAGCTCCGGCATCAGCCGAACCAAGGCGGCGTCGCCCAAACAAGCTCAGATGCCGGTAATCAAGCGTACACAGAAAAGCAACAGCTTGTCGGCTACAGTGACCACCACGCTGAGCACAATCAGGAATGAAATCACCAAAACAGTGGACTCATACAATTCACGACGGTCAGGCCAAGTACACTTGCGCATCTCGGACATGGTCTCTTTGTATAGAGTCGTAATTGCTTTAATCGGATTTTTCATTTTAATGCACGCACCCGATATGATCAGTCGTAATACTATTAAAATGGCAGGTGAGACAGGGATCGAACCTGCGACCTGCGGTTTTGGAGACCGCTGCTCTACCAATTGAGCTACTCACCTGCAACGTTGAGTGGCTTCAAATCATGGCTGAAGCCAGTAAGAAATCAGCGTGTCTCCCTATGCAGAGTAGACTTGCGCTCGAAAGGACAGTACTTTTTCTTTTCCAGCCTGCCGGGCGTATTACGCTTGTTTTTCGTTGTTGTGTAGTTGCGCTGTTTGCATTCAGTGCAAGCCAGTATGATTATTTCTTGCATGTTAGGCACTCCGATATGCTGTAGTGATGGGGGGCTGAAAAGAGCCGCCGCAGTCGCTGCAACTACGCTCGACGCCTGCAAGCCCATGACTGCCTGCGCCGTCTGTCTGAGGCGACTTCAAAAAATCAACCCCAAAGCCCGCTTTCGAGCTGGGGTTGATTATGGAGACGCAGCTCTTAGTCTGGAAGGATGTCCGACACTCTGCCGGCACCAACTGTTCTGCCGCCCTCGCGGATAGCAAAGCGCAAGCCTTTTTCCATCGCGATAGGTGCAATCAGCTCGATAGTCATGCTGGCGTTATCACCGGGCATGATCATCTGTACGCCTTCTTCGAGACGGCAAATACCGGTGACGTCAGTGGTACGGAAGTAGAACTGCGGACGATAGCCGTCCTTGAACTGGGTGTGGCGGCCACCCTCTTCTTTGGTCAGTACGTAGACTTCGCACTTGAATTTAGTGTGCGGAGTAATGGAGCCTGGCACTGCCAGAACCTGGCCGCGCTCGACATCCTCTTTCTTGATGCCGCGGAGCAAGCAGCCAACGTTATCGCCGGCCTGACCCTGATCAAGCAGCTTACGGAACATTTCCACCCCGGTCACCGTTGTCTTCTGGGTCTCTCTGATACCGATGATGGAGACTTCTTGGCCTACCTTCACCACACCGCGCTCAATGCGGCCGGTAACCACAGTGCCGCGTCCTTCAATCGAGAAGACGTCTTCAATCGGCATCAGGAAAGGCTGGTCGAGCAAGCGCACCGGATCCGGAATGAAGCTGTCCACTGCATCCATGAGTTCGGTGATGCATTTGCACTCTTCACAATCCCAATTCTTACCGGCATTCAAGGCTTCAGTAGCCTTAAGGGCGGAACCACGGATAATCGGGGTGTCGTCGCCGGGGAATTCGTATTTATCGAGAAGCTCACGAACTTCCATGTCAACCAGCTCGAGCAGTTCCTCGTCATCAACCAAGTCGGTCTTGTTCATGAAAACCACCAAAGCAGGAACGCCTACCTGACGTGCCAAGAGCACGTGTTCGCTGGTCTGAGCCATGACGCCGTCAGTTGCGGCGATGACCAGGATGGCACCGTCCATCTGAGCTGCGCCGGTAATCATGTTTTTGACGTAGTCAGCGTGACCGGGGCAGTCAACGTGAGCGTAGTGGCGCTTCTCGGAGAAATACTCCACGTGAGAAGTGTTGATGGTAATACCACGCTCGCGCTCTTCGGGGGCGTTGTCGATCTCAGCATAGCTGCGTACATCGCCGCCGTAACGTTTCGCTTGGGTCAGAGTGATGGCGGCAGTCAACGTGGTTTTGCCATGGTCGACGTGGCCAATGGTGCCAATGTTGGCGTGGGGTTTTTCGCGTACAAATGCTTCTTTTGCCATTTCCAGTTTCCTTCTGAGTTAAATCCGCACAATCTGATATGCGTTGTATGGATGCGACCATGTGAAATCATGGAGCCTACATCCGGAGTCGAACCGGAGACCTCATCCTTACCAAGGATGCGCTCTACCTACTGAGCTATGTAGGCTAAATAAAATCCGGGCAGAATCTATAATGTACTGCCTGATTCCAGTCTTGCAAGCCAAGCCTGAAAAAAAAACTGGAGGCGCACCCGTTATACGCGCTACGCCTCCTGGTATTATTAAAGAAGTTGCGCATGACAAAGTCTGCCGCTACTCCTGATCTGCCTCCTCCGCTTCAGCCTCCTGATCCTGATCTGCTGCCGCTTCAGCCTCCTGATCCAAGTCCGCTGCCGCTTCAGCCTCCTGATCCTGATCTGCTGCCGCTTCAGCCTCCTGATCCTGATCCGCTGCCGCTTCAGCCTCCTGATCCAAGTCCGCTGCCGCTTCAGCCTCCTGATCCTGATCTGCTGCCGCTTCAGCCTCCTGATCCTGATCTGCTGCCGCTTCAGCATCCTGATCCAAGTCCGCTGCTACGACTTCCTCGTCTTCATCTGCCGTCTCTACGGGCTGGTTTTCCCCTTCATCCGATGCTTGAAGTGCTTCGTCCAGCGCCTCATCCAAGGCCTGTCCGAATCCACCCAGGTCTTCGCTGCCTGAGCTTGTTGCCGTGCTGCGTGAGGCCTGCACGTCTGCTTCATCCAAATCATCTTTCAGGCTCAGGCCTATGCGACGTTCCTCGATGCTGATATTTTTCACTCTGGCTTTCACGACGTCGCCCACCTGCACCACGTCCTTGACCCGATTGACGCGTTCATCAGCGAGTTCCGATATATGGATAAGCCCGTCGATCCCGCCTTCAAGTTCGACAAAAGCTCCGAAAGAGGCCAGTTTGCTGACCTTGCCTTCCACTGTATCACCAATGCCGTACTTTATCTGTATGTTCTGCCAGGGATCCTCCGTGAGTTTCTTCATACTCAGGGAGATGCGCTGATTCTCGGCGTCCACGTCCAAGATCACCGCTTCAACTTCCTGTCCACGCTGCAAAACTTCGCTAGGATGATTCACCTTGCGTGTCCATGACATATCGGAAATATGAATCATGCCGTCTATGTCGCCCTGTATTTGTACGAAAGCGCCGTAACCGGTCATATTGCGCACTTTGCCCTTGATGCGGGTACCCTGCGGAAACTGTTCCTTGATGATTTCCCAAGGATTGGGCTGAGCCTGACGCAGACCCAAGGAGATTTTGCGCGATTCCTTGTTCACCGCCAAAACTACCGCTTCCACCTCTTCGCCGATCTGCAATACATCGCCGGCGCGGGTGATCTTCTTAGTCCAAGACATCTCGGAGACATGGATAAGACCCTCAATGCCTTCCTCGAGCTCGACAAAAGCACCGTAAGGCATGACGTTGACTACTTTGCCGCTAATGCGCGCCCCCTCCGGATACTTGACATCGACGGTATCCCAAGGATTGCCTTCCTTCTGCTTAAGGCCCAGACTGACACGCTGACGCTCCTTATCCACCTCCAGGATCATGACGTCAATCTCGTCGCCTACTTGCACGACTTCATGCGGGTCTGTAACTCTGCCCCAGCTCATATCGGTGATATGCAGCAATCCGTCCATTCCGTCCAAGTCCACAAAAGCACCAAAGTCCGTAATGTTTTTAACTTTGCCGCGTCTTATGGTCATGGGTTCGAGATCCTCGAGCAGCTGAGCTCTTTGCTCTGCTCTGGCCTCTTCAAGTATTTCACGTCTGGACAGCACGATATTGCGTCTTTCGCCGCTGATTTTAATGATCTTAAATTCGTCTTCCTTGCCCAGGTAGTCTTCCAAGTTGCGCACCGGTCCTATGTCTATCTGAGAGCCGGGCAGGAAAGCTTCCACGCCAACATCGACAATAAGGCCGCCTTTGACCCGGTTGACGATATTGCCCCTGATGCGGTCACCCTCGCTATAGGCACTCAAGACCTTGTCCCAAGCCCGCTGCTGTTCAGCTTTCTGCACACTGACCACCGGGGCACTGTCCTCATCCTCAAGCTGTTCCAGGAACACCTCCAGGCTGCCGCCAACCTCAAGCTCGTCCCAATTGTCGGGAAAATCTGACTTCGGGATGAAGCTTTCTGCCTTCAGGCCTATATCGAGAAGTATCCCGTTTTCATTCTTCTCGGCAATGCGCCCGGTTTCGATCCTGCCCTCTTTAAGGGTACCCGCAGGCATGCTGCCACTAAGCAGCTCCTCCATCGAAACCATGTTTTCTAGGTCAATGTTACTCATGTGTTTGTAGATTGGTTAAAAATGTACGAGGGAACGATGCGTCTTAAAATGAATTCACCCGACCTTACAGGCGACGCTTTAGCTCTGCAAGGCAGGTGCAATCGCATAATTTAGCCCCTGTCAGCCACTTTGCAAATCGGAACCACGAAAGACCAGACGAAAGACCATTGCCTTGCCAGGGCAATTATTAGGGCTGGACTCCCTGGAAAAAGCAGAGGAAATCGCTCGATTTTAAATAAGACCCCGACTGAATTCAGGAAGTAGGGTGAAGGAAAGATTTCTGTCCGTAAACCCTCACTTTGCCTTGAGCTTCTTAATTCATATTCATAGCTATCCCATGGATGGTGATATAATGCACAAAGTTGCCGGGCGGACCAACGGTTCAACCCAAAAAAAGCAGTCAAAGCTGAGGTTTAGTCCTAATGGCTTTATTCTCAGATAGTTGCAAGACTTGTGCTGTTCACCCTGTTGGTGACAGGGTGTTTTCCGTGCTGCCATTGCTCGATTTCTTCTTGTTATGAAAGATTTG
>JAAZKR010000210.1 GCA_012799725.1 Oligosphaeraceae bacterium | reverse complement strand
ATTGGCTCCGGCAGCTGGATTCGAACCAGCGACCAAGTGGTTAACAGCCACCTACTCTACCGCTGAGCTATGCCGGAGTGAATAAATGTGTCTGACTGGCTCCGGCAGCTGGATTCGAACCAGCGACCAAGTGGTTAACAGCCACCTACTCTACCGCTGAGCTATGCCGGAACAGGATATAATTTTGTCAGTAGGCGTTAAGATAATGCCGGATCAGGAATTATCAAGCCGGGGAAGCGCAAGCGGGATAAAATCTCTTTGCTGTAGGCAATGTGTCAGTCTTCTGTAGTGCTGACTTAATTGCTTGGCGGCCTCGGCGTTCTTGGTGGTCAATGCTTCTTCATTTAACCGCCAGGAACGCCAAGGCGACTTTACGGCTTGACGTCGCCGGTGTGATTACAAAGCGTTAAAAGAAGAGTGTTGGCTCCATAGGTCCCAAGTATTGCCGCGTTAAACCAATGCTTCAGAAATGCTACAGAAGACTGACCCATTAACAGAGAGATGCCTTTGTAGGCAAAAAACACGTGTATTCGAATGCAATTTCGCTCCGCCGCATTATAGTTTGTTTGTTTACTTGAGCTTTATGTTTTTACGGTCAAGGGTTCTATGGCGGCATTCTTTTTCAGCTTTTTGCTCTGTTTATTCGGCGCTCCTGTGCTTTTTGCTCAACCGGCTGCTGCCGCAGTTGATATGACTAAGCTTGATGAGACTTTCAAGCAAGAGGTAGAAGCGCATCAGCTTTATACTCGCCGCTATGAAACGATACTCTTGGGCTTGGGCAGTCTGCGCCAGGTTCCCGGCGATGAAGAAAAGCTGCGTCAGGCCCTGAAGCTAGGCAAAAACTTGCGTGATCTGAACAATAACATACAAGCTGCGCAACGTCAGCAGCTAGGCTTGATCAATCGAATCAACCAACTTTCCGATAGCAAAGAGTTGTTACCGCAGCAGGAATCCTATGTGAATCATTATCTGCAAAAGCTCAGGGAATTAGGCAACGAACAAAACACCATAATGAACACCCTGCGCAGGAAAAGCAGAGAACTACAGAAATTCATTCTTGATGTGCCTCCTCCCAAAAGCTTTGTCAATAAACTTGGCATAAAAATGATTCTGCAAGGCCAAACCACGCATGCTTTCTATGTCAGCGAGCAGCCTGTCAAACAGGCCGAGTTTGCTGCTATGGTCGCATTCAAGAAAAATGACCAAAAGCCGGACGAGCCTCTGCCGCAATCAGCTCACATGGGCAATGTTAACTTGGAACAAGCTGAAGAGTTCTGCCGCACCCTAAGCAGATATGAAGGCTTTACCTACAGGATGCCGGAACAACGCGAGCTGAGCATGCTGCAAACGCGACAATACTTGCCGGAAATAGCGGTCTGGAGCAGAAGTAAATGGACGCCAAATTGGCGGGAAGAAGAAGCGCAGAAGCGTTTCGCTTGTTTTCTCTACACCATCTGGGACCCCAGCAAATTGCTCGGCGACAACTATGCAGAAGATGCGCTGGCCGGAGAATTGAAAAATGCCAATTATGCACAGCTTGGCTTTATAGTCATAACCGCTGCCAGAACCGGCAAACAGCTTAGGATGCAGAGATTGCAGGCCGAGCTGCTCGAAGATTGAAGCATAACGAAAGCGCAAGGCCTGCCTTTCATCGCCATTCCCCAAACTCACACAAAAAACTTAAATCTAACTGCGATGCTTAGATACTGCTTATTTACTTTACTGTTGTCAACATTCGTCTTGACCGCACAAGAAAAATGTCGAGGCAATTTTCTGCGTACCGAATTACGCAAAGTCGATCGGCATGAGCTCTATCTTTGCACACTCAGCGCCAACAGGGAATCTTTTCCCAGTATTTATTTGCGCCGGCAGTTTAAGATGACTTATCATGAGGTGCAAATCTATGAGACACTGGAGCGCACCTTGCTTGAAGCCGACGATGCTGTACCGAAAACAGTGAGCTCCTATCAGTATAGATTAGTTCCCGGGGAGCTTTGGGAAGGCGAGGTCACCATGCGTCAGGAAACGATAGAGGCCGGCCCTTTTGCCAATGAAAGCTTCCTGGTCAACGGCAAGCTGTTGCGCAGCGATCAGCAAGGTATAATCAAGGCCGACTATAATTCAGGCTTACAAATACTGGAACATTTTGATGATTTCAATCAACGCGAAATGCCGCTGCTTATCGAACATGCGAGTTTGGGCAGCCAGAGCCTGAATATCTTCCGCAGCATGCCAAAACGTCCACAAAGCGACGTAAGAAATCTGGACGAGGACGGCAGCAATGAATTCTTGAGTAGCATGAAGCTGGATTTCATGCAACGCAGCAGTGAGCCGGAACGCCATAAGTTGCAAGTGGAATGCTTCTTTTCTGCCCCGGCAATAGAACCCGGCAAGGATTATGAGATAACCGTCACTGTCAGTAACATGGGTGACAAGGAGAGCAGCTGTTTATTGGCACGCAGCTTTTCGCGTCAAGACTGGCTTGACGGCAGGCTTTTCTATTTCGGTGCCATTGCACCAGGCGCAAGCCTCAGCTTCAGCAGGCAATTCAGTGCAGCAAAAAACCTGAAAGTAGAGCATTGTTTCGTGGCTCTGGCTTTTTCCGACAGTTGGGGAGAGATGCCCGCCATGCAAAAAAACCTGAAGCTGCCGGTCAACAAATAAACGCCGTCCAGTTTGCAGCTCAAAGTTCAAATAATTGATCGGCTCAATCTGGCTCCAACCAGATCAGCCAGATTTGTTTTTTCACTCGCCCCATGGTCTCTTTTTATAGTCCATGGGATGAATGTATCATATAACCGTGAATTTGCTCAGACGCCAGCGCAAGAACTTTTCCCTGCAAGAGCTAGTTATATTTTTATTGCCGGCATTTGCAATTTACGCCTTATTTGTTCTCGCTCCAGTATTTTTATCTTTTCGCAACAGCTTTTATTACTGGGACAGCCCCTTATCAGAGGCGCGTTTTTGTGCCTTGCAAAATTTTCGTCTTCTTTGGCACGATCCGGTTTTTTGGTCGGCTTTGAAGCATAATCTACTGCTTTTGGTCGGTTCACTGTTATTTCAGCTTCCCGTAGCTTTGGGCATAGCCTTGCTGTTGAACTACCCCACTTGGGGCAGAGGCTTTTTACGCACGGTCTTTTTCACGCCGATGATCATCCCCAGTTCAGCGATTGCGGTGCTTTGGCAATATATTTATGAGCCACACAACGGACCGCTAAGCGCACTGATACGCTACTTCAACCCTGATTTCGCCTATGCCTGGCTCTCCACCCCGGGCAGCTCCATGTTTTGGATATTCATCAGCATCTGCTGGCAATATATAGGCTTTCACACCGTCTTATTCATGGCCGGTTTAAGTACCATACCCGACGAACTTTACGAGGCAGCCAGGCTGGATGGCGCCAGCGAATGGCAAATCTGCCGTCGCATTGTGCTGCCCTGCATCAAGCCCACCCTGTACGTCTCCGCCACCTTATCCATCATAGGCTCGTTGAAATATTTCGATTTAGTCTATCTGATGGGTGCTGGTCTGCCTGACAGTTCCCGGGAGGTTCTGGCCACCTATGTCTACCGTTTGGCCTTTGATGAGAATCAAGGACGCTACGGCTATGGCTCCAGTGTGGCGGTGCTGCTTTTCATACTGGCGCTGATCATTGTTATTCCGCTGCAAACCCGGAAAAACCAACCCTAGCTCCAACTCCGGCAAGTTGCGCAGTTTTCCTGTTTCCTGTCTCTGAAATCCGCGATCTGCGGGAAACCATGAGTAGTCTAAGGCCAGTGTAGAAAAAAATAATTCTTTGTTGTTTTCCTATTGTTCACATGTCTACAAAAAAGTTCAGCAAGGGTTTTCTTATCCGGCATTTGATTTTAGCCGTTTTTTTCTTGTTGACTACTTATCCTCTGCTTTGGATGACTCTAACTGCTTTTCGCAGCGAAGGTGACGCCTTGCAGCGTCCTTTAGGCTTGCCGGCGCGGTGGGTTTTGAGCAATCTACAGGAGGTTTTACGCAGCGGTCGTTTTGCACAAGCCTACATCAATAGTCTATTGGTTTGCGTTGTTGCGGTCTTTCTGGCCATCAGTTGCGCCACTTTAGCCGCCTATGCTTTTGCCAGGTTCAACTTCAGGGGCAAAAACTTTCTTTACGTGTTATTTTTGATGGGCCTGATGATTCCGGTGCATGTCACTCTTATACCCTTGAACCAGCTTTTAGGTGCCGATATGCTAGGGCTCAAAGGCAGTTTAAGTGCCCTGATCGGCCCTTACGCCGGTTTTGCCCTGCCGGTAAGCATACTCATACTACGACGCGCTTTTGAAGCTTTGCCTGGAGAATTATTGGACGCTGCGACCTTGGATGGCTGCTCCAATCTACAGGTATTATGGCATGTTGGGCTGCCCTTGGCCAAGCCGGCTTTGAATACGGTGCTAATCTTTAACTTCCTCACCATGTGGAATGAATACGCCTTTGCTCTGACCCTGCTTGGAGCAAGCCGACAGACCGTGCCTTTGGCGATCAGCGAATTCAAGGGCGAATATGACTTGCGCATCACCGTAGTTTGCGCCGCTCTGCTCTTGGTTATGATACCATTGATAGTTGTTTACGCTTTTGCCCAGAAACAAATAATCCGCGGACTCACGGCCGGCGCACTTGATTAGTATTAGCAAACAAGCTAAAAATTATTCTTTCCAAGTATTTATCGGCTGTCTCGCCAAGTTTTCATTGCTATAGCGAAAATCATAGCTTAATTCGCGGCCCAGCCAAGCCGGTTGGTGAAATACAGTCTCAGCATCCGGCAATTCTATTTCTGCTGTGATCAGTCCCTGATTTGCGCCCTGATAGACATCTATCTCCCAGAGTAGTCCATCCTGTGGTATGAAGTACCTGGTTTTTTCGATTATTTTGCCCTGACAAAAATGCGCCAGCAGTTCTTCGCCCTCTTGCAACGGTATCTCGTATTCGTATTCCAGGCGTGTCAGTTTATCAGCGTTGCTTTTAAGCGACAGCAGCGCTTTTTGCTCTTGGATACGTACTCTCAGCGTATAGTCTGCCGCCCGTTCAAAAAATCCTTGTCGCAGAGAGACCCAAGCCATGCCGGCCTGCCACCAGCCCCAGTCCTCCACCAGGAATTTTCGTTCAATTTCAATATTCATAGTTACCTTTTTTTATCCGCAGATTTTTAAGCGCACCGTGAAAACCTGTGTAATCTTGCAGATGAATTTTCAAGCAGCTAAAAGAAACCAGAAATGTAAACTTAATTTTTGCACGGCTCCTTAGCGCAATTTCAGGATCAGTATGAGTATGATAGGCATCAGCAATGCTTGCAGCAACATAAACCTGATTACCACTTGTGGGATAGACCATCCCAAATTTTTACGGCAATGATCATGTGCCGGACAACGAAAGGCATGTATGATACGCACAATAAACAATTGTTTTTTCACTGCTTCCTCATCAGCAAAATTAGCTGTACCGGGCACATTCACCAAGTTGCGTAATGGTGGTCGCACATCGTAGCCCAGTTTTTTCAGTGTGCGCAGCAAGCTCAGCTTTAAGAGTCCTATACCGCCATCAACCAGCAATATGGGCGCAAAAGCCAGATACAGGAAGGGGTTGCCGCAGGCCAGCACGCCCAAGCCTATAAGCAGGCCTAGAAAACGCGAGCCGGCATCTCCCATGAGCACGGCACTGGGATTGGCGTTGTGCCAGACATAGCCAGCCAAGGCACCAGCCGCGCAGAAAATCATAATAGCCCAGTTGGCACCGCCCGGATTATGTGGCACCAAGAGATACTTGGCCAAGGTAATATGGCCGACCACGCCATAGAGCACTGCTCCTAAAGCGCAAAGACCCAACAGAGCCAGGGAGCCGGCCATGGCATCCACTCCGTCACTGCAGTTGACCACATTGATGCTTAACCAGAGCAATGCGGCAGCCAAAGGCACATAAAGCCAGGCCGGCAACAGAAATCCGCCGCCAGGCAACGAACCTTTGATCAGGGGCAACCAGATCACGGTGTTGCCACCACGGCACATAATAATCGCCGCTATCAAAGCAATGACTGCATCCCAGAGCCCCTTTTTCCATTCGCTCCAGCCGCCTTGGCTGGCATCGTCCAGAAAACCGCAAAGCATGCAAACGCAAAGACAGGCTGTCAAAGCCCAGAGCTGCCCATCGAAAGGCAGCACCAGAAAGAGGCAGACTATAAAGATTCCAGTCAAGATCAGGCCTGCTCCGGTAGGTTTGCCCTTGGCCTCTTCAGAATTTTTAACAAAGGGCTTGCCTTGATCACGCGGCATAAGATGCCAAAGCCGAGGCAGCAGCAAAAAGCTAAGCAGGGCAGCTAGCGTGGCGCCAAGACAGATCAGGGTCAGGTGAGATTCAAATAGGCGAAAAGGCCCCCAGAGCCTTTTCATATAGGGTGCAAGATAAGGCAGCATTTGTACAATCTATTAAAAACTAATGGAAAAAATTTGTTAAAGAAAACGAATAACTTGTGACTAAGGCATTTTTGTCATTGGTTGATGGTCATGCTTGGTGCTTGGCAGTCATCAGTCAATGGTTTGGGATCAGAGGCATTATGATGCGACAGCATGCAGGACGTGCATTTAATAGATGTCATTGCAATGCAGGTTTTTATCGTGTTCAGGCTTAGGCATGCACAAAAGAGCCTTTGTCCAGCACAAGATACTGTATCTATAAGCGCCTAACTATGCTTAACTCCAGGCTTTCAATCCGGATTGGGAAATCCCCAAAAAACAGTACCTCGTAAAGGTACCACTCATTAGGTAATAGCCACCGCGCTGCGTCAAGCCGAGCCACCAAAAACTTTCCCCCTCAAACCTCATATCACAAGACTTCGTACATTGCCAAGACAAGAGTCAGCGGAAAATAAAATGTAATGGCAAAGGCTCCACTTGCAAGCCGCAAACAGTAAATATCCTTCTACTCGATTGCATATTGTCGCCAGCAAATTCGCCTGTGTTATTTTCCTTTTCTGTTATTTTCCGGCCTGCTGCCGTCTTTGCCTCCTTCTCTTTCTACGAGTTGCAAGGCACTTTTGCCGTATTATATTAACCGATCCGCTTTTTAGTGAATCTTCACTTTGCATAACAACCAAGGATTTAGAGATGAAACGCACCTATCAACCTCACAACATACCGCGCAAACGCAAGATGGGCTTTCGCGCCCGCATGGCTACCCGTCACGGTCGCGCCATTATTGCCCGCCGGCGCCGCAAGGGTCGCAAGCGTTTGTCTGCTTAGGAGTCGTACAAAAATTAAGGCAACAGTCCTGGAATTATTTTGAACGACTCTTTAGGCGGCCTTGTCTTGTGGCCAGGCATGATTTTGAATTGTCGCATGTCAGAGAACCACAGAGAAACCCGAAAACTACGCAGCCCTGCATTCGGCAAGTCGGCGCGCTTAACTTGTCAAAAGAGTTTGCAGCTCGTCAAGAGCCAAGGGCAAAAACGCAGTGGACGCCTTTGCCTCGTCCTCATCTTGAAAACGCCGCCTGACCAGCAAAGAAGGGTGGCGTTTTTAATTTCCAGGCGTTATGCTCTTTTGGCGGTGCAGCGCAACCGTGCCCGTCGTTTATTTCGCGAGGCATTTCGTCAGCTTTATGCGCAATTGCCGCCACTATGGTTGATCATGATTCCACGGCAGCGTATGAAGCATTGCAAGCTGCCCGAACTACTCGCTGAACTGCGAATGCTGCTCAAAGAGCATTTGATTGACAAAGCGCCGACTCCAGGCGCTTGCGATTCGTCTCAGCACTGATTTTAAGGAATGCGGATACAATGGCGCAAAAATTTTTGCTTGGGTTACTGGCCTTCTACCGCAATTTTTTGCGTTTTTTGAAGCCGCCCTGCTGTCGTTTTCAGCCCAGCTGTTCCGAGTATGCTCGTCAGGCTCTATTACGTTATGGCGCTTGGCGTGGCAGCCTGTTAAGCATATCTCGCATTTTGCGCTGTCAGCCTTTTTATCATGGTCCGGTATATGATCCGGTACCGGAAAATCCCAAAGAATTAGACCATGGAAAACAAAGAATCCCTTGACCCTATCAGTATTATTGGCGTTACAGTTTGCATAGTCGCCATTATTTTCATTATCTGGCACAACTCTAAACGCAATATGTCCCAGCCGGCTTCTATGCCGGCACCGATCAGCAGCGAGGAAACGCAAGGTCAGGCGCCTGGGGACGGGGCTGTTTTCGGTGTTGTGCCGAGCGGTGTCTACTACGACCCCAAGCAACCTTTCAAGATGCCGCTGGACACCCCGCTAGAGCTGACCATACCTGAATATTTACAGGCCAAGCTGGACCCTCAGGGCGGCGGCATCATTGCCGCCAAGCTGGAGCAGCACAATCTGAGCAAGACACGTCAAGAGCAAGAGCAGCCTGCCAAAGTAGTGTTGGGGCATTATGACTATCCTTTCTTGGCGCTCAATGACAGTGCTGCCAACATTAAACTTGATGTTCCCGAATTAAGTGCCGTCGGCGATAGTAATGGCTACAGCCTGAGTCGCTTGAGCAAGGAGCAAAACCTGGAAATTACCGAATCTTGGCAGACCAAGGAAGGCTCCGAATATGAAATCAATTACGTGGTTACGCTGCGCAACCTCAGTTCCGACAGGCTGATCCTGGACGGCCTGCGTCTGGAAAGCGGCGCCCTGCCCCCATCCTTATCCAGCAAACGCAAAACCAAGATGAATGAATCCAGCGGCGGTGTATCCTATAGCGGCCCCGGCATGCGCCGTGCCAAAACCTTCAAGATGCGGGATGTCAGTCGCAAGATGACACCCGAAAGACAGAGCCAGCTAATGCAGACTCCAGCCAACTGGCTGGCCGTGCATTCTAAATATTTCCTCTTCTATGTACGTTTTAATCAGGGCGGGCAATTTACCGGGCTGGAGGCCAATGCGGTTACCGGACTGGCGAACGGCATCGTCAACAGCAATGAACCTGACCGCCTGCATGGCCGCGCCATATTGCCGACTCTACGTTTGGAGCCGGGAGAACAGCAGCGCTGGGAATTCACCGCTTACGTCGGCCCCAAGGACATACGACGTTTGCATGCTATAGGGGGGAATCTTGAAAACATCATGGAAATGGACCGCTTCTTTTTCTGGAACGCGGCCTGGATGGGCTGGCTCAGCAGGCTTTTGCTCGCCGCCATGGTCTGGATAAGCAATCTTTTTCCGGCCAGCATAGGCTATGGCATGGGAATAGTGGGCATCACTTTGATAGTGAAGACTTTGTTTTGGCCATTGAACTACCGCAGCACGGTATCGATGCGCAAAATGTCCGCCCTTAGTCCTGAGCTCAAGAAGCTGCGCGAGCGTTACAAGGATGATCCTCAGAAGATGTACCGCAAGCAGCAAGAGCTTTTCAAGGCCAACAACGTCAGTCAGCTAGGCGGTTGTCTGCCCATGCTTTTTCAAATACCGGTTTTCTTTGCTCTGTTTAATACTTTCCGTAATGCCATCGAGCTACGCCAGGCCGGCTTCCTCTGGGCTGTGGACTTATCCATGCCCGATGATCTGTTTTTCAGTTTGGCCGGACTGCCCATCAGACCCTTTGCTTTATTGATGGGTGCCACCATGTACTTGCAACAGAAGTTGACTCCGGCAGCGGACCCCAATCAGGCTAAGATGATGAGCACGATGAGTATTGTGTTTATCTTCATGTTCTACGGCATGCCGTCGGCATTGACTCTGTACATGAGCGTCAACCAGCTTTTATCGATCGCGCAGATGCTTTTCATCCGCCATCTTGAGGCGCGCAAAGGCAAAGCCGACCACGCAATTATCACGCCCTGAACGGGCAAGTCGCAATATCCTGCAAGTGTGGAGAAAAAGATGAGTAATGAACAAAGTCTTGAGAGCCTGGCAAGTGAGGTGCTGAGCGAAATGGTGCGCCTGCTGGGCATAACAGCAGAGGTGTCTTGTGGTGAATTGGAAGGGAAACGCCTGAAGCTCTGCCTTGACTCCGGCAATGCCGGGAGGCTCATCGGGCGCAAAGGCCAAAGCCTGGAAAGCCTGGAATTGCTGCTTAATCGCATATTGAAGTGCGCCAATGAGAAAAACCCTTGGGTGCCGGTGGAAGTAGATGGATACTCTACCGGACGCACCGGCGGCGCCGGCCCGCGCAGACGCGGTGAAAGGGTGGATAACGAAAAGTTCACATGCCTGGCTACCGACACCGCAAAAGAAGTCAAACTTTGGCGTAAAGAAAAGAAACTGGGGCCTTTCTCGCCAGCCGAAAGACGCGTCATACACATGACCTTGAAAGATGACGAGGAAATATTCACCGAGAGTGAAAGCATCCCCGGCGAGAGCGGACGCAAGTACGTTATTGTCAAACTCAAGGGTGCATAAAAATCACATCTTAAGACCATGCCTAAGTTTTCTGTCTCCGGAATCCGCAGATTGCCCAGATTATCACAGATTCATTCTTGAAAAATCTGCGGCTATTTGCGAAATCTGCGGGGAGACCATGCTGAAAGCAGCCCAGAGCAGCATCTCTGAGCCGTGCTGCGGCAGCCATGCCCGGCAAGGCAATCCGGAAGCCTTGCCACATTTCGGACTATGCCGTTTGTAGGGGATAGGTCAAGATGCAGTTGGACGCTGAAAAACTTTTATCGTATTACGAGCGTATGCAGCTTATACGCTTATTTGAGGAGAAGCTGGCTGAGCTTTTCACCATCGGTCTGCTCGGTGGCACATCGCATTTCTGCATAGGTCAGGAAGCCAGCGCCGTAGGTGTGCTTGCTGCCGCTCGGGATACTGACTGGGTGGTTTCAAATCATCGTGGGCATGGGCATCTGCTTGCCCGTGGGCTGGAACCGGCTCGGGTAATGGCCGAATTATTGGGGCGCAGTACCGGCTACTGTGGCGGCAGAGGCGGCTCGCAGCATATGTGCAGTATGGAGCATCACTTTCTGGGCACCAACGGCATCACCGGCGGTGGCATCCCCATAGGCACCGGAGCTGCATTTGCACTGAAATATAAAGCAGAAAGCGATATCGCCATAGTATTTTTTGGCGACGGTGCCAGCAATCAGGGCACTTTTCATGAGAGCCTGAATATGGCCTCGCTCTGGGGTCTGCCAGTGCTCTATGTTTGCGAAAACAATCGTTACGGCATGAGCATGCCAGTAGAACGCGCTTGTGCCACTGCCAGCATCGCAGCCCGGGCTGTAGCCTATAACATAGATACAGCGGAGGCGGACGGCAGCAGCCTGCCTGCCGTACTGAAAGCCAGCGCCGAAGCTATAAGGCTGGTACGCTCTGCACAAAAGCCATTTTTGCTTGAACTGCATTGCTATCGACACTGTGGGCATTCCAAGAACGATCCGCGCGTCTATCGCAGCCGTGATGAAGAAAGCCAAATGTTGGCGCAAGACTGTCTTAAGCAGTGCGAGGCATTGCTGCTGGAGCATGGCGTCAGTTCTGAAATGATTGCTCTCAGTCAAGAACGTGCCAAGCAGGCTATAGAACAAGCTGCACAAACTGCACTGGCCGCGCCATACGCTGATTGCAACTATGCTAGAGGTGGAGTATATGCCTGAGGGAAAAACACAATATTTTTATTCCCAGGCGGTGGCTCAGGCTTTGGATGAAGAGCTGGCCAGGGACGAAAATGTCTTCCTGCTGGGCGAAGACATAGGACTATACGGTGGCGCTTTTGGCGTGACACGCGGGCTATTTGAAAAATATGGTTCCAAACGCATGGTGGAAACACCTATATCGGAAAATAGTTTTACCGGTCTAGCCGTCGGTGCTGCCATGCTGGGTCTGCGTCCGGTGGTAGAAATCATGTTCATGGATTTCATTGCCTTGGCCTTGGATCAATTGCTCAACAGCGCCGGCAAGCTGCATTATATGTATGACGGGCAGGTGAAGGTACCACTGGTACTGCGCACCCCCGGCGGTGCCAAGGGCGGCTATGGCCCCAGCCATTCACAGATGTTGAGCAATCTGCTCGTAGGCATACCGGGGTTAAAAATCATCGCGCCTTCCACTCCCAGGCAGGTCAAAGGCATGCTTAAAGCAGCCATCAGAGATGACAATCCGGTCATCGTTATTGAAAACAAGCGTCTTTATCCATTGAAAGGTGAAATACCTGAAGGCGAATACCTGCTGCCCTTAGACAAGGCTGAGCTGGTTTCACCGGGAAACGATATGACTATTATAAGCTATTCGGCTATGACGCCGGTCTGCCTGGCTATCAAAGAAGCGGTGCTGGGCGTAGGGCTGGACTTGGAAGTACTGGACCTCGTGAGTCTACAACCCCTGGATCAGGAAAGTATATTTACCAGCGTACGCAAAACCGGGCGTGTGCTCATCGTTGAGGAGGCTTGCAAAACCGGCGGCGTTGGCGCCGAGGTCGCTGCACTTATTGCCGAACACTGCCTGGACGCTCTGGAGGCTCCCATTATGCGCGTAGCCGCCGCTGATGTGCCCATACCCTCCTCTCTTGAACTGGAAAAATATGTCTTGCCGCAAAATGATGATATACTGCATGCAATAAAAACACTTAGAGATTATTGATCGGACTGGCCTGTATTATATGGCTGTAAAAATATACAACATTCTTATTTTCCCCTAATCTGATTCTGGCAATCGAAGAATATCTTATTTTTCAGACAGGACATTTTTGTCTGCTAAACGTCAAAAGGAAAATGAGAAAAAAGTCAGTAACCTAAAAAAAGCAGCTGGCTTTTCCTCTTGACCGATAATCAGAGCTTCTTCCGATGCGGACTGAAGCCAAAAGGCGACTGGATCCTGACAAGGGCTGCACCATGCGTAACCCGGGTGACCGAACCCGGAGGCCAAAAGGCGACTGGGCCCTGACAAGGGCTGCACCATGCGTAACCCGGGTGACCGAACCCAAAGGTAGTAGTATGTCTTTTGTCAAGCCGTTTTGCGATTTTTTTCCAAGCTTTGATAAGACAGCCTTTCTGTGTACGGTCTTTCATTTACAACAACACTCCTTATGATTTGCATCAGGACCCT
>JAAZKR010000209.1 GCA_012799725.1 Oligosphaeraceae bacterium | reverse complement strand
TCCGTATAGCCTTATGTATGCCCTTGATGTAATCAGGATAGTCTGTGCAAGGCCACCAACCCGGACTGGGACGCGTATCCGGAATGCCGTCTATGACGCTATCATGCCAGCGCTTGCCGGTGGTAGCCGGGTCTTTGCTGGGAAATTCCAATGATTCACCGCAAAGCTTGATACCGGCAGCCTTTGGATAGCGACGGAAAAGCTCACCGTAAATATTGTCGAAGAACTCTTCGGCGTCGGGATCATCGGGATGCTTGTAGCTGGGCATATAGTTATAGATAAAGACATCCAGCCCGTATTCGGCGGCTCTGTCGATAAGCTCGTTGATATTGCAGTATCCGCGAGTTGTCTGATCAAAATTCTTGACAAAGAGGTCCAGCATATTGAAGCCGGCATGCGCCATGGCGCAAAGCTGCCAGTCAGGAAAGTCATCCTGACCACAGCCGGAGTGTCCACGGCGTACTGTAATCAGCGGACGGCGCTCTTCATGACCTAGCTTTAGAAACGGCGCCTCACGCAGATTCATGCAGTCTTCCAAGTAAACGATGCCGCTCCAAAGTCCCTGCAAATCAACACAGCTCAGAACTATGCCATCCTCTCGCAGCTCCAGGTTAAAGCTGCCACGCGGCCCGGGGATGTCGGCTTGTTGAAAAACAATGCATGGCCCGGAAGTATCCGCTGCACTTGCGATGCTCAGCGACAAGCCCATGCTCTGATACAAATAATGCTGAAAGTCCAATAATGCCTTTTCAGCACCGACCGCAAAACCAGGTGCCAGAACAAGTCGCCAGGAAGCGTCAACCTCTAATTCGTCAGCTGCCTTGCCAAGTTCCAGATTGCGCCGGTCGGGGCGATGTATCTCGCGCATACGACGCAAGAAATCATAGTTCTTTTCCTTCATGGCCTTTCCCTTCTAGTTTGCATCCCGCAATTCTTTGACGACATGCCAAGTTCTATTATGTAACGGCTTATTTATCATTAGGAACCAACCACATTGCGCACCTTGAACGGAAACTTGTGGCGGCGCCAGTCTTATGGTGTACTAGTTATGCGGCGACCCCAGTTCTGTGGTGGCACATACTTGCGCCACACCACACCTCTTCATTTCGCTACTTCTACACTCCTGGTTTCCCTGATCACCGACACCTTGATCGTGCCTGGATAGCGCATCTCTTTCTCGATGCGTTCAGCCATATCCCTTGCCAATACAGCGGCGGCGTCCTCATCGATTTTTTCAGGCTGCACAATAACCCTGAGTTCTCTTCCGGCCTGTATCGCATAGCAGGTCTCGACGCCATCAAAGGAATTGCCGATACCTTCGAGCTGCTCCAGTCTTTTGAGATAAAGTTCGGTAGTCTCAGAACGAGCTCCAGGCCTGCCGGCGCTCAGTGTATCACAAATATTAACCAATATGCCCAACAGGCTGGTTTTATCCACTTCCTCATGATGCGCGGCAACTGCGTTGACTACCTCTTCGTCCTCACCGGCTCTCTTAAGCAGGTCAGCACCAATAATAGCATGCGAGCCTTCCACCTCATGATTTACGGCTTTGCCTATATCATGCAAGAGGCCGGCTCTGCGTGCCTTACGTTCGTCCAGACCAAGTTGCGCAGCGATGATGCCCATCAAACTGGCAACCTCAATGCTGTGCATAAGGACATTCTGTGAGTAGCTATAACGGTATTTAAGACTGCCCAGCAAAGAAACAATATTCGGACGTATACGGGTCAACCCCAGTTTCTCCACCGCCTCTTGCCCGGCCTTCTGTATCTCATTGTCGACCTCTTTGCTAACTTTGCTGACTATTTCCTCGATGCGGGTAGGATGTATACGACCATCAGCCACAAGGCGTTCCATGGCAATACGCCCTATTTCCTTGCGCACTGGATCAAAGCAAGAGACCACAACCGCCTCCGGCGTATCATCAATAAGAATGTTGCAGCCAGTAGCTGCCTCAATACTGCGTATATTGCGCCCTTCGCGCCCGATGATGCGTCCCTTCATATCCTCGCTGGGCAAGGGAATAGTGCTGGTAGTACGCTCGTATGCAACATCTCCGGCATAACGCTGCATGGCGGTGAGCATGATCTCTTGACTTTCTTGCAGCAGACGCTGCCTGCCCTCTTCTTGAAAGCGCCTTATCATGCTGCCACGCTCGCTTACCAGAGAATCTTCCAGGCGTCGCAACAGTATATCCTTGGCCTCCTCCTGTGAGAGATTGGCAACACGCTCCAGCTCCTTGGTTTGCCGCTGTATCTTCTCATCAAGTTCATTTTGGCGACGTTGTAGCTGCTCTCTGTCCTGCCTAAGCCGCAAGTCCCGCTCTTCCAACTCCTCCAAACGCTTGTCAGCCTGCTGGATTTTCTTATCTAGATTCTCTTCTTTGTTTTCCAGGCGCAATTCGGCTTTTTGCAGCTCATTTTTGCGATGCGTACAGGAATTTTCGAATTCTTCCTTGGCGGCAATCACTTCCTCCTTTGCGCGTACTTTGGCCTCTTTCAGAATAACCTCGCTCTCCAGCTTGGTATTTTTGCGCAGCAGCTCGGCTTCCTCTTGAGCCTGGCGCAAAATTTTCTCCGCCTCCTTTTTTGCTTCTTCAAGTTTTCCCGCTTGTTTCGCTTGTGCTCTCTGTTGCAAAAGCATCCAGACAATAATAAAGGCCAGCAGTGCAAAGATACCGATGATAAAGGGTGTTTCACCCTGGGGGTAAACGCTGGCTAATTGGTATTTTATCGACTCAGGCATGTTTCGTTTTTCCTTTTTCACCGCTTCAAACTATCGTCATTGGCGGCGCATGCACCTATCCGATCAGTAGTTTATGACGGCTTCTCGGCTGGGTGCGTACATTCAACAATGCGTGCTTCAGTCAATAGACAGTGCATTTTGACATCATGACGGCAGCTGGGCATCTCCGGCAATATCTGGTATTCATGACATACTCCCACCATAGGTGCCTTGACTTTCGCCAACAACCGATCATAGTATCCCGCACCTCGGCCCAGTCTTGTGCCATCAAGGCAGAAAGCAAGTCCAGGAATAAGCCAGGCCTGCGGGAAAAATTCGGATATCTCGACCTTTTCCAGGCTCGCCGCCGGCTCATAAATACCGTAGTGCCCCGTCTCAAGATCCTGTTGCAGGTTGTTTACCGGCGCCAATTCATAGGCTTTGACCTGGGTGTTAAACCTGGGTAGCAGCAGTTTTTTATTCTGCTCCAAGCAATACTGAAGAAAGGGGTTCAAATCAGGTTCATGCTCAATAGCCAGAAAGGCCGCCAGACTCCGGGCTTTTTGTAACAAGCCCAGGCTCATCAAGTTCTGCAGAATCCCCTCGTCCGCCCGTTGCTTTTCAGCGCTTTGAGCGGCAATAATCATTTTCATCTGCAAGCGCAACTCTTTCTTGCTTTTCATAAAACTAGTCAAGCACCTCGACTGCCGGTCGCCGGAAACACCGCCGTTACAGTCGCAACTCCTTGGGCGCTGCTTTATGTTTTATATTACGGCGGTGTAAACTGTCAAGCATCCTTGCCACCCTGCCCGACTTTATTTGCGCAGCATGGCTTCTCGATGCACATCTATGTAAAGAACAACTCACGCAAAAGATGTTCATTGCATTACATTAAGTTGACTTCGTGCGAATTTCAACCCCTAATAACAGCTTATTCAGACAAAAAGGGCAAAAAGAATCAAACCGGAACAACTATATACCAAAACGAATCCGGAAAAGCAGGCTGACACCGACAAAAAAAAGCAGCTTGCAGAAAGCAACATGAGGTTAAAGCAACCCTGCAACAAGCCTTAGACTGGCCGGATGTCAACAAAAGCCTTATTGAGCCGTACCGGCCAACGGCAGCCAAAATGGGACGGCTAGATTTCCTGCTTTGTCCTTGGCAGTACAACACAGCCACACAAGCCCCTTGCTTTTGGCGCGCAAGGCGTGCAGATCAACTGCCTCAGAAACCGTAAAGCCCTGCTGCCAAATCTCTTTCGCCTCGCTGTCGTAGGCACTTGCCTCCAATCCGGCCAATCCGCTGCGATCAAAAGCATACCATTTGAGTTCATCTGAGGTCTCTGCTTTTTCCGGCATGCCATAAATGAAGAAGTCATCCAGCATAAGCTCTTCCCTGCCCTCTGCACGCATACGTCTAATATCGATGCTTTTGATGCTGAGTTTCTGCAGTGCTTCGTCGTTGAGACCGGCCTCAAGGAACATTTGCCGCACGTCGAAGTTGAAGTTTTGCCACACCCCAGGAACCCAGTCAAATTTCTGCTTGCGATTCAACTCCATCTCATTCTTGCGTGGACTCGTCAACGAGATGGTATAAACCTTGTCCTCTGTAGTAGTAAGCAAGACATGCAAAAGTATTTTTTCGGATACAGCAGAAAGTTGCAAACGGAAGGCCAAATATGGAAACTGCGCCGGTTGCCATTTGAGATTGCAGCTTATCTGACTACGCTTGTCATAGACGTAGCTGACCAGGCATGGTGATTGTCCAGCCTTGTTATGTATGGCGATATCGCCGCTGCGGTGATTCGGCAAAGCTCTGAAGACCACATTGTCGCTGCGTCGTCCGTCCCAGTTAAAGAAAGCCAGCACGCTTTTGGGCATAACCAGCTGTTCCCAGCTCGGCCCTTGCTTATCGCTGCCGTAGTCTACTTTCACCGGAATACTGTAGCGCGCAGTACTATTTCCTGCGCCGTCCACAATATTATCTATGGCAAATTCTATCTCGTCGCCGTCATTGGCCTGATTCAACTCGGGACGCAGTATCATTGGATAATTCAAATATAGGCTGTCTTGTGCGGCACTATGCACGAAACGGTTACTCCAAGTAGTCAACTTGCGCTCCTTGCCGGCCACTAGAAAAAGTGCATCCTCTATCGCCCACGGAGACAGCGAGCCATTGTCCAAAACCACTTGCAATTCCACTCCGTTAAGCTGTAAATCATCACTGTCAGCAAAGCGGTGTGAAATCTGTAATGGCTTGCGATCCAGCAGAAATGGCAAGTCAGTCACGGCTGACTCCGCTCCCAGCCTGTCCACTGCCTTAAACAATAGGTGATGTATCCCGTCGGACAAGCCGTCCAAGCCGGGTCGCATCTCCTTGCCCGGCTCGCTATCCTGCCAGTTGATGCCGGCCTGTTCTTCTGCGCTTCTCTGCCAGTAGGCCTTGGCTCCGGACAGTAATGCGAAGCTGACTTTGGCGACACCATCCGGATCCGCATAATGTGGCGTGCAGTAAAGCTGCTCAGCGCTTTTGACGGCGGGTCCAAATACCAAGTCATCCAGGCCGATTTTACTGAAACGCCCGGTTTGATCGTAGCCGGCATTGGAGCGTATCTGCATGGTGCCGGGCAAAAAACGGTTGGGCGTGAAAGGCTGACGCACAAAAGCGTCACTAATCAACCCGGTCCAAGTCTGCCAAGTATTATCACGGACAAATTTTTCGGCGTAGCGTACCTGTTGAATCCCAGAAGGATTGTCTTGTTCCGAAACCAGAGCATAATGCGTTCCGCTAACAAAATGCAGACTCACATGCGACATATCCTCGGCACGATAGCGGAACTGGAATACGGGATATTTAGCTACTGAAAAGCCCAGGCTATGGCTGCTTAGCAGACGCCCGCGCCCGGCATTATTGCGAACCAGCAAATATTGCCGCTGCAAGGAATTATCATAGCTAAGAAATTGCTTGTCGTGCTCATCACGCAATTCGCCCACGACTTCATAGTTCTTAAAAAATGTGCTGAATCCTTGCAATTGTACCAATATGGGCGGAGCATTCAGACTACGTTCGGCCGGTGCTAAAATACGGGTTTGCGCTCCGCTGCCAGGGTCTACATTCAACTCCAGCTCACCTTTGTTATACGCCTCTTTGAGAACCGGCTCGGCCAACGGCAACCTGAAAAGCAAGCTCTCGCCCAGGCCAGTCTTTTCCGCTGTCAGTTGCAATTCGCCAATCTTGATGCCGGCCTTGGCAAAACGCGGGTCTACATAATCACAAAGACTGCTTAGCCGTATTGCCTCGGGAACCGCCTCATCCCAAGCCAAAGCAAAGGGAAGCTCCTCGGGCAAGCAGAGCCAAAGCAGCTTTTGTATCAGGCTGCGTTCGCCCTGTCTGAAAAGCAGGAAAACTTCGTTCAAGCCCGGCCTCTGCGTAGCCAGAAGCTGCTCACGCAGATCGGCAGGCTCACTATAACCATGCCCAAAACGCTGATTCCAGGGATGCCTGACATATACCCGCATGTCTTCGGGCATCTTCAGCTCCGGAAGACCATAGTAGATAGGCTGTAAGTTCTTCACGGCATAAGCTTGGCCGGGACCATTGCCAGTGATGCCACTAGCCATAAAGTCCAACTGTTCTATACCAAAGCCATGCAATGCCAAGGCGCAGTCTTCTTTCAGATTATCACCCCGGCGCAAGTCGGATGGTATCCAGGCATAGACCGGCTGCCAATCCTCGCGGCTATCTGTAACCTCGGCTACCGGAGCCAACTCGCTGCTGCCGCTCATACGCCAGTCTTCCTCACTGAAACTACTGCCGCTAAGATGATGAAAGTAGCGCTCTTTCACTGAGATTTCCTTGTCCTCAGCCAAGGGGCCTATGACATAGCTCAAGTTGAATTGAGCCATCGCACTGCGCTTAGCTTCAAAATACCAGCCGGCAATATCAGCCAAAACCAAGGGAACCAGCCGGCTTTTAACAAACATATTGCCGCCGCCCAAGTGATTACGCAGCAGGAAACCCTCACTGTTATGTGCAAAGCGCGTCAGTTTTGCATGCCCCACCGGATCCTCAGAATACCAATAATCCGCGTGTAGCGGGTCTACAGGAAAGCCGCCCAAACTGGCCGATAGCGGCGCTTCAATCGGTGTGGGAGCTACACTGCACTCCACGATGGCATCCGGTGCAAGCATCCGCACCGGAATGCTGCGCGCCTCAACTTTTTCGCAACTGATCTTGATCTGTGCCAAAGTCATACTATGCACAAAGGTCCAGATGCCTACCAGCCCTTTTTGCAAGGCTTCATCATCAGTGAAGGAATATATCTTCTCGTCATCAAAGTAGAACTCCACCACATTGCCTATTTTGCGGATTTTGATATAGAACCACGCACCATGCACCGGCCTTCCCGCAGAAATGAGAGGATTCAACACCCGGCGTACTTGCCCTTTGCGCAGACGTGGCACCAAATATTCTTCGCTGTTGATCAGCACCTCACCGTTTCTATAGAACCTGGACCAGTTTTGTGAGCGGTTATGATCCCATTCAGTGCAAGTGAAAGTATAACCGCTGGAGGGGCTGGTTTCGGACGCCATCATGGTGCAATTCAGATTGCCGGCGTGCTCGTAAAAATCTTGTCTAGTGCCGGCATAGAATTCCAAAGTCATATCGCCTTCAAAGACCTGTTTGCGCCAGAACGAACCCAATCCCATGGGTGCCTCGCCGATCATGTGCGACCAGCTGGGAGTACATTGAAAACGGTTGATGATCTGCCAATCACCGCCAGCAGCCAGCCAAGAATGTGGCGACTCATTGAAATACTCATCTATGACCATGCTGCGGGTCACCTTGCTCCTGGCCAAGTCCGGTATGCCATAACCCTTGCAAAAAATCTTGGTGCCGTAGTTTTTCAGGGGCTTGGGCAGACGCCCTTCCAACACAACCTCACCGTTCCAGACCAGCCAAAACAAGTAACCCTCACAGTAAAAATCAAAGGTTTTCTCGGCAGTTTTGCCACGTTCCTCCTCAGAAAAGGCGAAAGCATATTCAATAAGCGTCTCACTGCCGGGTTCTTGAAAACTAACATTGATGGCCTCGCTGCTCAATTTCAGGCGCAGACTGCCTTGGTCGGCTTCTTCCGGTACGGCCAAATGCAGCTCGGTGTCGGGCTTGGCTGGCAGACGAATAAAGAAATCGGCAAAAAAGTCGCCTTTATGCCAATAGGCTGAGTGAGGCCCGGCGATCCACTGACCCTCCGGCGAGGCCCAATGCCTCATAAAACTGTCCGTCTGGAATATGGGATTTTTCTGTTCCTGCTCCAGGAACTGTTCTCTATGCCTTGAAAGCTTCAATTGTGTAAAATCTGCTTGGCTCGCCTTGCCCAGCCAAAGCCCGGCACCGCCGGCAAGTTCACCGCTTCTGCGTGCCACTGCCAGCAACTTGCCGTCCACGATAAAGCGAACACATTCGCTATCAGAAGCATCCATGCATAGCTCGAAATCTTCGTCTGGAATCGGTATGCTAAGCTGACTTATCTGCGTATATTTACCATCCGCCTGACGTTCCTGCAGCTCGGCCAACACCTGTTCGCCCTCATTTTGCAGACCGAAGATATAATGTGGCTGATCCGGTTCGGTAAAGCCAGCTAGCAGCCCCAACTCCCAGGCCAGGCTCTGCGGACTGACCCGGCAGGAAAAGACTAAGTTGTTGTTCCAAGGTCTGCCAAAGACCAAGTACTCGTTGTTTTTAGTGCCGGCCCTGGCCTGCAAGCAACATTGCTCATCGCTGGTGCCGGGTACAAAGAAATTGTCCTGACGGTAAAACCCGCCGCTATGCCAAAGCTCACGGAAACGCATCTGCCCCACATTATCTAAATCTATGCGGTCAATATGCTTCAGCAGCACGTCATCAAAACGCAGTTCTTCTTCGGCATTGGCATAAAAACCGATTTTGCCTCCCGGCGGCATGCTTCGCCTCACCCTGAAAAGCTCATAGTGGTCCAGGCTTGCAATAATCAAGTCATCATATACCTCTATCCCCGGCAAATACCACTGTTTTCGGTAGAGAGGCACTTGAGCTCTGGCCAAATAGGTTCTTTGCCCGTCTTTGTAATGCCATAGCCGCACCTCGCGCTTTTCCGGATCATCGCCCTGGATCAGCAAAGTCAATGCGAAATACTCCTCTTGCAGCTCCTCTTCCACAGCATTCTCAGCGGCGTTTTCGCTGCTGTCCTCAGCATTATTGCCACGTTGTCGGGCGCGGTAATAAAAGACCAGCCCGGCCTCACCCTCGTTTAACTGCAAGGAACCGGTATAGCAGTAATTATCAAAATAATCATAGCCGGTAGTGATAACAGCATCCTTGCCACCACCTTTAAGCGAATAGAAGTTGGGGCTTTTATCGGCGGTCAGAGGCGCTCTTTTTGTCTGCTGCAAGTTCGTTTCCGGCCTGGTTAGAGCCTCGTCTAAAGCGGTGTGTATACGCCAGCTGCCACTTTGTCTCACCCAAGGATAGAGCTGGTCGCCTGCACCCTCCTCGATCATAAAATCAGTAGTGTAGTCAACTCTGGGCACAGGCTGAAAACGTGCCTGCCGCGGCGCAAAAAGCCAGTCCCCTTGAAAAAGTATAACGGCCGGCAAGGCCAGAGGCGCAACCGCAACGGCGCGCAAGCTGCCATCTATATAAAGTGACCAGGTATCCTCACGAAACTTGAGCAGCACCGGCAGGCTGCCAATCATTTGAGTGCCGGGCATTTCTGACACCATGCGCACCGGCAAAGGCTCTTCAATGAAACCAATTGCGGGCAGCGAAAACAGCCTGAATGACTCAGCGTCCATTTCCAGGCGCACCGCTTCGCCATCGGACAAGGATTTAACGATCAACTCCAAGGGCTGGTCGCCGTCCCACAGCGCATTGAAAATCAGATTTCCCTCTTGGCGTCGGCAATGTACCTGCTCCTGCCAACCTTGCGGTATCTTGCCAGGTGCCGCTGTGGCAAGCAATGCAAAAAATAAGGTATAAATGCAAAGAAAATATTTCATGGGTATACACCGGCCAAAAAACTTTTGCGTTCTCAGCCTGTCCTAGTATGCGACATAAAAAACCGCCCCGCCGAAATGACATAACGACTGCGTCTTGAGGCTTCGGCTTTAAAACGCATATTCCCAGCTCATTATTTGTCAAATATAAGCATACCGCCGCCAGCCACCGGCCTACATACTAAGCTGGCCGGATTTAGACCGTGGCGTTCATAATAGAGACTCTGTAGGCGCTCCTTAAGTTGATCGACATGATCAGCCCGGCAGAGCACCATCATACAGCCTCCCAATCCGGCGCCAGCCAGCTGCGCGCCTTCCACACCGGGGCTACGCAGAGCGATATCAACCATCAAGTCAATTGCCGGCAAGCTGCAAGCGTAGGCACCCGGCTGCCAAAGCAATTGCGCTGCTATTACGCGCTCTGGCAGACCGCTCTCCAAATCAGCTAAAAGCTGCAATAAATAAGCATTATCAATAGGAGCATGAAAAGGCAACTCCTGCCAATCCTCACTGAAGCTGCTGACCCGGTCGCCATCATGCGAGACCTGCATCATGCGCCCTATCTGGGCCATGTCACCTTTTTTCAGGCAGTCAATATAAGCAGCAGAGCGTTCTGCCTCACTCAAGCCAAAGAGCACCACTCCACGTATGGGATACATGCCATCTTCCGGTGCCTTATGCCCGGCGCATAGCTGTTCCACGTTCAAGTGTGGCAACATGGCCTGTAGTTCCGGCAAAGTGGCTTTTTCCGGCAAAGCCAGAAGTATACGATAAATATTTGCCAGAGGCACCTGCAAGGTGCGCACATTCACGTCACGCAAATGCTGCAACAGGCTGCGATACTGTGGGAAAAGATGCTTGATAAGCTCGAAGCCTATACGATAACAAGAGATGCGATGGTTAAACTGATCTTTGGCTGAACTGGACTTGCGCGCCTTGATGCCGGAATCACAAACCAGCATGACATGCTCGGCAGGGAAAAGTACGCTCTCCTCAACCGCAAAAGGGAAGAACCGGACTTTCACCACACTGCCCTGGCTGCCTAGCTTGACCGCAGCATGATCGGCACTGCCGCCACGCGTACCCACAAACCACTCGCCCTCGCCGCAAAGGGTCACCAGCTGTGCTGGAAACGTAGGTAGAGCATTGACCGCAACGGCTGCCTCCGCCGCTCCAACAATCAAACTGGAGGAAGAACTCAGGCCCGCTGCCATGGGAATATTGCCGGCAACCACCAAGTCCATGCCGCGCAAAGGTTCAGTGGCAAATTTCTTTTGCAGGCGCAGCACCGCCGCTTTCACATATTCCGACCAGTCTACGCCATATTCCTTGAAACGCTTCATTAGCGCCTCGCTACTGACCACCGAATTCCAATCCTCCCAAGGCAACTCGGCCAGCAGTTCAGAGACGGAGAAACTCGTGCCGGCAAACCTAGCCGAGTCACAATGATGCAGTGTTACCAGATCATCCTGACGTGGATGCACCAGCATAATGGTCTCAAAGCTGATAGTCATCAGATTGCAGTTGCCGCCCTGATGATCTACATGTCGCCCCATGACATTGAGACGTCCCGGCATTCTCACCAGACCTACCTGATCATCTGCACCCCGCCCCTTGCGGTTTTGCGCATATTCCTGTAAAACCTGACAAAGCAAAGCAGCCTGACGTGCGATGATTTCCTCATCCTCACCATAGATTTTCTGCAACATCCTCGCTGCCGGACTGCCGGGCTCTTGCCAGCCAGCAAAATATGCCTGCCATTGCGCCAGACTCCGGAAGTGCCGTTCATCCAAAACTACAGCTTCCCTCGGGCGGCTTTTCTCCCGCAATGCCTTTTCAACCTCGAGCAACTCAGCCGGATTGTTGAACCCCAGCACTTGTCCGGGTTCATCTAAGCGCAAGACGCAAATACGAGCCGGCTTGCCACTTTCTGTTCCATGCCGGTAAACCAGGTTCATCAGATCGGAAAGATATTCTTCTTGTTGAGCATTGTCGCGGGACAGACGGCTTAAAAGTAGACGCAATAGTCCGTATTTAATCAAATATACCGAGGTATTGCCGTAGGGTAATGCTGCCGCCTCTTCAGCCTCAAGCAGAATTCTTCCGTCCCGGGCCTCAAATACAAAACGAGTCTTTTTCTCCGGTATGAAACCAAGCAGCTGCTCGGCTTTTATTTGCTCTTTCTGTCCCAGTACAGCCCATAACCCCGGGAAGGCAGCTTCTGCCTTGGCCGAGCTAAACCTGTCAGCTTCCACGAAAAATTCATCGACAATCAGCTGCCGCAGCTCAGCACAGCTCATACAACCCTGAAGCAAAGCCTTTTCTCGTAACCGGCGATAGGTTTTTCTTTGTCTGATGTCGGCACACTCCACAATGGCCAATGGCTCCCCTTGATTGTCCACAACTATGCGCCCCTGAGCTGACCTGGTCTCGCAACGTGTAGCCAACAAAGCCAAATCGGCCTTGCTGCTGAAATACTGATCAAAAAGCTTTTCGAGCACGGATTGCTCTACGATGCGATCGCCGGCTACAACCAACAGATTGCTGTCCGGAGGAAGTTCCGGCATTGCGTGGGTCAGACAGCGCAAGGCGTTAGCTGTGCCCAGCTGTTCCTTCTGATAAACGTAGGCCACATTATCAAACTCAGCACCCACCGTCTCTATGACTTGACCGGCCAAATTGCCCACCACCACTAGATGCCGCTCTATGCCAGAATCTTGGTAAATGCGCAAAGCGCGGTTAATAGCCGGCACCCCATTGATCTTGAAGCAAACCTTGGGCAGTAAAGGAGACCGCATGCGCGTGCCGCGCCCGGCGGCTAAAATCACAGTATAGTCCGGAATATTGCCTGGCATGTGCACCTCAAAGTTAGTTGGATCGTGAATTTTATATGGAAAGTCCTAGCCCGGAGCACCTTTCACTGCTCCGGCTTTTTATTGCCACTGCATGCAAAACGCCTATTTCAACGCCACTTTAGCCTCGGCCAAGTCTTTGTGCACTTGTGCGCTTAAAAGCCCAGGGCTGTGGAATTTCATGCTTTGCCGCAGGTATTTAACCGGTTCTATGCGCAGATACTGACCTCGCAGGTCACCATCGAAATCAAACAAATGCATTTCCACCATTACTTCCGGTGGCCCGTTCTGACGTATGGTCGGAGCATTGCCTATATATAAGATGCCCTTGAACAATCCATCGTGCCCTTGTATTTCAGCCTTGGCGGCATAAACCCCCCAAGGCGGCAACAGCAAATCCTCGGTGTATATATTTGCAGTGGGACAAGACAGCTTGCTCCCGGCAACCCCCAACCCACTGACCACTTCGCCGCATATATTCCAAGGACGCCCCAGCAGAGCGGCAGCTCGAGCAAAGTCGCCCTGCTCTATGGCATCCCGCACTCGCGTGCTGCTGACAACAGCACCATCCTGAATATAAGCCGGAACCACATGCACAGGCAGCCCACGCACCCCGGCCAACTCGCTTAACAAAGCAGCATCACCGGAATTGCGATGCCCAAAACGCCAATCGTCCCCAACACAAAAACCAGCACATGGCAGACCATCAATGAAAAAGTATTTTTGCAGGAACTCCTCGGGGCTTAGGCATGCCAGTTGCAAATCAAAGGGAAAACGCACTAGATAACTGAGACCCAATTGTTGCAGCAGACGCTGTTTTTCAGCCAACGGATAAATAAGCTTCGCTGCCTGCGTCGGATCAAATACTGCCTTGGGCGAAGGATAAAAAAAGACCAACACCGGCAGGGCTTGATGTTGTTGAGCCAAAGCCTGTAAAGCCGCTACAACACGCTGATGCCCTACATGCACGCCCTCAAAAACACCGAAAGCGAAAACCAAGGGTTTAGCCAAAGCGGCCAGTTCTATCGGATAAGAAACAGTATGAAAGGCTGTCGACATAAGCATTGGGTCGAGTTTACATTTATGCCTCGGCTGCCAAAAAATCAGGCCTCGCTGGCAGATTGCAGCATCAGCGAGATTTCCGCCAAGGGCAATATATGTTCGAGCAGATCGGGCAGCTCCCAGCTTTTCACGGTTTCGACATCATGTGCCTGTTTGACACTGAAGCTGCCACTCTGCAATCGTCTTAATTCCAGCAGATGCGCGCCGCAGCCCAGTTTTTGCCCCAGGTCGGCGGCAATGGTACGCACATAAGTGCCCTTGCTGCATTTGAGGCAAAAGTCAGCCTGCGCCTGTTCCGGACGCAACTGCTCAATAACAAAGGAATGCACGTATATGCGACGCGGCTTCCTTTCTACCTCCACACCCTTGCGCGCCAACTTATAAAGCGGTTGCCCACCTTGCTTGATGGCCGAATGCATGGGAGGAATCTGCAACTGTTCACCCAAAAAACCGCTCAGAGCTTGGTGCAAGACTGCTTCATCCAATTCGACGTTGTCACTACGCCGCAGAATCTCTCCGCAGCGATCTTGCGAATCGGTCTCTATGCCAAACTGTATGGTGCCACTATAGACCTTGTCTTCGGCCATAAAGCAATCCTGTAATTTACAGGCTTTGCCCAAAAGCAGCATAAGCAAACCGCTGGCAAAGGGATCCAAGGTGCCACAATGGCCGGTCTTGCGCAAATTGAAGCGTCGACGCAGGAAATTGACCACGTCATGGCTGGTCCAGTCCACCGGCTTGTCAACCAGCAGCAATCCATCGACTTG
Source organism: Oligosphaeraceae bacterium (assembly GCA_012799725.1). Classification (GTDB taxonomy): domain Bacteria; phylum Verrucomicrobiota; class Lentisphaeria; order Oligosphaerales; family Oligosphaeraceae; genus JAAZIY01. Next base: position 9,533 of record JAAZKR010000209.1, on the reverse strand, counting down.
ATTATACACACGCCCGGTCATGGCAATTCTTCGTTGCGTCCTTGCTTAATGCTGCCTAAAGAGTTATTCAAAAGCTTTTGTCTGTTGCCGGTGGCTTTTCCAGGCTCAAAGACCCCAATTTACCATCTCTAAAATCCTTGATAAAGGCCACTGTGGCCCTTTCCAAGTCCGGTTCAGCTCCGGGCAGCAGGAAGTTGCGTTTGCGGGCATATAATGTCAGGGTTTTTTCCGGCTCGGCTTTGGCGGCATCTGCACCTATCAGGTCAATGAGCCGCTGCTCTGCGCCCAGCTCCTGTAATTTCAGACAAAGGAATTGAGCGCTCAAGTAAGGCTCCACCACCTCGTCTCGAATATTACCCAGCAGGTTCAACAGCAGCTCATGGCACTTATCGCGCAGTCGCGGCCAGATCACTCCAGGAGTATCAAGCAGCTCAAAACCATCATCCAGACTCACCCACTGATTCTGTCGCGTCACCCCGGGCTTAGGCCCCACCTGCACCTTGTTGCGGCGATGCAGACGATTCACCAAAGTGGACTTGCCTACATTAGGTATGCCCAGAATCATGATACGCAAAGGACGTACAAAAGCGGGACGCGATTTACCTGCCCAGGCAAACTGCTTCCAATCCTGCAGCAGACGTCGCACATTGCCAAGCCTATGAGAGTTCACAAACATGATTCGTTCACCGGCAGCGGCAAAGTAAGCCTCCCATTGACGGGACACCGCCGGGTCTGCCAAATCCGCCTTGTTGGCCAGCAATATGCGTGGTTTATGCCGTTGACCGGCGAGCAACTCTGGATTCCTGCTGGACAGCGGTGCTCGGGCGTCAAGCAGCTCCACCAAAAGATCAACTAAGCGAATAGACTCTTGCAGCTGCTTGCCGGCTCGCAACATGTGACCGGGAAACCAGCCGCTGAGAGCATGTTTGTTTAATTCTGCGTAATCCATAAGGGTAGTTAATATAATGCCTGCGACACAAACCGGCAGAAAATCCGCAGAGAGCGCTGCTTGTATATGGAGGGCGTCCAAAAAGGTATAGGCTGGCGGATGGAAAAGCATTTCGATGCAGGCTTGTCGATAACGCAAGCGCTCGGCTCCCGGCATCTCCAACTAGTCACAAGGCCGTCTATTGATTCGTCACAGCCGCAATCGGCAGCACTTAACGCTGTACACTTCCAGCCATCCCACATTCGCCTCCCTGCCTTTGCAGGATTTTTCTTTTTTTTCTGGGAATCCCGTAAAATCATGGCGATTCCCAATCCTGAAACCCGTATCCATCCGTGTAATCTGTGTAATCTGTGTAACCTGTGTAATCTGTGTAATCTGCGGGAAAAAATGCGCCTGCCCCCCTTTTTGGACGAGGTCTATATAAAGGGGAAATACAGAACAGTTTTGGACTCATGTGTTCAGGTAAACCCCGTCACTGCAAAAAATTCAGCGGCATATATTATGAAAAACTCTATTCTTGCATCGTTCCAAATTTATTCAGCCATTATATTATGTGGCCCTGAGTTTTAACCATCTGCAAATCAGAGGAAACAACCATGCAACGCACAGCCATGATAGAACGCAATACCAAGGAAACCCACATTAGCCTGACCCTTGGCCTGCAATCTTACAGCGCTGAAAATCAAATTGACAGCGGCCTGCCTTTCATGGATCACATGCTGGAAGCTTTCGCTAAACACGGCAAATTCAAGCTGAACCTGACTTGTAAGGGCGACTTGCAAGTAGACGCTCACCACACTATGGAAGACCTGGGAATCGCGCTTGGGCAAGCATGCAAACAAGCCTTGGGGGATAAGCGCGGCATCACCAGATTCGGTGCATGCATCCTGCCTATGGACGGCTCACTGGCAAGAGTGACCATCGATCTGTCCGGAAGACCTTGCCTGGTCTGGCAGGCCGAATTTCCCGAATGGCAAGCCGGCGGCATCAGCGTCAGCTTGTTCAAAGAATTCTTCCAGGCGCTGACCAATAATGCAGCCATGAACCTGCATGTCGATCTTTTGCGATGCGATGAAACGCACCACGGCTTGGAAGCAATCTTCAAAGCCACTGCCAGAGCACTGAGACAGGCCGTGGAACTGGACCCAGAACTGGAAGGACAAATACCGTCAAGCAAAGGAGTGCTGGAGTAAAATCCCGGCGCCTCTACATATATCCCGGAGTAAAAAATGTCAGACATACCACTAGCAACCATGCGTCATAGCGCTGCACACATCATGGCGGCAGCAGTGCAATCTCTTTGGCCGGACGCCAAATTTGATATAGGACCGGATACCGAGGATGGTTTCTATTACGACTTCGACATGGAGCATCGCCTCAATCAGGAAGACCTGAAGAAAATCGAGAAGCTGATGCTTAAAATGATAGGGCGCAAACTGCCGTTTGAACGCCATGAATTGAGTCGCAAAGAGGCTGAACAACTCTTTGCTGAAAAAGGGCAAAGCTACAAGCTCCTGCGTCTGGCCGACATCCCCGAGAACGAAATAGTCTCAGTCTACAGCAGCGGCGAATTCACCGACCTCTGTCGCGGCCCACACGTGCAGCACAGTGGCCAGATCGGTGCAGTCAAACTGCTCAGCGTGGCCGGTTCATACTTCCGTGGCGACGAAAACCTGCCCATGCTGCAACGTATCTACGGTACCGCCTTTCACACCAAAGAGGAATTACAAGCCCATTTGGACGCCATCGAAGAGGCCAAGAAACGCGATCACCGCAAACTGGGCACCGAACTGGAGCTCTACAGCATCCATGAGGAAATAGGCCCCGGCCTGGTCTGCTGGCACCCCAAAGGCGCGCGCATACGCCACATCATCGAAAACTTCTGGCGTCAAGCGCACTATGACAACGGCTATGAAATGCTGTATACCCCGCACGTGGGCAAAAGCAAACTCTGGGAAACCAGTGGACACTTGGACTTCTATAGCGAGGGCATGTACTCCGCCATGGACATAGACGGCGATCCCTACTATGTCAAACCCATGAACTGCCCATTCCATATCCTGGTTTACAAGTCCAGGCCGCGCTCGTATCGTGAACTGCCCTGCCGCTGGGCAGAACTAGGCACTGTATACCGCTATGAAAAGGCAGGAGTTCTGCATGGCTTGCTCAGAGTGAGAGGATTCACCCAGGATGATGCCCATATCATCTGTACACCAGAGCAGATCGAAGACGAAATTCAGGAAGTGCTGCGTTTCAGCATGTATGTCTGGAAAAGCTTCGGTTTCAAAGAAATCAAGGCATACTTGGCCACTAGACCCGAAAAGGCGGTGGGAGAGCCGGAAAGATGGGAACAGGCTATTGAATCGCTGCGTAAAGCGGTGCAGGCCGAAGGGCTGCACTGCGAAGTTGATGAGGGCGGCGGTGCTTTCTACGGCCCGAAAATCGACCTGAAAATCAAAGATGCCCTGGGCAGAGAATGGCAAACTACTACCATACAGTTTGACTTCAATGAGCCGGAACGATTCGATATCAGCTACATAGGCAAAGATGGCGTCAAGCATAGACCCTATATGGTGCATAGAGCGCTGCTGGGTTCGCTGGAAAGATTCTTCGGCATACTCATAGAACACTACGCCGGCGCATTCCCATTATGGCTGGCACCCGAACAAGTGAGAGTGCTGCCTGTCAGCGAAAAATTCAATGATTACGCTCAAACAATCGCCGCTGAACTAAAAGAAAAACAAATACGCACAAGCCTGGACCTGGCGCCCGATACCGTGGGAGGAAAAATACGCCGAGGCAGAAATCAGCGCATACCATACCTCTGCATAGTAGGGGAAAAAGAAGAACAAAGCGGCAGCATCGCCCTGCGTAGCCAAAAGAAAGGCGAAGAAGGAATGATGCAATTAGATGACTTTTTAGCCAGAATAAAGCAAGAAATTGAAGAAATGGCGTGACTTTTACGAAAAGCGCGATAAATTGTTCCATGTAGACTTGGTGGCAAGCTTTAACAAAACAAAAAGCTGCCTTGGAAGTCGTTAAAACAAACAATGCGGCGCAAATGCCGCGTGCCTTCACTTAGTCTTAGCTATAACAAAGGAGTAGCGACAAGTGCGTCAGCTTAAAGCAGGTGACAGATTCTTAAGAGGTAAAAAAGTTCGTTTGTTGTCGCAAACAAATGAACAACTCGGCGTGTTTCCATTCGAAACCGCACTAAACATGGCAGATGACGCAGGCTTGGACCTGGTCGAACTGCCCTCGAAAACTGACCCGGCAGTATGCCGCATCATGGATTACGGCAAACACTTGTTCGATGAAGCAAAAAGACAAAGAGAAGCAAAAAAAGCACAGCTGCAACCTAAAGTCAAAGAAATCAAAATGAGCCCCAATATTGATGACAATGACTTTAATATAAAAAGCAGACAAATGCTTGAATTCCTCAAAAGAGGTGATAAAGTAAGACTTTTACTTACGTTCCGCGGTCGAGAAATGGCACACCCTGAAATAGGGCAGGAAGTCATGGATCGGATGCTTAAACAGGCCGAAGAAATCGCTAACCTGGACTCGCCGCCCAGACGCATGGGACGCAACATCACTGCCATGCTCTCAGTCAAACCGCAACATAGAACAAACAAAGCCAAGGCGGCTAAAAAGAAATCCGAAGAATAAACCAGCTATTGCCACAACAGCCGGATTTTAAGGACTGCAAACGCGGAAACGTACGTACATTTTTTTGCGATGCCTTAAACCGTGGCGCTGATGCCTGCGCCACTGGGAACTGGCCTCAAATCAACAAACTCGCAATGATCAGAGGAAAAAATGCCTAAGATGAAGACCAGAAAAGCCGCTGCCAAGCGCTTCAAGCAGACCGGCACCGGCAAATTTCTCTATAACCGTGCCGGCGCGCGGCACATTTTAACCAAGAAGAACTCCAAGCGTAAACGCCGCCTGGGACAGGCTGCGGTCTTGAAGAAAACTGAAGTAGGACGTCTGCACGTCTGTCTGCCCTATGGCATAAAATAAAACAGGGCAGAACCGTCGGGGTGCAATGCTCCGTTACGGATTCAATTTATCAAGGAGATATGAAATGAGAGTTACTTCTTCACCGGCCTCACGCCGCCGTCGCAAAAGAATCCTGAAGCTGGCACGCGGCTACCGCGCTAATCGCAGCAAACTCATACGCCAAGCCTACATCGCAGTCGATCGCGCTATGGCACATGCCTATGTTGGACGCAAACAGAAAAAACGGCAGTACCGCCGTCTGTGGACGCAGCGCATCAATGCCGCCTGCCGCGCCTTAGACTTCAAGTACAGCTGGTTTATCGATGGCCTCAAAAAGGCCAATATCGAAATCAATCGCAAAATGCTGGCCGACTTGGCAGTGCAGGATCCACAAACCTTCGCGCTATTTGTCGAAAAGGCTAAAGCGGCCCGCTAAGCTGAATAATTGTGAAAAGCATGGCTCCCAAAAAAGCCATGCTTTTTTTGTGCCTGGACACCGCCAGTTCCGTGGCCGGGCATACTTGCCCGGCATTCGTCCCACCTACCGGTCCGGCTCAATACTCGGCAACGCCTCTGGTTTAGACCTGCTTAGCCCGGTATGATTCAACTTCCCAGTTTTCGATGAAGCCACGTGAGCGATCACTCAAATACCGCAGGCCGCCGAAAGCACGCGCGAGCCGCTTTACGCCGGCTCCGTCACGCGCCAGCTCCAGCGCCAGCCGCGCGACCTTATCACTTGCCCCGATGCCCAGCACCGCACTATCCGTCACAATCACGCGTGGCGCATAGCCGCGCACATACTGAAACGCACGCAGATTATCAACCGTCAGCACGCCTTCATAGGGATACGATTTCGCATATACAATATGATCCGGCGAGATCGGCCCGTTACCAACTTCGAAGCGTCCGGCAGCCGCTATCGCATTAGCATCCGCCCCCAGCGCCTTGGTCAGCTGCGCGTGCCACGCCGCCACCTCTGCGGCTTTCGGTGGCGGGTCTTCCGGCAGGTTAGCATCGACGCCAGCTGTCTTATATGCGTCTGCCAATGTCTGCATCACGCGTGCATACAAGGCGCGCACTTCCTCTGCCGTATCACCGGAGACAAAGACACCATGGTTCTCCAGGAAGATCAAGCCTGGCTCGCAGCCATGTTGCGACTGATAATCCCGTATCGCTTCGCGTACTACCATGCAAAGGGTATATCCTGGATCGGTATAGGGCACCCACAATGCGTCCGGGAAAAGGCGCATGACAGCCGCACTGCCACCCACCGCACAGGTCATTCCGTTAACTGCCATAGGATGAGTATGCACCACAAAGCGTGCGGTCAACGAATCATGCAGCGGGGCCTCAACCGATGCGCGACCTGGCGTTTCGGGCTTAACTGCTGCCGCCATTATATTCTTCACCAGTTCCTCGCGTGCAGTCGCGTCGCTCGGTGTCTGTGCGCCATAGAGTTCCGACAGTCGCGCACGATCCATTGCCACAAAGCCTTGCGGTGTGAGCGCGGCCAGTGTGGTACCGGAAGGCTTGACCCACAGCGTGTCATCGGTTTTACATGAGGTATTGCCACCTCCGGCCTTGACATATTCGTCACTGCCGAACTCGTGGGACAATTGCGTGATGGTATTTAACAGGTTCGTCATAATGTATCCGATTGATTAGTAAAAGTGGTCATGCTACGGGAAAGCGTGTCGCATTCCTGCATCTGCTGCATCACTGTTGCAGATGCTAGCGTTTCGCCAATACCTTGGTCTCATAGGTCTTGACTTCTTGCAGCCAGGCTGTATCTGACGGCACATCTTCATTCTCGCAGAACTTATCCCAGACTGCACCAAAGGGCAGCGTTTTCGCTGTCTCAGTCCAAGCCAGGCGCGATGCGTAATCCTCGCGCTTTTCAGCGTCAGTCATCAGCTTGATCGGCTCGAGCATGGCATAGAGCAGCGCCTTCTGCATGGCGCGCACACCGATCACCCATGCCGCGATACGGTTGATACTGGCGTCGAAATAATCGAGTCCTATATGCACACGCTTAAACTCATTAAGGCGTACCAACTCCTGAGCAATGGCGATCAGATCATCATTCACGACCACTACATGGTCGCTGTCCCAGCGAACGCCGCGGCTGACATGCAGCAGAATTTCCGGCACGAATAACAGACATGCAGAGAGTTTGTCCGCAATCGTCTCAGTTGGATGGAAGTGGCCGGCATCGAGCGTCAACAGCTTCTGATTCTTGACGGCATAGCCCATATAGAATTCGTGCGAGCCCACCGTATAGCTTTCAGCACCTATGCCAAAAAGCTTGGATTCAACGGCATCCAGCATATGCTTAGGATTCAACTTCTCCTCGAAGCAGGCATCCAGCGCATCATTCAAAATCTTGCGAGGCGTCCCACGATCAGCCGGGATGTCCTTGAAGCCGTCCGGAATCCAGATATTATTGACGCATGGCGAACCCAGGGTCTTGCCTATAGCCGCCGCGATACGCCGGGTGGCGATGATATGGCGGATCCAGAAGTCACGGATTTTTTTATTACGACTAGCAAGCGAGAAGCCATCAAACATCGGGTGCGAAAAGAGCGTAGGATTAAAATCCATGCCCAGCTTATTCTTTTTAGCCCAGTCAATCCAACCCTTAAAATGCTCGGGTTGCAATGCATCACGATCGGCTTTCTTGTCCTTTTCGAATTCAGCGTAACAGGCATGTACATTCACGCGATGCGAACCACCGATCAATGAAAGCGCAAACTCAATATCGTTGCGTAATTCTTGCGGAGAACGGGCGCGTCCCGGATAGTTGCCGGTCGTCTGAATGCCGCCGGTGATATCGCCATCGGGATTTTCAAATCCACGTACGTCATCGCCCTGCCAGCAATGCAAAGAAATCGGAATTTTCACCAGTTTTTTCAGGGCTGCTTCCGCATCGACTCCAAGTTCCGCATACCGCTCGCACGCGAGTTTATATGCTGTCTCAACACTCTTTTTACTCATGGACACTCTGCTCCTATCTGGCTTCCGTCTCAGACGGAAACGCATGCATCTGACTACACTTGCGGGTAACGATTGCGCCCCCATTTCTTACAGCTTAAAAACAAAGCACAATAGAAAATTAATATGGATTTGCTCATTTGCAACTAGCAAAAGTAGATTTACCGGATAAAGTTGTCAGTAATATTCCAAATTTTGTGATATGACAGCTCGATTTGAAGCTTGAAAGGAGAAGTGGAAGGCTTGAGATGTAGCCAGTATTACAGGCTTGGCAATATAAGACATGGGGAGAAGCTTTCGGTGGCTGAGAAGTTGTTCGATTTATCACATTATTTTTTTGCAAGTGACTCGTCGGTCATGGCTTCAAAGCGTTCCTGGGGTACCATGCCTTCTGGTTTCTGCCCCTGGAAATATCGTTTGAACTGCCGCAGCAGGAAGGGGACGAAGAGTTCTCGCCCGGGAAATCCTGCATTATGCGGCGTCATAATCAAGTTTGGATACTGAAACAGCTCCGAGTCTTCCGGCAGTGGCTCCTGGGGAAAGACATCGAGTACGGCGTGGAGGCGTCCGGAAGCCAGTTCACGCAATAAGGCCGCTTCCTGAATCAAGGTTGCCCGTCCGCAGTTATAAATAGTTGCACCATCCGGCATCATAGCCAGTTCTGCCGCACCGATTTTATGATAGTTGGCAGCATTGATCCCAACTAGACAATGCAGATGTTGGGAATTTCCGAGCATCATTTCAAAAGACACCTTTTCTGCACCGGCGGCTCGGATTTCCTCTTCTGAGGCATGAGCGGATGCAACCAGCATTCTTTTGGGGCGCAGAGGTATGAACATTGCCAGCAAATGCCTGGTAGTATCGCCAAAACCCCAAAAGCCCAAGGTACTTGTTTTCAAGTCCCTAAAATTGAAGCGATTCTTCCAATCCATGCTTTTTTTGCCGGGATAGGCCGAGCTGGCAAAGAAATTACGGCTGCGCAGCAGGGTCATCATCAGAGACCATTCTGCTACAGCATGCGCCATCACCGGATTGGCAGAAAGTACCGTAACTCCACGCTGATAAAGGACAGGATCAAAAATTTGTCGTACCGAGCCGGCAGCATGTCCGACTATTTTCAAAGCAGGCATCTTTTCCAGCAGAACTTGGTTGCATTTTGGAGAACCCCAAGTAGTGATCACGGCCTCCGCCTCCGGATCCGGCTCGACTTCTTCTACCGAGAATGGGTTTTTATATTGCAGTTGGAGATTGAATCCCAAGCTTTCAGCAATCTGGAAGGCTTCCTGGGTCAGTAGCATGTCACAATATTCCGAGGAACTGAACAATACGACGATCTTTTTCATGTTTTCCTTTCACAGCCATCCATAGACCATGATGTAATGTACAAGAGTTGCGGGGCAGGCCAATGGTTCAAAAGTCAAAAAAAACGAATTATCTGCAACATCGTCCTGATTTTGCTATTTTTTTCCTTTGCTTGGCGGTGAAAGAAAAAAGATAACCGCAAAGGACGCAAAGAAAGCAAAGAAAGCAAAGAAAGCAAAGAAAGCAAAGAAAGCAAAGAAAGCAAAGAAAGCAAAGAAAGCAAAGAAAG
>JAAZKR010000208.1 GCA_012799725.1 Oligosphaeraceae bacterium | reverse complement strand
ATTTCCGCCAGCGCTATTGCGTGCTTTCTCCCGATCGTAAATGCCTGGTTTTTACTGACCGCAAAGACGGCGCCTGCGTTTTTTTGACTCAGCAAAATCGTTGTCTTATCCATCCGGTCAAACCATTGCAATGCAAGACTTTTCCGGAAAAATGGCGTGTGCCTGTCGCTTATATGGAACAATGCCAAGGCGAGTTTCGCTGAACAAAATAAATGCCCGAATTACAGTCGGGGGTGACCGGCGTACACAACCCATTTTGTTCATGGAAGTCTAGGGGAGCTGGCCAAGTATGGCCGGCTACAGGACATGCATTCACATGTCTCAGAGTTTCTTACATCAAATAAACAAGATAAGGAGTAAGATGATGTTCAGGTTTTCTCGCATAATTTGCCTGCCGCTGTTTTTAACGCTCTGTCTTTGTGCTTCTGCTAGACTTGTTACACAGCCTATAGACCTGAGTGCCGCAGCAAACCGCCCGCTGTCTGAGGCTCAGGATGGCCGAATAGCCAAAGCACTAGGCGATATGAGCGCGTTGCCAACAGGATTAGCAAGGCTGGGAAATGTAGATTTCAATATTTTGGCGGACGCAGATACCGGCGGCAAGTCATGCATCGTGCTGGAAAACAAAAATGACCTGCAACTTGCCAAGGCGGCACAACTCGATTTCGAAACGGCGATGGAAGGCGAAGTGCTTTATCTGCTGCATGCCGCTGCCAGGAAAGGCAGCAGAAATATACAGGTCGGCGGCAACGTGCACATAACTTTCAGTGACGGCAGCAAGCAGAGCAACAAACTGCATCTGGGACGCGATATGCAACCCCGGGACGCCGGTCGCAGTGCCTACAATGCAGCACGCTGCTGGAGTGATCCCAACGCTGATATGCAGGTCTCGCTCTTTATCAGCAAAATCCCGCTACAGAAAAAAGAAGTCAAATCCATTAACTTTACGGCAGGCGACACGCTTTGGCTGGTCGCCGCCGCCAGCTTGGGCCCGGACATACATCTGGCTCCACTGTCAACAGAATACATCATACAGGGAAATTACAGCGGCCCGCCTCGTTTCAGCGCTGAGGAATTGGCCGGCGTAGGTAGTTCCGGAATACCGAAAAACATCGTGTTTATCATAGGCGACGGCATGGGGTTGGGCAGCCTGACCATGGCTTCCTTGCATGCGCATGGCAAACCTTACAGCTTAGCCATGCAATCACTACCGGTTTCCGGCCTGTGCACCACGCATTCCGGCTCTAGTCCGGTGACCGATTCTGCTGCCAGCGGCACAGCATTGTCCAGCGGCTACAAGACATATAACGGTGCGATAGGCATGGACTTGGCCAGGGTGCCGCGCAAGACCATTGCAGAACAGGCTAAAGCCGCCGGCAAAGCAGTGGGTCTGATGAGTAACGATGCCTTGACTGGCGCCACGCCGTCAGCCTTTGTCGCACATGTGCCCAGCCGTAGCATGGCCGTTGAAATTGCCGATTGGTATCAAAAAAATGCCTTTGATCTTTTCATAGCCAATAGCAATGCACGTCCTTTCCTGCCCGAATCTGAAAAGGGTTTGCGCAAGGACGGCAAGAACCTGCTCAAGGAACTAAGCGACGCCGGTTATCGCGGTGTGAGCAGCATAGACGAATTCCGCCAAGTAATGCCGGCCAATCCGGTATACGGTTTTATGGATTGGCACACAGTAGAGCTTCTGGGTGAAATGACCGCACTGGCTCTGCCCTATCTGGAAGCGCGCAGTCCCAAGGGTTTTTTCATCATGATTGAATGTGCCTGGCCGGATCATGGCGGGCACGCAAACAACCCCGACATCAGTGCCAGAGGCGTCCTGGGTACCGATTACGTGGTTAGAGCCGCAGTGGAATATGCCATGAAAAATAAGGATACCCTGGTGCTTGTGACTGCCGACCATGAAACCGGACTGCTGTTTGCTGCCGATAATCAGCGGAACAAAAAGAAACCATACGTGATTTATCAGACCACCGGCCATAGCGAGACACCAGTGCCCATTTTTGCATTCGGCCCAGGTTCAGAAAATTTCCATGGTCTGTTTGACAACATCGATATACCTGCGCGCCTCGCCGAACTGTGGGAGCTGGAGCTAGGGGTGATTATCGAGCAGTAAATGAAATAACACAATATAGTTCGTGAGTGCTCTGACAGGTTCGGGCAATCTGTCAGAGCAGAAATCCCCATAAAATTTCCGATTTGTCAGGTTTGCCGTAGACAAAGTGGGCTGTAGACGCTGGACATGCCAAGTTTGTCCACTTGTCGGTGACGCCTGACCTTGTTTCAGCGCTCCGTATTGCACTTTCGGCTGGAATTTTCCCGATTAGGTATTATGTTATTAAACTCTAACCAACTACCCAAAATATCTTGTTCATTTTAAGGAGCAATTCATGAGTCAGCAGCACACCAAAACTGATAAACGTAATCGCCGCAAACGCTACTTGAAACGCTTGCGTGAACGCATACGTGAGGCCAAGAGCAAAAAAAGATAACAACTGTTTTCCAACGCACAGGCGTTGTTGATTATTTGCTGCGTTAAGTCATTAAAGGCTTAACGGGCAAAACTATAATTATCCATACTTTCCCGCAGACGGCACGAGCAAGGTTTTTTGAGACCATGAGTGCGTATCAAATCTATTATCTGACAGGTACTCATGGTTTACAAAAAACTTCCGGGCTGTCTGCATAAATCAAACCATGTAATTCAAGGAGTATCGAAACATGGCAACAAAAGCCACGGAAAAAACCAAAGTTGCAAAAGGGGCGGTCAAGTACGTCTATTTTTTCGGTAACAAAGAAAACACTGAAGGTAGAGCAGACATGCGCAACTTGCTCGGCGGCAAGGGCGCGAATCTGGCTGAAATGTGCCACTTGGGCCTGCCGGTACCGCCAGGCTTCACTATCAGCACAGATTGCTGCAACGACTATTTTATAAATAACAGCAAATTCCCTGCCGGCCTGAATGAGCAAATCGAGAAGGCGTTGAGCCAAGTTGAAAAATTGATGGGCCGCAAGTATGGCGACACCAAAAATCCATTGCTGCTCAGCTGTCGCTCCGGTGCACGTAGCTCCATGCCGGGCATGATGGAGACGGTGCTGAATATCGGACTTACCAGCAGCACCATCCCGGGCATGATCAAGGCCACCAATAACCCGCGCTTTGTCTGGGATTCATATCGCCGCTTGATCCTGATGTATGCAGATGTGGTCATGGAAAAAGCTCAGGGTATAGACCCGGCTGAAGGCAAAGGCATACGCAGCCTGCTCGAAGAACTCATGAGCCAATATAAATACATCAAAAATTATAAGCAGGACAGCGATCTTACCGCAGATGACCTGAAAGACCTGTGCTGTGCCTTTAAGCGCCGCGTGAAAGAGGTGCTTGGCAAAGAGTTCCCCGATGATCCTACCGAACAACTGCACGGCAGCATAGACGCAGTGTTCAAGAGCTGGATGGGGGCTAAAGCAGTTTCATATCGGCGCATCGAGGGTATTCCGGAAAATTGGGGCACTGCCGTTAATGTGCAGACCATGGTATTCGGTAACAAGGGTGACAACTCTGCTACCGGCGTGGCTTTCACGCGTAACCCGGCCACCGGCGAAAATAAATTCTTCGGTGAATGGCTGCAAAACGCACAGGGTGAAGACGTGGTCGCCGGCATCCGTACGCCTAACCCGCTGAACGATGAAACCAAAACCGATCAGAATATGCATATGCATTCCATGCAGGAGCTTATGCCGGATACATACAAGGAACTGGTTCAGTACCGGAATACCCTGGAAGAACACTATCGCGACATGCAGGATATCGAGTTCACCGTTGAGGATGACAAGCTCTACATGCTGCAGTGCCGTAGCGGTAAGCGAGGTGGTAAGGCTGCCGTCAAAATGGCCCTGGATATGCTCGATGAAGGACTCATTGACGAGAAAACCGCCATCCTGCGGGTGAACCCCAATCAGGTGCTGGAATTCTTGCTGCCCATTATCGAGCCGAAGGCCGAAAGCAGCACCAAACCCTTGGTGAAAGGACTGCCAGCAGGACCGGGCGCGGCCAGTGGCGAAATCTATTTCACCTGTGCAGATGCTATACATGCTCAGCGCATGGGCAAGCAAGTCATACTGCTGCGTGAAGAAACCAATCCGGAGGACGTGGCCGGTATGCAGGCCGCAGCCGGCATCCTGACCTCGCGCGGTGGCATGACCAGCCACGCCGCATTGGTGGCCAGAGGATGGGGCAAAAGCTGTATCGTAGGAGCTGCTGACCTACAGATTGATGCAGCCAATAAATGTGCCAGAATCGGCGATGTGGTGCTGCGTGAAGGCGATAAACTGACCATGAACGGCTCCAACGGCCTGGCATATCGTGGCATATTGCCATTAAGCGATCCTACCGCCGGTACAGACTATGACCTCTTTAAACGCTTCATGGCCATGGCTGATAAGCATCGTACCATGGGCGTGCGTGCTAATGCCGATAACCCGGAAGACGCCAAGAAGGCGCTTGACTTCGGCGCCGAAGGCATAGGCCTGTTCCGTACAGAACACATGTTCTACAGTGCCGCAAGCGCTCATTCTCTCTTCCTGCTGCGCAAAATGATCCTTTGCGTGACTAAAGAGGATAGAGTCAATGTGCTGAAGGAACTGTTCCCGGCCATGAAAAAGGATATCAAGGATACCATGGCGGTGATGGACCGACTCCCGGTCACCGTACGCCTGCTTGATCCGCCCTTGCACGAGTTTGTGCCGCATTCCAGCCTCGGACGCAAGGAAATATCGGCTGCTCTGGGCATAGCCGAGGAAGAGGTCAACAAGCGTGTCGAGGCTCTGGCTGAAAGCAATCCGATGATGGGACATCGCGGCGTGCGCCTCAGCATCACCTATCCAGAAGTCACCGAGTTCCAAGTACGCGCCATTTTTGAGGCAGCAGCTGAACTCATGCAGGAAGGCAAGACAATTACTCCGGAAATCATGGTCCCGGTCATTTGCGATGTGCGTGAGCTGGAATTCATCCGTACCATCGTTGACCGTGTACATGCCGAAATACTGCAAAGCAGCGGCTTGACCAAACTGCCCTACTTGCTGGGCACCATGATAGAAATACCGCGCGCGGCCCTTATGGCAGATCAGATCGCCAAGGTGGCGCAGTTCTTTTCTTTCGGAACCAATGACCTCACACAGCTTACATTTGGATTCAGCCGTGATGATACCGGTAGCTTTATGAATGCATACCTGGATGAAAGGCTCATCGACGCCGACCCCTTCCAGACCATAGACAAGAGCGGTGTTGGACGACTGGTCGAAATCGCCACCGAAGGCGGGCGCAAAACTAATGCGAAGCTGAAAGTGGGTATCTGCGGAGAGCAGGGCGGTGACTCGCAATCTGTCGAGTTCTGTCACAGTGTCGGACTGGACTACGTGAGTTGCTCACCTTTCCGGGTGCCGGTCGCTAAAGTGGCCGCAGCTCAAGCCGCAATCAAGGCCGAAGAGAAATAAGCATGCCTACCGCCCCATCCTCACAAAATCAAACATGCAGGGATGGGGCGGTTTAAGTTGGAGCTCTGCGGTTTTGTGTGCGTTTTGAATTTTGCCCTCTTCGTTTGAAGAGGGCATTTGGCCTCATGGGCTTCGCAGTGGTATTTTGTTTCCTGCTGCTGATATTGCCGACAGTATTTCACTTTCAAGCCGGGAGTCTGAAATTGGCTGAGGAATTATTGCCTACACCCCTATATGAGCGTCATCTTGCCCTAGATGGTCGAATGGTGCCCTTTGCCGGCTGGAATATGCCGGTGCAATATGCTGAAGGCATCCTGGCTGAACACCGGCATTGCCGCAGTGCCGCAGCCCTTTTCGATATCTGCCACATGGGGGAATTTCGCATATCAGGCGCGACTGCGGCGGCAGGCCTGGACCGTATGATGGCCAGGGCGGTGCAAAATCAGAGTGTCGGCAGCTGTCGATATAATTTCCTGCTCAATGAACAGGGCGGTATACTGGATGACCTGATTGTCTATCGTTTGGATGAAAATGAATTCTACTTGGTGGTTAATGCCGGCTGCCGTGAATCAGACTTGGCCTGGCTGCAAAAACACCTGCCCGCAACAAGTATAATAGTCGATGAATCGCTTGAAACGGCTAAGCTGGACTTGCAGGGGCCGGCTGCCGCACAAGTGCTGATGGACATGGGGGCTGCCCGCGAGAATCTGCCAACGCATTTTCGCTGGAACCGCTTACGTTTGCTTGATATTGACCTGCTTATTAGCCGTACCGGATATACCGGCGAGCTGGGCTATGAATTGTATTTCAACGCCGAAATGGCCGTGAAGCTCTGGGATGCTTTGCTTCAACATGACATGGTCAAGCCGGCTGGCTTGGGCGCAAGAGATACGTTGCGCCTGGAAATGGGTTACCCGCTATATGGACATGAGATGGACACCGGCATCAATCCTGTAGAACTGGGATATGCCGCTATGCTTAAGCTGGACAATACGCGTGAATTCATTGGCAGGCAGGCGCTTGATGCCAAGCCCAAGAAACAATTGATTGCCTTGCAGCTTGAGTCAAAACGAGCGGCACGTGCCGAAATGCCGGTGCTTTGGCAAGGTGAACAAATAGGGCTGGTGAGCTCCGGTGGTCTGGCGCCTAGCTTGGGCTTTGCTGTGGCCATGGCCTTGGTGCGCGCAGACTTGGACTTGCCGGAAGGAAGCAAGCTGGAAATAGTGGCCGGCAGGGTGAATCTGCCAGCTGCGGTCTGTAAACTGCCATTCTATAAGCATGGCAGTCTCAAAGATAATCCCTAAGCAGTTGCACGCGCCGCAAGAAGGCGCGAGTCATGCGACTGATAATTGATTGCTGATAACCAGTAACTTGTAAAGGAGTACCAGTCATGAAGCGTTACGCAAAAACCCACGAATGGGTGCAGGTGCAGGATGGCATCGCCACAGTAGGTATTACTAAATTTGCTGCCGATGAACTCGGTGACGTTACCTATATAGAGATGCCGGACCTGGACGATGAATTCGAGGCCGGTGAGATTTTCGGCAGCATTGAATCGGTGAAGGCGGCTTCGGACTTGTTCTGTCCTATTGGCGGCAAGATCAGCGCTATCAACGAAGAACTCGAGGACAAGCCGGGTATTGTGAATGAGTCTGCCGAAGACCGTGGCTGGATTTGCAAGCTGGAAAATATCAAGGAAGCGGACTTGAAAAGCTTGATGAGCCAAGAGGAATATCTCGCATTTGTGAGGGAATAAAATGCCTTTTATAGCCAATACCGATGCTGAACGCCAGGAAATGCTTGCCTTTCTTGGGTTGGACAGCATGCAGCAGCTCTGGCAGAAGGCACATGTGCCCGAGCCCGAGTTTGACTTTTCGCAGTTGCCTGCCGGAATTAGCGAGTTGGAAGTAAGCCGGCATTTCAATGACCTGGCAGCGAAGAATGGCAGTGGTCTGGTCAGTTTTCTGGGCATGGGCCATTATGATCATTTTATTCCGGCAGCAGTGAGCGACGTGCTTATCCAGGCCGGATTCTATACTTCCTACACGCCTTATCAGCCTGAAGCGTCGCAGGGAACATTGCAGGCAATATTTGAGTGGCAAACTGCTATTTGCCGACTTGCCGGCATGGAAGTAGCTAACGCCTCCTTGTATGACGGCGGCAGCGCTATCTTCGAAGCGCTGACCATGTCCATGCGCTCAACAAGAAGACGCAACGAGATCGTGGTTTCGGAAGCAGTGTCGCCGATACATAGAAAGATGCTGGATACTTATTGCGCCAGCCTGGACCTGAAAATTATCCCGGTTCCTGCTCGCGCAGAAAAATCGGATATAGCCGGCATTCTGGCTGCCGTCAATGAAAGCACTGCCTGCGTCATAGTACAATATCCTAACGTTTTCGGCAGCATCGAGGACTGGAGCTCGGCGGTGGCAGCTATTAAAGAGAAGGGAGCGCTGGCCGTATGCTCAGCCTATCCTACTGCGTTGGCGCTGCTTAAAACGCCCGGCGAAATGGGCTTTGATATTGTTATCGGTGAAGGGCAACCATTGGGTATGCCGCTCTCCTTCGGCGGCCCATACCTGGGCTATATGTGCACGACAAACAAATTGCTGCGCAAAATGCCGGGGCGTATTGCCGGACAGACCACGGATAGCCGTGGGCGCACCGGCTATGTGCTTACCTTGCAGGCTCGCGAACAACATATACGCCGCGAACAGGCCATGTCCAATATCTGCTCGAACAACAATCTTTGCGCAGTGGCGGCGCTGGTCTATATGAGTGTACTGGGCAAAGAAGGGCTGCGCGAAGTGGCAAGCTTGTGCCACGACAAAGCCGCCTATGCCCGGCAAAGACTAAGCGCAATACCCGGCGTTGAAGCGTTGGGCGACAGTCCTTTCTTTAATGAATTCGTTCTGCAATTGCCTACAGATGCCAAACCTCTGTTGGCCGAATTGCTGAAAAAAGGCTATGCCGCAGGTGTGCCGCTGGGGAAATATTATCCGGGACGAGAGCGACAGCTGCTTGTCGCAGTCACTGAAAAACGCGATAAAGCAGAGATCGATCTGCTCGCTGAGAGCTTGGAGGCCCTGCTATGAAATTGATTTTTGATAAAAGCGTGAATGGTCGGCGTGGTGTGCGCCTGCC
This sequence comes from Oligosphaeraceae bacterium, assembly GCA_012799725.1. Classification (GTDB taxonomy): domain Bacteria; phylum Verrucomicrobiota; class Lentisphaeria; order Oligosphaerales; family Oligosphaeraceae; genus JAAZIY01. Next base: position 7,377 of record JAAZKR010000208.1, on the reverse strand, counting down.
TGCCTCCGATGTGCCCGCCGCCGAACTGCCGCAGGCTTTGTTGCGTAGTCAAGCAGCGGAGCTGCCAGAGGTCAGCGAATTGGACGCAGTGCGTCACTTTACTTTGCTGGGACGGCAAAACATGGGGGTAGATACAAATTTCTACCCGCTTGGCTCTTGCACCATGAAGTACAATCCCAAGATCAATGAAAGACTTTCTGCATTGCCCGGCTTTAGCGAGCTGCATCCCATGCTGGCGCAGTTGCCCGAGGGCATAGATTATTGCCAAGGCGCATTGCAAGTGCTCTATGAAACCGAAAAACTGCTTGCGCAAACATGCGGGTTCGCGGATGCCACTTTGCAGCCCATGGCCGGCGCACACGGCGAACTGACTGCCGTTATGATGTTTGCTGCCTACCTCAAGGCCAAAGGGGAAACACGGCGCAAGATCATGCTGATCCCGGATTCGGCACATGGCACAAATCCAGCTTCAGCGGCAATGGCCGGCTTTACCTGCAAGGAAATCGCTTCCAACGCAGATGGTGACTTGGATCTGGATGAGCTTAAGAAAGCGCTCAATGACGAGGTGGCCGGTATCATGCTGACTACACCCAATACCTTGGGTTTCTACGAGAGTGCAGTTGCTGAAGTGGTGGCGCTGGTAAAACAGGCCGGTGGTCTGGCATATTGCGATGGCGCCAATCTAAATGCCATTCTGGGCCGCATTCGTCCGGGCGACTTGGGCTTTGATGCCATGCATATCAATACCCATAAAACCCTGTCTACTCCGCATGGCGGCGGAGGTCCGGGCAGCGGTCCGGTCTGTGTGGCTGCCAGACTAGAGCCTTTCTTGCCACAACCAAAGGTATATAAGAACAAGGATGGCAGCTATGGCCTGTCTGAAGACTCCGCGCAGTCTATTGGCTATATTGCACCATACTACGGTAACTTCAGTGTTATTCTGCGCGCTTACGCCTACTTGCTTATGTGCGGTGGCGACGGCTTTCAACGCATCAGCGAGAATGCTGTGCTCAACGCCAACTATGTGCGCGAACGTTTGGCGCCATGGTACGAGCAAAATTATGAACGTAGCTGTATGCATGAATGCGTACTTTCGGCTAGTAGGCAAGGAGCCAAGGGCGTGCGCGCCCTGGATATAGCTAAGGCACTGCTGGATAAAGGATTCCATGCGCCAACCGTTTACTTCCCGCTGATCGTGCCCGAAGCCCTGATGATAGAACCTGCCGAAACCGAGTCTAAACAGACCTTGGACGACTTTTGTGAAGCCATGATAGACATAGCTAAACAGGCAGAAGAGAACCCGGAGGCGCTCAAAAATGCGCCGCTGAGTACACCGGTGGGTAGACTGGACGAAGTGGGTGCAGCAAGAAATCCGATACTGCGCGCCTGAAATGAAAGAATCAAAAACCTGATTTTGAACCTTAAAAATTATAGGGGAGACATATATGTCCGCAGAGATAATTGACGGCAAATTGGTGGCCGCCGAGATTCGCGCTGAGCTTGCCAAAGAAGTAGCGCAATTGAAAGCAGATTCCGGCCTGGTGCCAGGCCTGGCAGTAGTGCTGGTGGGCGAGGATCCAGCCTCAAAGTCCTATGTCAGCGCCAAGGAAAAGGCTTGTGCCGAGATCGGTGTCTATTCCGATGATAATCGTCTGCCGGCAGATACCTCTGAAGCCGAGCTGTTAGCTCTGATCGAGCGTCTTAATCGTGATGACAAGATTCATGGCATCCTGGTGCAACTGCCGCTGCCCAAGCATATTAATGAGAATGCCGTGATTAATGCCATCTGCCCGGATAAAGATGTGGATGGTTTTCACCCGGTCAACGTAGGGCGCATGCTGATTGGCGAGAAGGCTTTTCTGCCTTGCACACCACACGGCGTTTTGCAGCTTTTAATGCGCAAGAATGTGCCTATTGCCGGTGCCGAAGTGGTGATTGTAGGACGCAGTAATATCGTGGGCAAGCCCTTGGCCAATATTATGATGCAAAAGTCTGACATGGGTAATGCCACGGTCACGGTATGTCATACGCGCAGCAAAGACCTGGCTGCGCATACACGTAGAGCCGATATTGTGGTTGCCGCAGCCGGCCGGCCTAATACTATCACGGCTGATATGGTGCGTCCCGGCTGCGTAGTGATTGACGTGGGCGTCAATCGGATTGAAGACCCTAGCGCCAAGCGTGGCTATCGTCTGGTGGGCGATGTCGATTATGAAGCGGTCAAGGAGAAAGCCTCCTTGATCACGCCTGTACCCGGCGGCGTTGGGCCAATGACCATTACCATGTTGCTGCATAATACCGTGCAAGCAGCTAAAACGAAGAAATATAGTCTTGAAAATCTGAGTAGTCTACGGATGAAAAAGCCTTGATTTTCACATTGACAAATTGTTTTTAGCATGATGCACACAGAAGACCGGGAACGGGAAAAGCAGCAAAGATACAAGTCTTCCCGAAAGCATAACACAGCCGGCGCCATGAGCAATACAGCTCGCATTACAGCCATGCCGTTCTCGCGTTTACGCAGCCAGGCCAGGGCCTGTGCTGAAATTGTCGAATATTGTTTGTGCCGTTCTCTGCTTGGTGGCAACGCTGCTGACCGTAGCCTGAGACAGGCTTTTTATGCTAATCGCCAATTAGGTGCCCGTGACCGGCGTTTAATCAGTGAGACGCTGTTTGGTGTTCTGCGTTGGTGGGGATGGTTGCGTTTGCTGGCACCAAGCGCTTTCGTACAAGCATTGCATAACAGGCAGGACAACCTGCCTGAAGGCTTGCAGTTGGATTGGAGCCGCGTATTGCTAGGAGCCTGGCTGCTGGAGGCTGCCGAACAGGCTCCGGTGGCAGTGCAGATATGGGCCGAACAAATAGAACTTGATTTACAGCAGCTTAAGTTTGCTGAACCGAATAGCAACTGGGAGCAGAAAAGACTATGCCTGAAAGCACTGTTCCCGCCGGGGAAAGCGCCCGTCTTGGATAGGAATATGCTGCTGCCTGACAAAGTGCTGGCCCAACTGGCGCCGGAAGAGGCTGTAGACCCGGAACTGTTGCTGCAATACTTGCAGACACGTGCACCACTCTGGTTCCGGGCACAAGTACGCAACGTGCCCGAGCTTTGCCGGCAGCTGGCGGAGCAGGGCGTACGTGTCAGCGTACATGCACAAATGCCGCAGGCCCTGCGCTGTCAGGAGAGTTCGGTTAACTTGCAGGCCTTGACCGGCTTTAGGCGCGGCCATTTTGAAGTGCAGGATCTGGCTTCGCAGAATGTGGCTCTGATCTGTGATCCTAAGCCGGGCCAGCAATGGTGGGACGCCTGTGCCGGCGCCGGAGGCAAAACCTTGCACCTGGCCTCTTTGATGCGGGGCAAAGGTAGCGTTATCGCCAGCGACATACGTAAATTCAAGCTTGATGAACTCAAGTTGCGCGCACGTCGCGCCGGCTTCCCGAATATACGCTACAAACACTGGAAAGGCAAAGAGTTGCCTGTCTGGGCAGGGCGTTTTGACGGCGTACTGGTCGATGCGCCTTGCACCTGCTCCGGTACTTGGCGACGCAACCCTGGTGCGCGCTGGAGCAGCAATACAGACATCAACGAGTTTACGACACTGCAAAAGCAATTGCTGCACAGTGCTGCTCCAGCCCTGAAACCGGGCGGCATACTGGTATATGCCACCTGCTCCATGTTTCAAGCCGAAAATCAAGATGTGGTCACAGACTTCCTGCAACGCAATCCTGATTTTGAATTGAGCGCATTTAGCTGTCCCTTGGACGGAGCCGCCTCAGATGGCATGCGGCAAATCTGGCATTGGGAAGGTGATTGCGACGCTATGTTTATTGCCAGACTGCAAAGGCGCAAAGCATAGCCCTGAATAAAAAAGCCGGGGCGGATCATTCCGCCCCGGCTGAGCTTTAGCCTAGCAGGCTGTTATTAGTCACCTTGTACTTCAATGCGTCTGCTGGCCGTGGTCTTGATTTTAGGCAATGTCAGACGCAGTAGGCCGTCTTTCATAACTGCCTTGATTTCGTCATGATTGAGCCCGTCACCCAGGCTGAACTGTCGCGCATATTTGCGCCCACAGCTGCCGACACGGCAATCTTTGTTGAATCCTTCAGGAAGGAAATCATCCATGACGCCGCTGACGCTCAGCGTGTTGCCCTGCAGATCAATCTCCAGTGACTTCTCATTGACGCCGGGCATTTCCATTGCCAGGAAAACAGCTTCGTCGTTTTCCCAGTAAGCATAACGCGGGCTGCATTGTGCTAGGCGCTGACCTGCGACCATATCAGTGTTGTCTTTATCCATATCTTCGTCACCTCCTATCAAACGGTTGAGTCTCGTGCTAATCTGTTCCAAATCATTCCATGGGTTCCAATTGCGAAATGGACGGATACTTTGCCAGAACATGTTGACCTCCTTATAATCAATGGTTGTAAAATTGTAAGTTGTCAGAAAAGCGAAAAGCTAATGACAATTTATAGTATAGCAAGAAGCATGCCAAGAAATTTTAAGAGGGCGGGAGATGGTGGAGAGGCAAATAAGCGTGACAAAATGTCGCACTAAAGGAACGCAACAAGTCACAACAAGTCACATGACTGGGGAGTCCCGCTTGGTTAAAGTAGTGGACAGTGTGGACAGTGTGGACGAAGCAATGCGAATTCGACCGATTCGTGGAAAAAATGGGCTGTATGCACGGGCTACGCATGTTTTTGTGTTTTATGTGCTCCCGAGTGCGTCTCGATTCAGAAAGACGCTTGCAAGCCCTGTCGCCCGTAGTGCACAACGCGAAGGTGAATGTTATGTGGCCGGCCAATTTGGGCCGGCATCCATTGGATTTCCATGAACCTAAATGGTGTGTGTCGGCCACTTCAGTTTTCCGTGGATTAACTTAAGTTGAAGGCATTTGCGTCTGCGAAGCTTTTTGCTTGCTTACCATTGCCGCCGGGCCGCTGTCACTAGAATAGCGAAAATTGTAGACCGAAGAATTGCAACTGATTTCATGTTAGAACTAGTACGTCCTTGCCGGGTGGAGCTCGTCATTAGAAACTCGCGTTTCCTGGCTGAGCTTTTTTCGGCGGATAGCGCCGAGAGCGCGCGTGAAAAGCTGCGCGAACAAAAGCAGCTTTACGCCCAAAGTACTCATGTGGTACACGCCTTCGTGGTTGGCGTGGATGCTAGTATACTGGGCTGCTCCGATGATGGTGAACCGCCAGGTACTGCCGGACGCCCCATGCTGGAGGTGCTGCGCAATAGCGAATTGCGCAATGTGTTGCTGACGGTTGCACGTTGGTTCGGTGGCACAAAACTGGGCACCGGTGGACTGGTGCGCGCTTACACCGAATGCGCTCAAGCCGCTCTGGCACAGGCGGAGACTAGAGCGCTGATCGAACGGAGCCAAGTCAAATTTAATTGTTCCTACGCTTTATATGAGCAAGTCAAGCTCATGCTCGCTGAACTGAATTTTGAGTGCAGCAATGAGGAATTCGCCGAAGAAGTCTTAATCGTTGGACAACTGCCTGCCGATCTTAAGGATGAACTGGAAAAACAATTGAGTGAAATCTCAAGCGGACGCATCACGCTCGCGTGAGAGGCACATGAGCCATGGCGGCAAAAAGCCAAGTGCTTGCGCTTCCTTGAAGCTTGCATTTTTTCGAGGGAAAATTTATGATTTTGCGATGCTGTTCATATTCTCGAGCCGGACTTTTGGGCAACCCCTCTGATGGCTACTTTGGCAAGACAATATCCTTCAGTTTCGCTAATTTCTGTTCAAAAGTAGTCATCTACGAAAGCCCTGAAATATGTCTGGTGCCCGGCAGTGAAGATGACGGTAATTTCGACAATTTTCCGGACATGGTTCGAGAAATTGAGCGTTTCGGTTATTACGGCGGCATTCGGGTTGTCAAGGCTACTGCCAAGGTGTTTTACCACTATTGTCAGAGCCATGGTATTGAGCTGCCGGCGCGCAATTTCACGCTGCGTTACCAGTCCAATATTCCCAGATTGGTAGGTTTGAGCGGCTCCAGCGGGATTAGCACTGCTGTAATGCGGGCGCTCATAGCCTTCTATGAAGTTGATGAGCACATTCCGCTGGCCATTGTGCCTACCCTATGTTGGCGCGCCGAGCAAGAAGAACTGCAAATTACTTGCGGCATGCAGGATCGGGTCATACAAATATATAATGGGCTGATGTATATGGATTTCGAAAAAGAGGCCTTTTTGGAAAGGGGATATGGCGATTACAGGCGCATAGACTTTAATCTGCTGCCCAACATCTATATAGCGTATGATCCGCACCGTGCCGAATTCTCAGGCACATACCATCGAAAACTCAGAGCCTTGTTTGAACAAGAACGACCCGATATCATTAGTGCCATGAGCGAGTTTGCCGATATCGCCAGACAAGGATACGAAGCCCTGATGGCCGGCAAACCGGAAAAGCTGCCTGCCCTGATCAACGCTAATTTCGATTTGCGCGATCGCATCTTCAATGTTTCTCCGGAAAACAAGCGCATGGTAGAATATGCCAGAAAAACCGGAGCATCGGCGAAATTTGCCGGCAGTGGAGGTGCCATCGTGGGCAGCTATGAATGCGAACAGATGTATGAGCGCCTCAAAGTCAGCCTGGCCGAAATAGGCTGCGAAGTGATCAAACCCGATATCGCCGGCACTTTAACGCCATGAAACAACGGTTTCTTGGTTACGAAGAGAACCAATAAGCGCACGTAGCAAAACGAGGCCATGCCCTACCTAAAACTGGAATTTTTTGTGCAAAGAAGCAAAACTCGGCTTGCAGAAAACCCTACAACGGGTATAGTAAGGGACGGTTCGTTAAAACGGACTTATATTTTATGTCAGCCGGAGAGGTGGCTGAGTGGTCGAAAGTAGCGGTTTGCTAAACCGTCGTAGGAGTAAAATCTTACCGGGGGTTCGAATCCCCCCCTCTCCGCCATTTTACCCCTGAAAACAGAAGAAACAGTACCGTTTAGTACTGTTTCTTCTGTTTTTTAGCGCGGTTCGCCTCATTTTAGTCTGGATCAGACAAAGACAAAATGAGGTGAAAAAATGGGTGGAAGAAAAAAGTCCGTTATGGCAAGTGAAAAGTTTGACATCGGTTCTCTCTATCAAAAGTCTCCGAATGACAATTATTATTTCCGATATCAAATCAATAACAAGCGCAAGAGCATCAGCCTGCGCACCAAAAATTATACTGAAGCCAAGGCGAAGGCTCTGAAGCTGCTTCCTGTCATTCGCTCCACCAGCGCAGAGGTGCTTGCTGCGCACGTAAGCACTGCAAGAAGCCTTGAACCCCCAAAAGAGACACTGCCTTTATCCGAAGCCTGGGATATGTATTCCAAGCAGCCTAATCGGGCTACCCCGGCAACCGT
>JAAZKR010000207.1 GCA_012799725.1 Oligosphaeraceae bacterium | reverse complement strand
CGTTCTTTGCATTCTTCGCGTTCTTTGCGGTTATCTTTTTTTCTTTCACCGCCAAGCAAAGGGAAAGAATGGCAAAATCAGGACGATGTTGCAGATAATTCGTTTTTTTGACTTTTGAATCGTTGGTCTACCCGGCAACTCTGTACATTACATCGTAGTCTATGGGATGGCTGTGATTGTTTTTCTGGAAAAACCGTTTTTTTGTCCCTTATATGATATAGGACAGAAAAACAGCTCGGAAGAAAGATCAAAAAGTCGATGGTCTATTGACTATCCCCGAACTTCTTACTTTTCAAGATGGTTTTTCTAAAATGAGCAAGCCATTTGATCAACTATAGCAAACAACAACCCAAACTGCAAATTTTCATGCAAGTCTATCCGTCAAGCCAATAGCCGCTAAAAACATTTGTGTCTTTTCGAGCGTGAATGATATTATGGGTTTACAGAAAGAAAAAAAGGAGTGAAAAAAGATGCCGACAGAAAAATTTTGGAAAACTAAACTGGCTGCATTATTGCATGACCCTCCCAATAAATGCCTGAATATCGCAGAGCATAGGGAGACCGCCAGGCTTTTTCAGACAGCAGCAGGGTTATTTCATGGGGAGAAAAATCAGGAGAGAAACTATGATATTGACGCGGTCAATGCCGCAGACTGCTTTACGGCTTCCGCAGACCGTTTCGGATTTCCAAAAGAGAAGTGCACCACAGATTTTCAAAAGATGGAAACAGGTGAATTTATTCATCCACTGTCCTCCGAGCGTCACAAGCTTCCGGTAAAAAAGCTTCTGGAAAAATCGGGGGATGTGCAAGGGATTCTGCAGAGTGCGATCGGCGGAATTGAAACAGATGATCCGAAGACAGTTCTGTTTTTATATTGGCGGCGCTGGATGGAGAATGCAATAACTTCCGGCAAAGAATATGCACGGGAGATTGCTTTGTTTCCTGCCGACACCCGCATACCTGATCACAGCATCTGGGTTCACAACGCGATGACTTCCGCATTGGCAGGTTGTGCTGAAGGCGGGAAATTACGCCCGGCACTGCTGCTGTTTCAGCTGGGCGGGGTGCAGGATTTTATTGCCCAGGCTCGTAGCACCCGGGACCTCTGGAGCGGCTCATACTTGCTCTCCTGGCTGATGGCACACGCGATGAAGGCAGTGTCCGATGAAGTCGGCCCGGACGCTGTCGTCTTCCCCAACCTGCGTGGCAATGGCATCTTTGATGCCTTGCACAAGGATAGCGTATATCAGGTCGAGTTCAAGCACGGGGACAAACATGAAACACTGTGGCAACGGATACTGAAAGAAAAAGACGATGCTTGGACTTGGGCAAAGACCAGATCAAAAAACGAGAAGGATGATTCCTCTGGTTCGGCACAGTGGCTTCTTACTCCAACTCTGCCTAACCGCTTCCTGGCGGTAGTTCCCATGGAACGCGCAGAAGAGCTGGCGACAGCTGCGGCGACTGCAATCCATGCTGAATTGCAGCAGATCGGAGAAGCAGTCTGGCAATGGGTTAAATTCGAGGGGGAGGAAGCCGGTTGCCAAGGCCTGGACAATTGGAAGCTTCGCTGGGATGCCCAGCTGCGTGCTTTTCCCCAGATCAGCTGGGCAGTGCAGCCTTGGCTCGAAAGAGAGGAGTGCCTGAAAGAACTGGAAAAACTTCCCATCAACCGGAAGAAAAAAGATTCCCCGCTGGAAACTTTGCAGAATACCTTGCGCCTGGCGGAAGAATGGTTGCCTAAAAAGGATGCGCGGTACTATACCGACCAGAATACGAAGACACGCTTGAAAAACTCCGGCATTTTCTGGTCAGCACATTATGCCCTGGTGGATGCCAAATTGGCAGCACGCAGAAACACCAATGTTTTTTCCGCTTGGGAAAATCCCTGGCCGGAAGCCAGTGTCAAGGACTCCCTGTCCGGAAAAGAGGAAATCATCGGTGATGAAAAGTTCTGGAACCATCTGCATGAAAAGTATGGCGAAGATGGCAGTGGTATCAAGCTTTTCGCAAGCGGGACTCACAAATACGCCGCAATGAACTTGATCAAGCGCCTCTGGTGCCGTGATGATTTGGTGAGCATTCTGCGCGAACGACTGGGATTGGAACCAAATCAGTTCAGAAAGGCTCTCGGTTTTGACTCCGTTGAAGAGGTGGCCAACCGCAATCGCCGCAAGGGAAAATATGTAGCGGTGCTGGCAATGGACGGCGATGAAATGGGCAAATGGGTCTCAGGCGAGAAAACACCGCAGTTCCTCGACCAGCTGTCTGAGCCAGCAAAAGCGTATCTGGAACCGATTTTGGCGAAGCACGGCTGCCCGAACCTGCGTCGTCTGCTGACACCGTCTTATCACTTGCAGTTCAGCGAGGCGCTGGCCAATTTCGCCACCTGGCTGGCTGCCCCGATCGTGGAAACTTTCGGAGGAGAATTGATCTACGCCGGCGGCGATGATGTGCTGGCGATGCTGCCAGCCGACCAGGCCATCCCTTGCGCCCAAACGCTGCGAACCGTTTTCCGTGGGGAAAAACCAAAGAATATGGCAGATATGCCTCTGAATGTCAGCGAGGACAGGAACGGCTTTGTCGAAGCCGGAGCGGGTTATCCACTGATGGTGCCGGGTACGAAGGCGGATGTTTCCATCGGCCTGGCCATTGGGCACTTTCAAGCCCCTTTGCAGATGCTGGTCAAAGAGGCACAGACCGCCGAACAGCGGGCAAAAAAGGAATATGATCGTGGCGCCATCGCTTTTTCACTCTACAAGCGTTCCGGCGAAATCATCCAATGGGGCTGCAAGTGGAACAGCGCTGCCCTGCTGCTGATGGAGACGCTGGATCGCCTCAGCCCATCGCCAAAGTCGGACAGGCATACGCCAGCCAGCCAGGTGCCCGAGGTTCAAAACGAAGGCAATGCCGCTGCCAAGGCCCGGAAATGGGAGCTGTCTGAGCGCTTTCCGCATGCTTTGTCAGCACTGCTGCAACCGTATCAGTTGCATCGACCTATGAACACTAACATAGTTACCATAGAACATATGCACGCCATCATCCAGCGTGAGGTCGAGCACGTCATATCACGGCAAGGCAAATCTTTGCTGGATGCCGCCAAAAAAGATGCGGAAGCCAAGCAGCAACTGCAATGCTTGCAGAAAGAGATAGCAACTTGGCTGCAAGAATGCGTGAATGGCGAAATCGAGCACGAGAAAGATAAATCTGGTGTACACCAGAAAGATAAATCTGATGACAAGTCGCTGTCAGAAAACAAAGCAGTCGGTCGTCTTCGTGATTTCATTCAGCCATTTTTGACGGAGACCTTTATCAATCGCGGCCCGGGAGGTGAAAAATGAAAACGTATCAGCGGCAATTAGTGCCACAAGATGTCCTTTTTCTGCGGGATGCGCGTCCGATGGAAGCGTCGGATGCGGGTTGCGGAGCAAACTGGCCACGCCCAGATCAGCTCTGGAATGCACTGATCCATCAGATGCACCGGCTTTGGCCGGAACGGCAGACTTGGGAAGGAGAGGCACATCGTAAGCGTCAGGAAGAACAGAACAAGCACCGGCACAGCTCTGATCGCTTCGGAGCCCTGCAAACAGTCGGACCATTCCCACTGTATAAAAACATGGTCTATTTCCCTTGCCCATTGGACCTGAGCGGCGAAGAAAATGCACCGTTGCAGCCGATGCAACTGGTGCCCGGCACCGGCACCGACCTTCCTAAACCATTGACATACGCTTTCTCAACTACAGTGTTGGGAAAACAATCCTTGCCAGCCTGGATTTCGCTCGCGGAATATCTCCAGTATCTCGAAGGAAAGTCCTTCCAGGCGGAGAAAGCCTCCCTGTATGATGTCGAGCGAAATATCGGCATTGCCATCGATTCAGAGACAGGCACCGCGAAAGAAGGGCAGATTTATCAGGCAGAATATCTCCGCCTCCAGGACGGAGTCGGACTCGCTTTCCTGGCTTCCTGCGAAATCAAACCCAAAGGAGGCGGCGGACTCGTCGATGTCCTGGAAAAAATCTCTTTGCCATCACCATTGATTATAGGCGGACAGCAAGGAATCGCCCACGTGCTGCCGTCGGCATGGAAGCTGCCAGGCGTCCCGATGCCTGCTCTTGATGAAAAACCATTGCTTTTGCGCTGGACTCTGCTCAGCCCGGCAATCTTCCCGAAAATCGAAGCGGATGCGTCACGAAACCTGACTGGCCATCACGGCGGCTGGCTGCCCAGCTGGATCGAACCAAATTCCGGAAGGGTCATGCTGCCGAAACCAACCCAGGACAGCAAGCGCCGTCCGGGCGAATCACGGGAAGCATGGCGGGAACGCCGTCGTAACCAAGGCAATATCGAGGCAAAACTAGTTGCCGCGCGAATCGGCAAGCCGCTGTTCTTTTCCGGATGGGATCTGCATCAGAAAACTGACCAGGCGGAACAAATTTCCCAAGGAGCTAAAGCAACACAGGCGGCAGTCCCTGCAGGATCAACGTACGTATTTGAATGTCAAAACCCTGCCGCTTTCCAAGAACTGTGGCGGGCACTTGACGCTCAGGGACCAGACAATAGAATCGTTCGCCGCTCGGCAAATTTCGGCGAAAAAGGTTTCGGTATAGGCGTTTGCAGTGTTTTTCCAACCCCAAAAAACTAACAAAAGGAAAATGACCATGAATCAGAAAGTAATGTCCATCTTTACACGTACCCCAATGCACGTCGGAGCAGGTGCCTCCGTCGGAGCAGTCGATCTGCCCATCATCCGGGAAAGACATACAGGATACCCAGTCATACCGGGGTCCAGCCTTAAGGGCGTCCTCGCCGCCTTGTGGAACGACGAGGAAAACCTGACGGATGACAAAAAGCGTATCATAGGCAGCGAACTGGAAAACCTTTTCGGGCGCGATGACTTTGATAGCAACGAGGATAACAAAAAACCCCAGGCTGGAAAACTTCTCGTCGGCGAAGCCAAAATTCTCGCCTTCCCGGTGCGCTCCGCCAAAAATGCCTTCGCATGGTGCACATGCCCGACAGTTATTTATCGCCTGCTTCGAGATTTGCAGACAGTTACCAGCTCATGCATTCCCAATAACCTGAAGCTGCCCACGCTGAGTGCCGAACAGTGCCTGGCTGCAGATGCGTTGTGCTTTGCGGGAAACAGCAGGAAAATCATCTTGGAAGAATACTGCCTGTCTGTAGTCCAGGGTCAGGATATTGATCCTAAGTTGATTGCCTGCCTAGAGAAAATGTCTGAAGACCCAGTGTGGCATCAAGAATTGGAACAGCGTCTGGTGATTCTTTCTGACGAGATGTTCAGCTACTTTGTCCAGAATGCCTGTGAAGTCGCCCAGCACGTGAAAATTGACATTGATACCAGTGCGGCAGAAACAGGCGGGCTTTTCAACCAAGTGAATGTTCCCTCTGAAACCATGTTTTATGCTTTGATGACCGAGACCAAGGTCAAATGTCTCGATGCGCTGGACAAAAAACTCAAAGCCAATAATCAGATATTGCAGATTGGCGCCGATGCGACAACCGGGCTGGGATGGTGCACTGTTGAACTGATCACGGAAAAACAATAATAACGGAGGAAATGATATGAATCTCGAACAAATCCGGGCGCATAATGCCCTGACAGCAACGCAAAATCCCGACCGCCGCCTTCGGGGAGAGTATGTCAAAAAAATCCCGGCGATGATCATACAGAATGGCTTGCTGGGTGCCATAGCTTTCGCCCTAGGAAAAAAAGACAACGACTATAAAAATATTTTTTCTGCCGTGTTGACGCACTTGTCATCAGATCAAATCAGGCTCAATTTGGAAACCCAGCCGGAAGCGCTTGAGGTTTTTTTGGAAGCTTTAGCAGGCGAGTCCTCGGCGGTGTTGCGGGCGATCACCACGGAAACGCTGGCCTATCTGAATTATCTCAGGCGCTTTGTTGCCAAGGAGGAGTAAGAAAATGGCACCGGTAACCTCAACTAATGAAGTCCGCGGTCTCCTGAGTGCGACCTACGACCACTGTGATTCCTTGACCTTGCGGCTGGAAAAATTCGTATGCGTTGAAAGTGACGACGAAAAGGTCAATGAAATCAAGCGCATCTGTGACTGCGCTGCTCGAGATGGCGTGGTTCGGCAGCCGCCGGAATGCATCCATCGTATTCCCGGCGCACAGGAATTTGTCATGCAGCTGCAGTCGCGCCTGCTGGTCAATCATTCCGGGGGAATCCTGGAAAACACCGGCCTTTGCCTGCATCGCCTTTTTGGGGCACCGATGATTCCAGGCAGCAGCTTGAAGGGTATTGCCAGGCGCGTGGCCTTGGAAAAGGTACGCCAAGCAGGGACTGTATCGGAAAAAACAACAGCGTTGCGCCAGGTGGCCTTGACCTTTGGCTGGGCTGACAATGACTGGCGGAACTCGAAAGAAAAAGAAAAGAAAAGTGATTTCCAAGTCGTTGCCGGCAATGAGTGGTTGGAGGTGCGGCAGAATTGTGCCTTGGCCTTACTCCGTGAACTGAATCTGCCCCTGCCTAAAAAACACGAAGAGACTCCTTGGAAAGCCTTGGGCAGTTTCTGTGGCACAGTGGCATTTTTGCCGGCCGTGGCGAACTGCCCGCGTGGAAGAGGTATTCTTGAAGCCGATCTGGTCAATTGTCATCACCCGAAATACTATCAATCCACTGATGATGAGAAGTTGGCGCTGGACATTGAAAATCCCATCCCGAACTTCTTCCCGGCTGTTCGAGCCGGCCTTGATTTCGTATTCACGCTGGCGCCGACGCCGGGAGCGGCAGCGCGTTTGCTAGACATTGCCTCGCATCTCGAATTTGCTCGAGACTGCCTGCGTTGCGGCTTGTCCGAATATGGCGCTGG
>JAAZKR010000031.1 GCA_012799725.1 Oligosphaeraceae bacterium | reverse complement strand
GTTTTTTTTGCTGCCTATGGGATGAATGTGTAAATTATGCAGATTTTTCAGACGCAATGGCTCTTAAATCTGTACAATCTACGGAAAATCATTGGCACTGCAATGCCTGGCACAGAAGAAAAATTAATTATTTGTCCTTGACGTCAACCACAGTATGAATAAGACCATTCCGGATTTCAGGTTGCGTTTTATTATTAAAGCAGTAAATTAATGTCGAAAACAAATTATAACAGTAAATTACTTATGATTCACTCCTGCCTATTTATCGCATGACTGCCTTTTTGTTTTTATCTCTGCTGCTGGGTGCCCTTTCTTGTTTTTACGCATATCTTCTGGGCTGGGGCAGTCGCAAGCCGGGGTGGTTCTATCAGAAATTCCCACGACTCATTTGGCCTGGCATGGTCTTGGGCTCGCTCTGCCTGCTTTGGTCTGCCAAACATGCCTGCATCATGCTCGAAGGTAATTTACAGCGCTTCCATATATACGTCAAACTCTTGGTGCCGATTACTATCGTAGCCTCTTATTTTCTGCTTGATTATCTCAATGCGCGCGCCCTGGGTGCTTTTATGATTTTAACTGCCAATTATCTTTTACATGCAGCTTTCGCGGTCATGCTGCCTGGACGCAGCCTGTATTCAACAGTCTGCCTGATACTGGGCGTGATCGGACTTTTTATGTTGGGCACGCCTTGGCGTGTGCGACAAATAATGCAGCTGGCCTCAAAAGACTCACGCTGGGCAACGGGACTAGCCGTCGGCTTTGCAATTTGTGCCGGCTGCCTTATCATTCAACCTTTTCTGTAAACAAAATGAATTTGCAACAAAAAACAAAAAAAATCGCTTGGAGAAAACATTCCAAATTACCTTTGTTTATTGGCAACTTTGCGTTTCTTGCATTTGTTCTGTTGTTCACCTCTTGCAGCAATGAGGTAGAACGTCTGCCATCGCAAATCAGCCTGCAATCCGGTGCCAGACGAACTGGCATGCCCAATACTGACTGCGCCGAGGACTTGGTGGTGCAAGTCTCGGGCCCCTTGCGTCGCATCGGTCTGGGCAGCCATAAAAGACGAAATCCGGTTCCCGATGTCTTAGTGCGGATCGAGCCCCTGGACGCAGAAAACGCCGATACAATACTAACTCCGGAAGGGCGTACGGATCAAGGCGGCCTGTTTCGCAGCAAAATGCGCTTCGGCAAACATATAGGAGATCAATATTACAAAGTAAGCTGTCCCGAACACGAAAATCTCGAACCAATATATTTTTACCTGATAAACGGCATAGAAGTTAGTGGCAATAATCAGCAAACCATCGCTGGTGATGAATTGCCCACCCCCATTCAAATACGAGTAGGCAGCCCGGAAGAACCTCGGGCGGGCGTGCCGGTGTTCTTTAAACTGACTACAGATTCGGACAAAGCCAGACTCAGCGAAAATAGAGTACTTACTAATAGTAAAGGCATAGCCAGCACTAGACTGATAACCGGCTCCGGCTATACCGGCAGACATGAACTGCTGGCCGAAATCGGCGAAAGAGATGGCCAGGGCACATATAAATTCCGAGCCATACCCATTACCGCACTCTCTTTGAGCTGGGGCACGCTGCTTATCGATGTGCTGGGCGGCCTGGCGCTGTTCATCTATGGCATGATGATGATGAGTGAAGGCCTGCAACTTATCGCCGGCAATCGACTGAAAAACATCCTGCAAATGTTTACCGGCAACCGCTTCAGCGCTGTACTCGCCGGATTGGGAGTGACCGCCCTTATACAATCCTCCAGTGCATGCACGGTAATGGTGGTCGGCTTCGTCAATGCCGGACTGCTCAATCTCCAACAAGCCATAGGCGTTATTTTTGGCGCCGCCGTTGGCACTACTGTGACCGCGCAGATGGTCTCATTCAAATTGGAGATACTGGCGCTGCCGGCTATCTGCATCGGTGTCCTTGTGTTACTCATCGCTAAAAGAAGCAATAGCCGCGGCATAGCCTATACTATATTGGGATTCGGCGTGCTCTTTTTCGGCATGATGCTCATGTCGGATAAAATGAAAGTAATCTCCGACTTCCCTACCTTCAAGGCAGCTTTCCAACATTTTGACTGCACACCCAACATAGATGGCAAAATGCCTTTCCATGCAGTGATCGGTGCCATCACCGTGGGGCTGGTGCTGACCACTATCGTGCAAAGCAGCTCGGCTACGGTGGGTATCACTATCGCCATGGCACAAAGCGGCCTGCTTAATTTCTATACCGCAGTGCCCTTAGTCTTGGGAAATAACATAGGAACTACCGTGACCGGACTTTTGGCCTCCATGAAAGGTACCCGCGTTGCTAAACAAGCAGCAATATCGGCTACCATCTTTAAGGCATTAGCTGTAACAATTATGGTGTTTTTATTCTATTTACCTTGGAACGGGGAGCCCTGCTTCATGCACTTGGTTGATTTGATCACCAGTGGCAACGTCTTTGCGGAACATCCCGAAAACATAGGTCGGCACGTGGCCAACGCCCACACCGTTTTCAACATCGTGGCCGTGTTGCTCTTCATGCCTTTCATCAATATTATCGCTTGGATATCGGGAGCCATACTGCCGTTCAGCAAAAACGGCAAGGACAAACTCAGCCGCATTTGTCACATGGAACAGAACCTGCTCAATGCACCCTCAGCCGCCTTGGATCATACTATCAGCGCATTGACAAAAATGTGCGCCGCCGCAATTGATTCTTCCCGTGACGCGGTCACCGCCTTTGTCAATGTAGACTTAGGCATGGAAGAAAAAATCAAGGCACAAGAAGCCATGATAGACTTGGCACAGCATGATATCATCGATTACCTGATCAAGCTGACTAGACGCAACCTGAATGAACAGCAATCCGCATTTATCCCGGTCATGATGCACTGTGTCAATGACGTAGAGCGTATTGGCGACCGCGCTATCAATATCCTCGAACTGGTCAAAAACCTGGAAGCTACCAGCAGCAGTTTCTCCCAAAAAGCTTTACTGGAGATAAAAGAAATCGAGCTTGCTCTGAGCAAAACCGGACAGCTGCTTGTGGATGCCATCAATGCCAATGACTACACTATGATTGATAAGGTGATCAAAAACTGTAACGAAATAAGCATGATGGCAGGACGTTTTGAACAAAATCATGAAGTGCGCCTGCGCAGCAAGGATTGCAGTGTTGAAAATGGCGTTATATACGTGGAATTGCTGGCTAATCTTGACCGCATTTCAGCCCATCTGCTTAACATAGCGGAACGTGCTCAAGATATCTTCAGACATCGCCTGGCATTCCGTAGCGGTGAAAAAATCAGAACCAATGAGTAAAAGCCTGGCATATCTGGAAGGACGCAAGTTCTGCGTTGTCTTCGTGAAAGTGATTGACGCAGCTAGTGAACGCGTGCAGCTGCGCTGTCTGCATGGGCGCGCCAGTATCGAAAAAGGCCGTATCAACGTAGTTGCCCCCTCCGGCAACCTGTTCACCATACCGGGCACGGCTATGGCTACCGTAATGCCTAGCGATGGAACCGCGCTGCTCAAGGACGCCGAATACTTCTGTTTGGTCAGAGTTGATGACAATATCGAACTGGTCAGCGATCCCGACCAAGGCGTGGTCTACTAGAAAAAACGCCAGCTGTTTGTAGCCAGCTCGCGCAAAAACACGCAAAAAAAACAACGCGTTTCCGTGCCAAGCCAAAGGCCATCTGCCACTCCCGATCTGTCTGATTCAGCAACTGTAAAATCATTGTCAATTGGCGTCGTAGATTTTTTGCCTCCACGTCACTTGAAAAAGTAAACGCACCTTTGCAGAAGTAAATGCACGTTGTGCGTAAAAATTGTGCGTTTAGTTTTACAAAAGGGGTGCATTTAGTTCTGCAATGCTTTTTTGTGACCGCTGTTGCCG
>JAAZKR010000206.1 GCA_012799725.1 Oligosphaeraceae bacterium | reverse complement strand
GTTCTTTGCGGTTATCTTTTTTCTTTCACCGCCAAGCTTCTTTTTCATCCCTTTTTCCTGGCGTCCTTGCGTCCTTTGCGTCCTTTGCGTTCTTTGCGGTTATCTTTTTTCTTTCACCGCCAAGCTTCTTTTTCATCCCCACTTGGCCGGCATCCATCTGGACTTCCATGAAAAAAGAGTGGTGCCCACCGAGTCGTCCGTCCCCCAAGCTTTTACCATATTTTTTTCCATAAACACTTTCCTATTACCCAATAATCTCATTGGCGACACTGTCAATGAGAGTTTTGCTTTTCATGTCTAGAAAGAATTATCTCAGCATTTTTCTGCTGTTTTTTATTTTTACTTCTTCTCTTTTTGCGAGTTCTTGGATCATTTTATTTGGTTCCAAGGATTGTTCGGATTGTGAGGAAGTCAAGACTGGCTGGTCTGAGGATTTTGAGCTGGGCAGCAAGCCCAGTTTGGTTTTTCTGGAAATAGAGAATTTAGACAATTATCGCTTACTCAGTAAGATAGAGAAGCAGCTTCGGATAGAGGAACCAGCCGCTTCTTTCCCGGTATTTTTAATAGGCCGGCACTTGCTTTCCGATATAGATGAATTTTACGGTCTCGAGGACCAATACCAGAGCCTGACTGAAGGTGCGACTATTGAATTGCCGGAATTGCAGGTACTTTCCGAGTTTGTGCAAAATAATCCTGCGCCGGTCCTGGTTTGGAATGCACCGCCCGAGACCGAAGAGCGCGCCACGGCGCTGTCAAAGGACAGGGCCGCAGAAACAAACTTCCATCTGCTCTACTTTATGCAAAGAGGCTGCCGCAACTGTTCACGGCAGAGGCATGAACTGTTGCGCTTGACTAAGCTCTTGCCCAACTTGCAAGTAGACTGCTACGATATAGGCACCGAGGCCGGACAGCTGATGCTGCAACGTGCCCGCCAAAAGTTCCAGACCTCGCTAGATGACAAGAATGTCACTCCCATGCTGGCTTGGCAAAATGGCTATATAGCGCATAGAACGGTTACCGCCGAAGAATTGCTTGATATCATGCAGGAAACAAGCGACGATACACCTTTCTGGAAAGAAAAAATCAGTCTACGCGAACGTCGTGCTCTGCAAGCCAGTCAAGGCCAGTTTTTGCAGCGCGCTACTGTTACCGTCATCGCCATGGCCGGACTCATTGACGGCATCAATCCCTGCGCTTTCGCCACCTCCATCTTCTTAATCAGTTATTTGCTCTATCTTAAGCGCCAAGCCCGACAGATCATGCTCATAGGAGTTTGTTTCTGCCTCGGAGTTTTTATCAGCTATCTGCTATTCGGACTGGGCTTCTCATTCCTGATCGATTTTCTGGAGCATCTCTATTGGCTAAAAACCGCCTTGTATCTGCTTTTTGCAGCATTAGCTGCTGTCTTTGCCATCCTGCATCTACGTGATGCCCTGCGTTTTCGTGACAGCGGCAAAAGCTCGGATATGGATATGGGCTTATCGTTGGATACACACCGCAAAATACATACTTATATCAAGCGCTTCACGCAGGTGAACTCCTGGCTATTGATTCCTGCCGCCCTGTTATTGGGTGCCATTGTTTCTTCGTTGGAACTGGCTTGCACCGGTCAGATTTATCTGCCTGCCCTGATGGCGATCAACGCTACCGGTGTGCACTGGCGCGCCTTTTATCTGCTGCTGCTGTATAACTTTTTCTTTGTTGTGCCTTTGCTTGTTGTGACTGCCTTGGCTGCCTATGGTGTCGGGGCGCAACGCATTGCCAAATGGGCTAAAAATAACGTATTTGCCACCAAAATATGCATGACCATACTTTTCACCTGCTTGACCCTGCTTATGGCAGTTATGGCCTGGCGTGAAATACCCAGCTTACAAGAGCCGCACGGCGTATCCAGCGCTATCGACTGCCTTGGAAAGAATAACGATGTGCAATACTGAGACCGTGGGCAGGTGTGGAAAAAACAAGCAAAGGCTGACCCCCCCCGTTTATTACATTCCAAGTTTATGGGATAGCAGTATTTAGACCGTGTCCAAAGGGTTCCGGGCGTATTTTATCCGCAGATTGCGCAGATTTCACGGATGGACACGGATTTCAGGGTTAGGAATCGCCATGATTTAACAGGGATTCCTAGAAAAAGAAAAATCTTACAGAGGCATGGAGGAAAAGGTGGTGATGGCTGGAAGTATACAGCATTGAGGCTGCTGATTGCGGCTGCGGCGAATCAATTGACGGCCTTGTGACCGGTTGGAGATGCCGGAGAGCCGAGTGGTTACGTTATCCTAAAAAAGCAGCCAAAGCTGAGGTTTGGCTCTAATGGCTTTATTCTCAGATGGTTGCAAGATTTATGCTGTTCTCCCTGATGAAGTGGCGCCTTCCAGGCGCTGATCTTAGGGGGTGATCCTGCCTCGGGTTCCCTCACCCTTATATGTTATTTGCATTCCCGCAATTTCCCCCACAGCGAGAATGGGACATCAACTCGTCGGAGC
>JAAZKR010000205.1 GCA_012799725.1 Oligosphaeraceae bacterium | reverse complement strand
TCTGCGCTAATCTGAGTAAATCTGCGGATAAAGTAAAAATCTTTCCTAAAAAACAAGAAGTTGGGAGATAGTATTACGAATAACTTCAATCAAAGCACTGGCCAATTGTCATTGGCCTGTGGTTGATGATCGTGTTGGGTGATTGATGGTCATCTGTCAGTGGTTTGTGACCCAGCGGTTCGGCTGCCAAGGATATCATGATGCGACAGCATCCAGAATGGGCATTCAACAGAAGCTATTGTGCTTTAGTGTATAGCTAAAGCCGGCTTTACGGGATAGCGTCGCAGGTGTGACTGCCAAAGCGTTAAATGAAGAGTGTTGCCTCCATAGGTTCCACGCATTGCCACGTTAAGCCAGCGCCACAGAAGACTGAGGCATTCCCCATTCGAGGTATTTTTACGATTTTAGTGCAAAAGCTCAAACAAAACCTTGCTGCGAATACTACATTAATGATCTTCCCAATTTTCATTCAAGTCAGCTTCCATTTTAGCTAACATAAAGGAACTGCGCATTGGAGGATTTTCTTATCTTTGAAGGTGTAAGCAAGGCTTACGGCAGCACTATTGCGGTTGACAATGTTAGTCTTAGCATTCGCCGAGGCGAAATATTCTCCTTGCTTGGCCCCAGTGGTTGTGGCAAGACTACGCTTTTACGTCTATTGGCCGGCTTTGAGACTCCGGACAGCGGACGTATTATTCTTGATGGCGAAGACATCACCGATCTTTCGCCCAATCATCGCAAGGTGAACACCGTTTTTCAAAACTACGCTTTGTTTCCGCATATGACGGTGCGCGATAATATTGCCTATGGTCTGCGAGTGGCAAAAAAGCCCAAGGCTGAGATCAATGCCGAAGTGGACCGCATGCTTTCTCTGATACAAATGGAGGCACATGCGCATAAAAAACCGGCTCATATCAGCGGTGGTCAAAAACAACGCACCGCTATAGCACGCGCCTTGATTATGAAACCAAGGGTTCTATTGCTTGATGAGCCGTTGGCGGCACTGGATCTGAAGCTGCGCCAGAGAATGTCTCTGGAATTAAGCCTGATACATGACGAGGTAGGCATTACTTTCTTGTATGTTACCCATGATCAGGGAGAGGCCATGAGCCTGAGCGACAGAATTGCAGTAATGAATGATGGCATCATTGAACAGATTGGCACCCCGGCTGAAGTCTATGAAGCACCAAAAAGCAGCTTCGTAGCAGCCTTTATCGGTGACACTAATTTTTTCGATGGCAGAATTTGCGAAGTTGTAGACAGTGAATACTGCCGTATCAATATACCGGAGCTGTCGCTTAAACTACTATGCTTCAATGATAAAAAACTCAATTTGGGCGACTTCGTGCATCTGAGTATTCGACCGGAAAAATTTCAGATATCATTGGATCCGCCACAGGTAGGTCCTAAACATAACGTCATGGAAGCAGTGGTCGAGGACATTGTCTACCAAGGCGACCGCACTCGTTATTGGGTGGACATAGGCGATGACTGGCGTATTTCATTGACCAGGCAGCACAGCAGATTTATGCTGGACGAAAGACCTATACAATGGAAAGACCGAGTGTTTGTTTCCTGGCTCGCAGATGATGGATTCATGCTGGAAAGATATAGCGAACAAGATGAAAAGCTGCTCGAGACACCGCCGCAAAACGTGGGTGAAATCGAGGTGGAGGAAGAATTGGAATCGACAACCGAGTCGGGGGAGGGCACAACACACTGAGTGAAGGCTGTAAAACTCTGACAAACAGTGAAATTCAGACAGTGCTGCATCGCCCCCCCTTGTCTTATTGCACTCCGATCATTTTTCTATCTGATCAGGTTTATTATGAAACCAAAAACCAAAAAATTACTCAAAGAGTTAGGCTTGACTGCGCCTTCGCTGCTTTGGCTGGCAGTCTTCTTCATGCTGCCTACCCTGATTATCTTTGCCATCTCTTTCAAGCCTTCTGATCCCTTAGGAGGTGTAGGCCAGGGATGGACGTTAAACACCATCTTGGCGCTTAAAAATCCCAACTATCCTGAGATTATTTGGCGTACGCTTTGGATGAGTGGCTTAACCACGATCATCACTTTGGTGATCTCCGTACCAGTAGCTTATCATATCGCCCGAGCCAAGCCCTGGAAACGTGACTTGTTGTTATTGCTCACCATATTGCCATTTTGGACCAGCTTTCTTATCCGCATCTTTGCCTGGAAATCGGTGTTGCATCCGGATGGCATGTTGAAGAAATTCCTTTTATTTTGCAACCTTATCTCAGAGGATTCGCTTTTGCTCTATCGTCCGGGCACGGTCTTACTCGTCATGGTTTACACTGAGTTGCCCTTTGCCATTCTGCCTTTATATGCAGCGGTAGAGAAGTTTGATTTTTCACTTATTGAAGCGGCCTTGGACTTAGGCGCCGGTAAGCTCAGGGCCTATGCCAATATCTTTATCCCCGGCATTAAAAGCGGGCTGCTTTCTGCCTGTCTGATGGTGCTTATTCCAAGCATAGGCAGCTATGTCATTCCTGATGTAGTCGGCGGCATAGATTCGATGATGGTCGGCAACGTTATCGCTCAGCGTACTTTTGTTGATCGCAATCTGCCGCATGCCAGCGCCTTGGCCGCTGTTATGACCATAGTCATGTTTTTGCCATTGCTATATTTTCTTAAAGGCAAAAAGCAGGAGGACGGCAGTGCTACTCCTGCCAAGGAGGTGGTCTGATGCGTAGAAGCAAATTTCCCGCAGTTTTGACTTGGGCTGTACTGTTTTTTTTCTATCTGCCCATTATTCTGCTGGTCTTGAATTCTTTCAATGCCTCCAGAACCGGCGGCAGCTGGGGCGGGTTTACCCTAAAGTGGTACGCGCAACTGTTTTCTGCCAGGGAAATCTGGAGCGCCTTGAAAAATTCCCTGTTGGTAGCTACTGTAGCGACCTGCATTTCCACTCTGCTTGGAACCTGTGCCGCTATAGCCCTGCATAGATACAAAGGCAAAATACAGAATGTACACTATTGCTTGGTATACGTACCGCTGGTAGTGCCGGAAATACTGCTCGGTATAAGCCTGCTGCTGTTTTTTGTCGCCTTACGCATAGAGTTGGGCATTGTCACAATGATTATCGCACATGCTACTTTCTGTGTAAGCTATGTGGCTATGGCAGTGTTGTCCAGACTGCAAGACTTTGACAACACTATTTTGGAGGCCTCCAGAGACTTGGGAGCAAGCAACTGGTATACTGTCAGAAAAATTCTGTTGCCCGAGATACTGCCGGGCATAGTGGCCGGTGCGCTGCTGGCCTTTACTTTGTCCATAGACGACTTCGTCATATCCTTCTTTGTAGCCGGCCCTGGCTCTACCACTTTGCCGATACAGATATATAGTATGATCAGAAGAGGCTCGATGCCGCTTATCAATGCGCTTTCAACCATACTGCTGGCGATTACTTTCCTGATTATATTGGTTGTGCAATTCATAGGCAAAAGTCAAGCTCGACAGGAAAAAAACTGAGCAAAGCTGATTTGAGCCCGAATAACGCCCCGCAAAAACGAACTCAGCCATGAATTTACTGGATTTTTCCCATATTTCTGCTTCCCTGTTCACAACGGCCGGCCCGAACGACTTCAGCTATTTTGGAGCCACGTCCTTGGTTTTAAGTATCATCGCCAGCGTGTTAGTTTTAATGCGAAGAGATTCGCCATGGTGGCTGGTAACATTTTTACTGATCTCGCCTCTGGGGCCGCTGGTCTACTTTGTCAGCCTGATTGTTAAAAAAATCAGACGAGACGAACACAGGCATTTTCATCATGCAGCCAAACGCTTTCTCGAGGGGCGCCTGCGTGAATTGCAGGCCGCTTTGGAGCAGAGTGACACTATAGCCAGGCGCAGCGAGCTGGGCGAATGCTACCTCGCATTGGGACGCTTTCAAGAGGCCAAGGAATGTTTCGCGCACTGTTTGCGAGGCAATTTCAAAGAAGACCCGCTGCTGTTGTTTAGATATGCTATTGCCTGCTATGAACTCAAGGAGTTTGAGACGGCCAAGCAGGCTCTGAAAACAACTTTCGAAAATAATTATAGTGATCATTTGCGAGAACGGCGCTATCTCAAGGCCCTGCTGCATGCAGAGCTGGGAGAAGACGAAGAGGCTTTGGCCGGATTCAGGGAACTTAACAGCGCAGCAGACAGCCCTGAGCTGTTTTGTAGACAGGCTATTATCTATCAAAACCGGCAGGAATTTGAAAAAGCAGATGCCTTCTTCCTCAAAACCATGCAATTAGCCACGCGGAGGCCAATGCACCCTGAAAACATGCGCTGGATGCGGCTAGCCCAGGCCAATCTAGGCAAAAGGAAACAAGGCAGCAATTCTGCTTAGTATGCACATTGAAAGTTAAAGGCTCCTGAGCGATGAACCGAATTCAAGAATATAAGCTGCAAGATAATTGCGCTGAAAAAATACCGGAGATGGCTTGTCAGCAGGCGCCAGATGCAGCGCATAATGTTAGTGAACAAGAATCACTCGAGCAAAAGTGTACAGCTCAGACCCATTGCAGCGCTTATTCCAAAAAACAGAAACTCTATCATTTCTGTCTGGCGGTTCTACTGCCTTTGCTCATACTTTACGTTTTCCGTGCTAAGATTGTCTGTACTGACGGTGAAACCGATCCGGATGCCTTCTATCATGCCAAGCTGGCCGAGCAGGGTCCCAGCGTCTTTTTGGCAAAGACTTTTCCTGCCTTGACCATGTCAGTATGGCAGGATAATTTCAGCGATAAGGAGCTTGGTTTTCATTTTATACTATGGGGGTTACATCGAATCAGAACTGCCTTTGGCTGGCACACCAACGCTCCATTTCATTATTATGCAATTTTTTTTCAATCTTGTTTACTGGCCGCTATCGCATTCACTTTGCTCTATTGGAGTGTGCCTTGCCCGGTATATTATAACTTACTTTTTATAGGTTTGTACTATGTTTTCAGCCTGCGCCTCTTATATGTACGCGCCTATGTTCTGGCTATGACTTTGTTGGTGCTCATGATTTTGTTGCTCTCCATGCCCAGGCTTAAAGGCAGTCGCCTGCGTTTGGTGCTGGTCTTTGCGCTGGGCTTCCTTTATGCCTGGTGTTACAGCAACCCGCATTTTGTTCTGATCCCTACTACTGCTTTTGCCCTGGCCGAGTTTTTGCAGGACAATAAGCTTCGGCGTCTGCCGGCATTACCATTGCTGGCCCTGCTCGGAGCCGTATTGGGACTGACCTTGCATCCACAATTCCCCAATACTTGGCTTATCCTTAAAGTGCAGGGTTGGGATGTACTGAAAATGGCATTCGGTGTGGGGGCTGAAGCTAATATCAGAGGCGGCAGTGAATTTTACGTAAAACCTCTGGATCATCTCAACAGAGCGCCGTTTCTAGTGGGGCTACCACTACTGCTGGCAGCAGTGATTTGGCGTACGAGGAACTATTGGTTCCGCAGAGATTGGAAAGAACGGATTAAGTTCAATGCGTTGCTGATTTTATTTATTTGCAGCAACGCTGCCTTTTTGAATTTTTTCCGCTTTGTTGAATTTTCCATGCCTTGCACGATCCTTTTCACGGCTCTGCTGTTCCGAGACAGTTTGCGAGCTAGTCGTCAGCCAGGCGGACGGCGCATTTTCGCAGCTCAGCACCTGCCCGGCATCTATGCGCTTTGCGCTTTTATATTTGTGGTCCCTGCCTTGATGGGAATCAAAGGCAACAACCATAAACCTTATGATGAGTTAGCCGCCTGGGTTGAACAAAATGCAGTTCCGGAAGGCACTATCATCGCTAACCCGCGCTGGGGCACTTTTCCTATGCTCTATTACAGTATGCCTAAAATGCGCTACTTGGGCGGATTGGACCCCATGTTCTCCTATGCTTATGATCCGCAGAAAACTATGGTGCTGGAAAAATTCAGATCTGCAGAAACTATAATCACAGCACAAAAGCTCAAAGAGCTTACCGGTGCAGACTATCTGCATGTTGCAATCGAAAACCACTTTTTAGCCAGTGAAGTTTTACGCCACAAATATAGATCAGTTTATCAAGGCCGAGACGGCTGGCTTTTCGCCTTGTAAAAGACTCATTCTTTGGAGAAAAAACTATGTCAAAAAATAAAATCGCCATAGTGACCGGTGCCGGTCGTGGCATAGGCCGGGTGCTGACTTTGCGCCTGGCAGAATTGGGGTATGATCTGGTTTTAGCTGCCAGGAGCCTTCCTGAGTTGCAAAGCTTGCGCCAAGAATGCCTCGATATGGGGCAGGATGCAATCGTGGTACAGACAGATATCAGCGATGAATGCAGCGTGCAAAACTTGTTTGCCAAAAGCATGGAATACTATGGCAGAATTGACCTCTTGCTCAATAATGCCGGCCTGGGAATTTTCAATACGGTTTTAGCGACAGACCTTGCCGACTGGCAGCAAGTTATCCAGGTTAATCTGACCGGTTCTTTTCTATGTGCCAAAGCAGCCTTCCAGGTCATGCGAGAGCAAAATACCGGTACCATTGTCAATATTTCCTCTTCGGCAGGTCTCAAAGGTTATGCCGGCCAGGCAGCTTATACCGCCAGCAAGCATGGCTTGCTGGGACTTAGCAAAGTGCTGGCAGAGGAGGGCAGGGAATATAATATCAAAGTGCATGTGATTTGTCCGGGTGGTGTAGCTACCGAAATGGTCAAGAAATCTCGTCCTGATCTGAATGACGCCGAGCTTATTCAGCCCGAAGACGTAGCTGATCTGATGGCATATCTGCTCGCTATGCCTCCCAGAGTGAGCGTTGACCTGGTGCATCTAAGGCGCTTCAACAGCAGTTCGTTTTAATCGACCGGGCCTTGGCGCGGAATATTTGGCGACTGGGCATCCGGTCGTCAAATATCTAACTCACATACATCTGTCCTTGCCAAAACTATTTCAGCAATCCCAGCGTCATCATTACGTATGCGCTGCTAAGTTCCGGGATGCTTTCCATCCAGCGCCCGCTTCTTTCATTCAGCCAGGAGCCGTCTTCTCTTTGAGTTTCGGCCAGCTTATTGAGTAGTTCCTGCTTCCAAATGTGCGTCTGACCCTGCTTGTCTACCAACTTGTCTTCTTCCATCAAAGTCAAGGTTTTCGCCAGTAAATGGAGGTAATAATAGTAGCCTGCTGCCCCTGCACCCGGATTTTCATCTAAGTTGTAGTATTTTTTCAACCAATCGTATGCGCTTTGTATACGTATATCATCTTTGTCTACCTTGGCATATATAAGGCTTTTCAGTCCTGCATAGGTCATACTGCCATAGGAGCGCAATGCCTCGCCGGCACCCTCTTTCAGGGCGTCTTCGGGGCAATAGATAAAACCGCCACGATCATGCTCGGGAGCGGAACGCACCCAGGCACTGGCATTGGTTTCAGCCAGATTCTGGCACATAGTGACAAACTCGAGAGCCTTTGCCCAGGCCAGGTCAGCTTTAGCGGCTTGAGCCGGGTCACTATTGTAAGGTTCTTTGTCCAAATGTTCAGTAACATAGAGGGCTTCCAGGGTCCAGGCTGTATTGCTCAAGTCGGCACGCATTCTTTTGGCGCCACCGTAGCTCATGCCGCCGGTCGAAGCGTCAGCGCCGTCAGCACTCTGCATAGTCAGCAGATAAGCTCTGGCCTTTTTGCAGACTTCCATATCCTGAGGTCGATTAAACTTCGCCAGTGCTGCCAGGCAAATGGAGCTGTTATAGACTGCGTACATGGCAGCGCCTCCTCCTCGCCGTTGCTGCTTGATCGCTTGCGCTTGGCTTGATGCGCCGTAGATGCCGCCATCGGGCTTAGCGGCGGCAACGATATAATCCAAAGCCAGGTTTATTTTGGCTTTGCCTTCGGAGCTTTGCCATAGGGGGCTGTCATATAAGCCCATGCAAGCCAAGGCGGTGAAAGCCGGCTGTCCGCTCTCACCTAACCAGGAGCCGTCTGCTCCTTGCTTGCTTAAAAGCCAAGTGCCGGCCTTGCGTTGCATTTCGACAAGCTGATTAGACTCTGCATAGAGTATAGATGACAGTAATGTCAAGTAAAATATAAATAACAATCTTGTACTTTTGAACATTAGAGTCTTTCCTTTTTATTGAGCGGCAGCATGGGCAAGAAACGGACGGTTTTTAGCAGAGTAGGCGTAGGCAGAATTAACCCAGCTTCCTGTGTGTTCATATTCTTTTAAAATTTCAGTATCCGGTGGGGCAGTCAATGAACTCGCATTCCACTTTGAATTGTTTTTGTGTTTTTTCTTGCAAGGCTTTGATGCCTGTAGTTTCGCTGGCATAGTGCCCGGCGGCAATAATGGTTACGCCAGTTTCCCAGGCCGGGTGCACGTGCTTATGTCCAACTTCGCCGGTGAGCAATGCATCCAGGCCTAGTTCGGCACATTCTTCAAAAGCATCAGCGCCACTGCCGGACACGATGCCTAAGCTTCTTACCAAGTCGCCATTTTTGCCTGGTAGCACCTTGCATTCTGAATTGAGCTTTATTTTCAGCGTTTGCGCCAAGGTGTCGGCTGCGCAGGCCTTGGGCAGATTCCCATAGAATCCTATGGGTTCACCATCATACATGAAAAAATATTGACGGTCTGTCAGTGCCAGCATATCCGCCAAGATGGCATTATTACCAATCTCGCCGTGTGCATCCAAGGGCAGGTGATATGCCAGAAGCGAAATATTGGCCTTAAGCAGGGTTTTCAAACGCCGCTGATGATAATCTGTTATGCGTTTCAGTCCACCACCCCAACTGATGCCGTGGTGCACAATAAGCATATCTGCTCCGCGTTCGGCCGCTATGTCAAAAACCCGCTGACAGGCGTCCACCGCAAAGACAATCTTGCTTACATATTCATTGCCTTCTACTTGCATGCCATTGTTAGAGACATCCTGCCGCGTGCGACTGGAAAAAAAATCATTTAAAAAGCTGTAGATTTCTTCACGTTTTACCATCATTGCCCTTCCTTAGTTTAACTTGACAATAACTATGCTCCGGCCCCAACGTTGGCCGGCTCCGCGCATTTGTATGTCGCTCTCCAAAATGTAATCATAATTTTTATTTTTTGCCATTTGGTAGTATTCATCGCTCATACCACTGCTGCGGGGAGCAATAAAGTCAAATTTTTGGGTAACAGTCCAGTCCTTTTGCTTAGGATATTTGTCGGCACAGTAGTAAAGCTTATCACGCCAATGTATCCGATCCTTGAGTGCACCATATTCAAAAGCGTAACGCAAAGCAGGATAAGTAGCAACTATGGCCAGCACTTTGGGTGCAGGGTCCATTGGCAGTCTACGCAGGTAGCCTATGCTCTGATCTTCTTCTATGCGAACAAATGTAAAGGTTCTTGCGATGACCATGCAGGTTAGCGCCACGTTGCAAAGGTTCTGTAAACGGTCAGGCAAGGTACGGTTTTTATATTTTAGCGAACAATATTCAAAGACAAGCAGTGCCAGGGGAATATAGCTGAATAAGAGCAGGGCGTGACAGGGTAGATTGAAACGGAAAGTCAAGGAATAGGGCAGGTGCTGCGCCCAATCTATGAGTAATCGAAACAGGTTTAAGAGCAATACAAAGACGACAAACCAGTCATATTTGCGCGCTAATTCCGGAAAAAGTTTCAGGGGTAGCAGCCGTAAAGCCAGCAAGGTCAACATAGGCAGCCACAGTACGAGGGTAGTCCAGTTGATTATCTCGCCGGGATCGTTCGCAAACAAAAATAACAAGTGGTAGGCATCATTGCGGGTAGCATCAGCCCACTGCTGATTTTTCATCTGCAACAGGCCGTAGCATAATGCCAAGCCAACAAGTAAACTGGGGAGAAACAACAACAAGTAAGATATGATTTTTTTGCGAGGGAACACGAAAGCGTTTGGGTTCTCCGGCTCATAAAAACACTTGATAAACAACAGTGCGGCACAGATAAGAGCTGGGAAAACGCTGCAATAACGCGAAGCCATGCAGAGAGCTAGTAAACTGCCATACAAAACAGTTTTTTTCCAGCTCCAGCACGGTGAAAAACGGCAGGTAATATATACGGCCAGCACAGCATGCAAGAGTTCCATGCTGTATGGTCTTATTTCAAAAGAATAATGACAGAGCAATCCGGAAAGCAGCAAAATTAACCCGGAAATATAAGACAAGAAATATTTGGGTGCCCAGTGCACTGCAAGCAAGGTTAAAAATAACGCACTTGCAAAAGTAAAGAGCATCGTGAGACTGCGGAAAATCCAGAGCTGCTTATCGATCCTGCTCAAAAAATGCATGAGCAGGCTCAGTCCCGGCGGATCCCAAGTGCTGCTGTAATTGGCTTTGATTACGGAGTGGATCGAATTGTCCAAAGGGGTGTCATAATTCGTGTAATGTCCTTGTCCCAGTGCAGCCCAAACTTGCAAGGCTTCGTCAAACCATAAGTTGGGACTGCCTAGATTGCCGGTGCCCATGCCCAGCAAAGACAAAAACCAGATGATTATGGCTAAGGCCAGCTTGCCTTTAGTACTTTGTAAAAAGCTGACTACAGACATCTGCAATCCTTGTGGTCTATCCGCACTGGTTCTTTGTCGATAAAGATTGTAACACTAGAAACTTAGCTTCCGGACATTTTTGCTTGGCCAGTTCTTCCGGTTCGTTGTCTTGGCTTTCACCGAGGCTGACAATTCGATTTAGGGAGGCAAGCTGAGCTTCTCTGCCGCTGTGCAGTATCCGGCACAGGGTTTGCGGTTCAGCGGCAAGTACGCTGATCCTGTAGGCCGCCGTCAAGCGTAATAACATATCAGTTTCGTTGGCTTCGGCATGATAAACTTGACGCAGGCCGGTACATAGGGGCAGCAGAAGATTGAACAACAAAGAGGCTTTGCCGTTACCGGGCAGGGCGGTCAGCAGGCTGTCATCCCGGCTAAGTTGCAACTTCTGTAAAATCAAGCGCAGATCATCGAACAGCTCTGTATGCGTCAAGGTAAGAGGCGTAAGTGCGTTTTCATCACAATCAAGCAGCATGGCAGCACAATCGTCGATCTGATTGCTGCCCAGATGGCGCAAACCGAAACGACTGTTGAAACCCGCATACAATTTTGCCGAACCGCCGCTCTTAGCTTGCAAGTCTTCAGTATAGATGAGTTTATCTTCAATTGTAGTCAACTGCAAGTTTTTTCCTTGCCGACTCCGCAAGTATTGCCGACTGCTCAATATGTGCTGTGCTTCAGCTTTTTGCATGCACTGTAATATGCGGTCTTGATCCGGATTGCCGCTTATCAGCAGTGGTACCTTGCCAGCAAAGAGTGTAGCGAGATACAAAGTGCTGCACTGACAGCCAGGTGGTAGTAACAAAAGCAGATGCTTGCTCGGCATGGCGGCTAGGTACTGACGTAGAGTCAAGGCTTGAATAAGCAAGCTGCGACGGGTAAGAACTCCTAAATTCTGTTCAGCTAGCAGTACCTGCGTCGGTTGTCTGGCAACGTTGGCCAAATACTGTTGACAGATATTAGCGCCGGAAGCCAGTTCAAGAGCGCTTGGCGGTTCTGACAGGAACCAATCCATGGGCACAGCTTGCAGTGGCCGGCCAGCAGCACCTTCACCTATGGCAGATAAAAGCACGGCAGCGACAGTACTCAGGTTGTTAAATGTTTCCGCTTGATGTCCAAACTCAGAGAGCAACCAATGCTCCAACTCACTTAGTTTCTCGCTATTCAAACCGAGGTCATTGCAAAGAAAATCTCCTTCTCGCAAAATTCTCTTGCCGCTCATTTCTTTGAGTTTATCGTAGACCCGGTCTCTCAGCTCTGAAGGCACATTTGAGGTATCTTTAGGAGCACTGAAGGACTCTGGTTCCGGAACCAGTCTTGCACCTCCCTTTTCATACCAAAGATATGGCACATAGGTATTGCCTTCAGCATCTTGATTGTAAAAATTTTCCAGATAGCGGTTTAATGTATCTCGATCCGGAGGACTTGTTGGAAAGTCATCCGGTTTTTCGACCAATTCGATGTAAACATGACGTCTGGGACCGAAAAATATACCATTGCGCAAGATATGCTTGATGTGCGACTTTATAGTCTGTCCGAAGGGGCTTTGATAGCCCTTGGCACGGCTGAAATCACTGCCCCAAAGCCCGCGACTGCGTATCAAGACTACCCTGGCATCAGGAAACTCTTCCAGTATACGTGCTGCGCCGCCATTGCCGCGCAGATTCTCATATTTACTGCGATAAATGCGCCCGGCCGGATAGAAAAGCAGATTGTCGCCGGCTTTCAGTGCATCAACGCAGGTTTGCAGCTGTTTGACGGCAAGATCATGTCCCGAACGCCCCGCAGCGCCTATATCCGGCATGGGTAAAACACCAAATTGGCGGTAAACATATTTCAGTATGGTAGTGCGTACTTGACGCTCGCTGACCAAAGTGCGCAAGCGTAATTTAGCCATCAGAATACTGCATAAGATAATGGGGTCAATCAGGGCAGGGTGATTGGGCATAAACAAAATGCCCTGCTTACCTTTGCGCAAGCAAGCTTCCAAACCGGTGATGTGAACGCGATAGCGTAGCGTGAGAAGCAACCTGACAATGATGCGACAAATTTGGAGAAACATGACCCAGCTTCCAAGAAAGACGGCAATTTACAAAACGCAACCGGGAAACACAGTGAGGATATTGCAATTGAACAGCCCTGTGTGCTGCGTTCGTCCTCACAAATGATCTTGCCAATGCAAGAAAAGATTAATATAGCCTCTTTAACCGCTGCTAACTAGGTTGACACAACAAGGTTTTTTGTCTAAGCGCCTCATAAAGCACCACGGCGCAACAATTGCCCACATTGATGGAGTTCTTTTCACCTAGCGCCGGCAGCGCAACAAATTCATCGCATAGCGCCAAAGCCGGTTCTGAAATGCCCAGAGCCTCATTGCCCAATACGAAAGCGGAGGGAAAACGCACTTGCATCTCCCAGTAACACTTTGCTTGTACGGCAGTTTCCACGCCATAGATACGATAGCCCTGCCTTTTCAGAGTAAGCAGCGCTTCAGAAGCCTCAGCAAATACCTCAAAGGGCACCTTGTGCTCACAGCCTCGGGCGGTTTTGGCCAGTTTGTCATGCGGTGGCGCAGCAGTATAACCACAAAGCAAGAGCTTGCCAACTCGAGTAGCCTCGGCTAAACGAAATATATTGCCGACATTGTATGCGCTGCGCAAACAGTCTAAAACTAAGGTTACAGGTAACAGTTCGGTGCTAAGCGGCTGATCTCGGTCCGACTTGTTGATAAGTATTTCCGACATAAATGGTTTCAGCTTTGTTATGCCTTGAACGGCTAACGCCTGGGACCACCGCGCCGTACACGCCCGTCCCTTGGACGACGACTGCGACGGCGGGATTTTTTCGGGGCGAGCTGCTTCTTGCTGTCGTCAGCGATACCTGCATGCGGTTTTTTGACTGCCGCAGGCATTTGCAGCATACTTTCTTCGGGCAGACTAATGGGGAGGCTGCGTCCTATGTATGTCTCGATTTCCGGGATAACAAAGGCGCAATCTTCGCCGGCAAAGCTAATAGCCTTGCCCTCTTGTCCAGCTCTAGCGGTTCTACCGATGCGGTGCACATAGTCTTCGGCTTCATAGGGCAGGTCGTAATTGAACACATGCGTGACCTCATCTACATGTATGCCTCTGCCGGCCACATCGGTAGCTACTATCACTTTGACGCTGCCTTGGCGGAATGCCTCCAAGATGCGCAGGCGCTTGTGTTGTTCGACGTCACCGGATAATTTTTCGGCCGCGATACCATATTGCAGCAGTTTGCTGTGCAAGTAGTCTACATCCGCACGTCGATTACGGAAGATAAGCACTCTGCCACAGTCATCATGCTGCAACAGCCAAAGCATCATAGGCAGTTTTTCCTTACTGGTGCAGGCATAAATTATTTCCTCTATCCCTTTGGCTACGATTTGTTCAGGATCGATCTCGATGATCTTGGGGTCTGGGCGCATCCAGCGCGAGGCCAAATTCAGTATATCCTGCGACAAAGTAGCACTGAAAAGCATGGTCTGACGTTGCGCAGGAGCCGGCGTATAGCCAATAATGCGCTTTACATCCGGAATAAATCCCATGTCCAGCATGCGGTCAGCCTCGTCGATGATAAGCACTTTCAACTTAGAGAGGTCCAGAGCGCCCTGCTGCAAGTAGTCCAATAGTCTTCCCGGAGTAGCCAACACAAGATCGCAGCCGGCGTTGAGCAGACGTTTTTGCCTATCATATTCCATGCCGCCATATACTGCGACGCTGTGCATTTCGGTATAGACGCTGAGTTCTTCGGCGTCTCTGGCTATCTGTATGGCGAGTTCCCGGGTAGGTGCCAATACCAGCGCAAAAGGTTGATTGGGCTTACGCGGCTCCTGATCAGTGCTTTCTTCTTTTGCATGCAGAAAAGATTGGATAATGGATATTAGGAATACCGCTGTTTTGCCCGTGCCGGTCTGGGCTTTGCCGGTAACATCTTTTCCGGCTAAAGCCTCGGGCAAGGCCAACTTCTGCACCGGAGTGCAGGCCTTAAATTGCAAATCATCTATAATGGCCTTGAGTAAACGCTTGTCTAGATCAAAATCCTGAAAATAGGCTTTACCCTCTTTGCGTGAAACAATGTCCGGAACTGTCCAATCGCCTAAAGACTTCTTGTTGCTCAAGCCAACATTGTGCTTAACCTGTGGGGTGGTAGGCGTAGATGTCGGTGTAGCAGACGCAGCAGCTTGCTTTTTTTTGCGAGGACGACGACGCTTTTTCTTGGGCACACTAGTTGTTTTATGTGCTTTATCCGAAAGCGGTGCCGAAGAATCAGCGTCGCTCTCGGTAGACTCTGAATCAAACAAACCGGCCAAAAACCTGCTTAGCCGCGAAAAAATACCAGATGACAAAATACTTACTCCTAAAATATATAGGGTTATAGAAAATAAGACTGAGATATAATATAAGGGCTGAAGCAGGAAAAACAATTTTGTTATTGTGCAGTACCATAACTTGTTTTTTAACAAGCTTAAAAATCTGCGCTTATCAGCGGATAAACGGATAAAATCAAAATAAATCGTGAACAATAATGCATTTTATAGTGCAGAAGACTTGACATAATGGAAATGTTCTATTAAAGTTTGTATATGTCTTTTCGTCGTCGGTTTTTTCACCGGCATTTTGTTTGTTTCATTGCATAAAAACGAGGTAATCATGAGCAAGTTAGCAATTGATGGCGGTCCTAAGACTTTTGAAGGTTCTTTTCCTGCCTGGCCTTCCTTTGATCTTTCAGTCAAGGACAAGATTTTCAAAATTCTTGAGACCGGCAAGGTCAACTATTGGACCGGTGACGTTGGTAAAGAGTTTGAGAAGAAGTGGTCTGAATACATTGGCATATCTAACTCTGTTAGCGTGGCTAACGGCACTGCCGCCTTGCACGTGGCGCTGACTGCTCTGAACATTGGCCCTGGTGATGAAGTGATCTGCCCTTCTTACAGCTTTATCGCCTCCAGTTTCTGTATCATGCAGGCTGGCGCACTGCCGGTTTTTGCAGATGTCGGTGATGACCATCTCCTTGATCCTGCGGACATTGAAAGCAAGATCACCGAACGCACCAAGGCTATTGTGGTCGTACATCTCTATGGTATCGTAGCCGATATGGATCCAATCATGGCAATAGCCAAGAAGTATAACCTGAAAGTGATTGAAGACTGTGCACAATGCTTCGGCGGCATCTACAAAGGCAAGGTCTGTGGCACTATCGGTGATGCCGGCTGCTTCAGCTTCTGCCAGAGCAAGCACTTTACCACTGGTGGTGAAGGCGGCATGGTTATCACGAATGATGATGATTTGGCTTGGGAGTGCCGTTCGGTAAGAGACCATGGCTATGATGTCAAAGAGCGCCTCAACCTGCTCGAGTTGGAAGGCAAGCTGATGTATATCCACAAACGCCTGGGCTATAACTTCCGTATGACCGAGATACAGTCCCAGATCGGTATCAGCGAACTGGCTCGCTTTGCCAGCTGGAACCTGCCAAGACGTATCCATAACGGGCAAATGCTCATCAAGGCGTTGGAAAATCACCCCTTGGTCTATGCTGCTCCGGTTGACACTCAGGAGCGTCAGAACTCTTTCTGGTGGGCGCCCTTCGTGCTGAACACCGAAATGCTCAATTGCGACATCAAAACCTTTATCAAGGCTGTTGAGGCAGAAGGTGTACCGGTTTACAGCGTACTCTGGCCGGAAATGTACAAGGAGAAGGTCTACAAGGAGCGCAACGGCTTTGGCGTAGCCAAGTATCCTTTCTGCGATCCGAAGGCGCGCAACATCGACTATACCCAAGTGAAATGTGAAAAGGCCGCTTGGCTCACTCATCGTACTATGTCCTTCTTTACTCATCCGGTTTACGAAGATGAGCATATACAGGCCTATATTGACGCGTTCAAGAAGGTCGCTGCCGCATACATGAAATAAGATTATGGTGTAAAGGAGTCTTTTCATGTCTAAACTAAATTACGCCATCATTGGCTTCGGCGGTATTGCCGAGAATCGTATTGCCAAAGAAGGCTTTGCACTGGACAAGGCACGCTTCAGCGAGCTGGAGCATGCCAGGCTGATCGCCGCCACCGATCTGAATCCGGCCAGACAGCAGGCTGCTGAGGCCTTGGGACTGAAGTGGCATGCAAGCATTGATGCTTTGCTGGCCGATCCGCAGGTACAGGCGATCTTCGTGGCTACCAATAACCTCACCCATGCCGCCATCGGAGCACAGGCGCTGAAGGCCGGCAAACCGGTTATTGTCGAGAAGCCCATTGCTACCACCGTGGAAGATGCCAAGATGCTCAATAACTTGGCTAAAGAGCGCCAGCTGTCGCTTTGCGTAGACCACATGATGGTCTATAACGCCTGGAACATCAAAGCCAAGCAGATGCTTAACGCCGGCGATTTGGGAGAGGTAAACGACAGCTGCTTCCATATGGAGTTCGCATATGGCTATGATCCTGACGAAGCGGCCTCCTGGCGCTGCTCCAAGGTCGAAGAAATGGGCGGACCCATAGGTGACGTTGCCAGCCATTGCTTCTATATGGCCGAATTTATCTTCAATCAGAAAATTCGGCGCCTGGCTGCGGTTTATCTGCCCAAGCTGATGAAGATCGCTGCCGAAGATGGTGCCTACGTGAAATTCGAGTTGGAAAATGGTGTGCAGGGCTCCGCCAAAGTAGCCTTTTCTGAGCCGCGCGGCGGTCTGGGAGGCACCCTGAGCAACTTGGGCTTCGAACTGTATGGCTCCGAGGCTGTGCTGCGCACCTATGGCAGCATGTTCCAGATCTCAGGTCATCCGGGCGAGCCGGTACAAATCCGCATGGAACTGGATCGTTTCGACGGCAATCCGGACATCATCAAACCGAGCAAAATCGCCAATATCTATCAAAGCCTGATAGAAAATCACGCGCAGTCGGTGCTTAACAACAAGCCCCTTGACGCTGAAGACGCCGTGCATAATCTGCATCTCTGCAAGCTGGCGCACAAGTCAGCAGAGCAGGGCGGCATTATGCTTGATGTCTAAATATCAAGGACACGCCAAATAAATCCTTGCAGCCGGTCAACCATATCGGGAAAAGCCGGCGCAAGGGTTTTTTATTGCCTGAATCAGCTGTAAATGCCTCGCTGAAAGTGGAAAAATATACTCTGTAGGTTTACATTGTAGCAATATCCGACAACTCCAGGGCCTTGTAACCCCGGCGGTGCTGGCTTTCCGCATGCGCGCAAATTAGCTGTCAGCAAGCTGTAAATAGTTTGAGATAAAGGAGTAATCTATGGCAGGCCACAATAAATGGTCATCAATTAAACACAAAAAAGGTGCCGCTGACGCCAAACGCGGCAAGGTATTCTCGCGTATCAGCAAAGAAATCATTATGGCAGCCAAGGAAGGTGGCGGCGATCCTATGCTGAATGCACGCTTGCGTTCAGCCATAGCGGCAGCGAAAAACGCTAATATGCCCAATGATAATGTCGAGCGCGCTATTAAAAAAGGTACCGGTGCTGACGCCAGCTCTCAGATGGAACTGCTCAGCTACGAAGGATATGCCGCTGGTGGCGTCGCTGTTATAGTGAATTGCCTCTCGGATAACCGCAATAGAACTGCGTCAGATATCAGAGCATTCTTCACCAAGTATAACTGTAGCATGGCTAACTCCGGAGCAGTTTCATGGAAATTCCATCGCAAAGCGAAATTTGTTATAGAAGGCGAAAATGCTGACGAGGAAAAGCTGTTTGAAGTGCTGCTGGAGGGTGGAGCCGATGTCGATGATATCATAGTGGAAGAAGATTATGCCGAAATTATTGCGCCAGTCAATGCTTTCGGAGATATCTTCAAAATACTCGAAGCTGCCAAGATTGATACCGCAGAATCAAGCATAGCTATGATCCCGGAAAATACGACAATAATAGATGATATAGATACGGCCAGACAAGTACAGAAATTTATTGATGTGCTCGAAGACTATGAAGACGCCCAGGAAGTCTTCACAGATATAGAAATAAGCGACGAAGTCGCCGAGCAACTGGCCGCAGACTGAGGCCCAGATAGAAAATAAACTAAAAACGCCCATAAAGAAGAGCGGCAAGCTAAAATAAGAAGCTTGCCGCCCATGCGTCTTCGGATCAAGTTGAACCCAAGCCCAATCTAAACGGCTTTATCAAACTCTCCCCAACCGCTGTTTCAAAGCCACAAAAACAACGTCGCATAATGTGCATTATGTATAGTTAAGGCGCGGCAAGTAAAATGATTCTTGAGTTGTTAACTGCTTATAGTCAGTATGTTATGATATCAATGATGATAGTCTGTTAATAACTTTTGGATAAATCTTCGCAATCTGCTGATTCTATAGTTTACAGCTCTTTACTGACTCTCATTGAGCATAATTTTGGGCCGCACATGGTGCAGAATTGTCCACCTTGGTGTTCTGGCTGATTTTGCGCTTTGAGTGATTTCTGTCGCATGGAGCGTGCCATTTCCGGGTCTAACGCGAGTTCGAATTGTTTATCCCAGTCGAAATCAGCGCGTGCTTCGCTGATAGCATCATCCCGTTTTTGGGCATTTGGTATTCCTTTAGCAATATCGGCGGCATGAGCGGCGATTTTATAGGCGATTACTCCTGCCCTGACATCATCGGCTTCCGGCAATCCAATATGTTCCATTGGAGTGACATAGCAGAGCATTGCAGCGCCATGCCAGGCACCTATTGCGGCACCGATGGCACTGGTTATATGGTCATAACCCGGGGCGCAATCCATAACGACAGGCCCCAGAATATAAAACGGGGCATCATCGCATAGTTCCTGTTCTTTTTTCATATTCATTTCAATTTCGTGCATCGGGATATGCCCAGGCCCCTCGATCATTACTTGTACTCCGGCATCCCGGCAGCGACGACCAAGTTTTCCCAGTTCCGCAAGTTCCGCAAATTGCGCTTCATCGCTTGCATCAGCTAGGCAACCTGGGCGCATGCCATCGCCAAGTGATAACGTAACATCATACTCTGCACAGATTTCCAGAATATCATCAAAACAATCATAGAATGGATTGTCGCAAAGATTCTGCATCATATAACGCGCAATCAATGCTCCTCCTCTGCTGACTATGCGCAATTTGCGTCTGCTGGCGGCGGGGATCTGTTCCGGGCGTATGCCGGCATGAATTGTCATGTAATCGACGCCCTGCTCTGCCTGGCTACGGATGACTGACAGAATATTTTCTTTGGAAAAATCGATTTCCTGATCATTTCCGCCTTGGCAAGCCAATTCATAGATAGGCACAGTGCCGATTGGCACCTTTGAATGTGAAATGATCTGGTGCCGGGTATTTTCCAAGTCGGCACCAGTGCTTAGGTCCATGACCGTATCTGCGCCATATTTCACGGCGGCTTGCAGTTTTTCAGTTCGCGATTGATGCAGCTGGAAAGGCTGGAAGTGCCTATATTGGCGTTGATTTTTGTTTTAAGACTACGCCCGATACCAATCGGTTGCAAATTTTCGTGCCTGATATTAGCGGGAATGACAATGTTTCCTTTAGCGACTCTCTCGCGGATGAATTCCGGATCGCGACATTCACTTTCGGCAACCTGCTTCATTGCGTTGGTGATAATACCGTTGCGGGCACTGGCCAGCTGGGTCTTTGCAGATAACATAAGTCTTTGCTCTCCCTATGCATTTTATCAGTCATGGAGAGCATCAAGAACGCCCCTGCGGCGTAACAAAAAGACTCCCTACGCTGACATTACTCAGATCAGGTATATCGGGTATACTCTCAGCCTGGCAATAAATTACCGCAGCACCCCGGTCGTTTTTATAATGTAAACCAAATTTTAAATTGTGTTCACTTTTAGTTAGGCCAGTTTATCGATGCTTGCATAAATATGCGTTTTTCTGACTGGAGCCCCGTTGTATTGTCTTTTCGTGTTTTTTATCATCCTAATTCAGAAATAGAGTTATTGCTTGTGAATACTGAGTGATTCCGTCGGAGCAACTGGCAACGGGCATTCTTTTTGAATAACGAAAGCCCCTTGCTCTTTGTACTACTTATTACCCAGAATCTTGTATTTAGCTAATGCGCGAAATCTTGTGATGTGAGATTTGAGAGGATTGAGCTTGACACATTACTAAAGTCTGGGGTTAAGCATGATTAAGTGATTACAGCGCAGTGTTTTATATTGGAAGCACCTTAAGGCGGCTGAGCCCTGACAAGTGCTGCACCATGCATAACCTGGGTGACCGAACCCGAAGGCCTTAAGGCGGCTGAGTCCTGACAAGCGCTGCACCATGCATAACCTGTTATGAAAAAGTCAAGTGGTGTTGTAAACGAAAAGGTCTGATTCCTGAAGTTTTCTTCTAAAGTCTGTCGTCCAGTTTTGAACTTTTCCAGGACTTATGACGCATTTTCAAGGGAAAATCCGGTGTTTTT
>JAAZKR010000030.1 GCA_012799725.1 Oligosphaeraceae bacterium | reverse complement strand
TTGAAAAAAGAGGTTTGCCCAAGCGCAAAACAGGGCTAAACATGCGTTTTTTGCTGCCTATGGGATGAATGTGATTTATTTTGGGAAATGCGCCAGGCGTCGGAAGTTTTCGCTGAAGATGAGCTTGAACTCATCTTTGGTCAAATGCTCGCTGAGAGCGCCGTACAGATTCATGCCGGCACTGCAAACGGGCATATCTGTCCCAAACAACAGACGATCTGCGCCGCAGGTATCCACAGCATAGCGCAACATGCCCCAGCGGAATAGACCGGAACCAGAGATGTCCATGTAGAGATTGGGATGCTCAGATACTAGCTTCAATCGGGCAATGGCACCATATTCATCAAAAAAATCGCCCGGATGAGCCAAGATGATATTCAGGTCAGGACACTGACGTGCGATGTTTTCTACAACCTCTTTTTCGCCGAAATGGAAGTTGACAGGCAAGCTGAGTTTTTCGGCTTCCTTGAGGATTTCAATTCCTGTGGGGGAGTCGTAGGCGCCGAACATATAGGGTAGAATCTCGCCAATCCATTTGACACCCTCATCGACCATATCGTGGAGTTCCTGGCAGGATTCCTGAGGAAATCCGCCATGCAGATGTATGCCTGGGATATATGCGGGATAGCGATTCCGGAGACGGAGCGCCTCCCGGTTTAGTTCCTGGATACGCGCGAAGTCAGCCTCGCCATGACGGATGACACAACCGACATAGTAGTCAATGCCGACGCGGCGCATTTCCGCATCGAATTCTTTCATGGAGCGTGGCGAACCATAACAGGCGATGTTGTTTTCCGGAAAATCGAAAGGATGGCAGTGGGCGTCAATGATTTCAAAATCCTGCGGCGTGAACATGAATGTTCCCTTTATTCAGCAAACTTTTGGGGCACAGCAACTTTTTTCTTCCCAGAACTTGTTCCATTCCCGAAAGACGACCGGCAGCGTGAATATAGCAACGGTCGTGAGAGCAAAATCTCAGACGAACATAATTCCGTATCCACAAGCCCCCCCTGACATCATATATGTTTTAGGTTATTTGCTGATCACTTGTAAAACTCATGGAAAAATTCGCGGAGCGTACCGGGATATTCAGCGACTTGATTGTCGCAGACACCCCATTGATTGCCGCCGATATAGTAGATTTTCAATCGATCCGGCAACTGACGGTATTCTAAATCACTGACACTGATTTCATAGACATCAGGATGACGCTCAGGATCCGGGCGGTGCTCAAAATCCGGAACGATGATAGGGCGGTCATCGGGTGCGTCCTCCCAGTGAATCAGGTCTCGTGAGCGGCTGAGGATAAAGCGGTATGCGATCTTTCGCGTGATGGGGTGTGGATAGAGGTCCAGCGTGCTCAGATAATACATGCCGTCCTCCTCAATCCAGTGTAGCGATCCACCGCCGGTATATTTGTCCCAGGCATAGACGGCATCGGGGATGGTTGTCCAGTTTACCAAGTCGGCAGATTCGGCGAAATGGAAGGTATAGATAGGGTAGCTGGGGTTGTCTGTTTCATAAAGCAGAACAAACCGCTTGCCGTCATAGGTGACGGAGGTGTTGCAGAAATGTTCGTTTCGGTCTGTGAAATCAAAAATCCGATGGACAGGGGACCAGGAGATGAGGTCATCGGACCAGAT
This sequence comes from Oligosphaeraceae bacterium, assembly GCA_012799725.1. GTDB lineage: Bacteria > Verrucomicrobiota > Lentisphaeria > Oligosphaerales > Oligosphaeraceae > JAAZIY01. Next base: position 5,938 of record JAAZKR010000030.1, on the reverse strand, counting down.
TTCGTTCAAATGAGTCCCGATGCTTCCACCGTCTTTAGTTTGTCCCATGGCAAAACAGTAACAGCGATCCTTCCAAACGTATGCGGAAGCAAAATAGTGGTTAAGCAGCGGGATGGAAATCATGCGGTCATCGGATTCCCGGCGGATGCGGAAATGGTTTTCATGGGAGCGGCTGCCGACGGGGGTGCCAGGATTGACATAGTGGGCAAGGACGTTTTCCAGCAGATAGTCTTCACCCTTGAACCGGAAAGGGGACAATTCTCCGGGAAGCGCAGCGGAGTCCATAACTTTCCGGTTAATCACCGGAGATTTCCAGCCGGGTGTTTCCGGCGGATTCGGCCAGGGGCCGGCCGGTGCAGTTGTTTTTTCGGAGAAGACCGCCACCCAGATGCGTGTGCCTGGCTTGAATTGCGGCTCTCGGAATACCTTGGCGCCCAAGGTGCCGAAGTCATTCAAGATGGCGTCAGCAGCAGCGGCGTCATCCAGTTGATAAAAAGCGTAGTCCCAATTGAATGGGCTGTATAGCACCTGATGCTTGCTCAAACTCGTCAGGATATCTCCACCTGTAAGAACGGTGATGTCTTCCCAGGGAAGCTGCCACTTTTTGCGGAAATCTTCGATCCCTGCACTGATAGTGTCACGTGAGTCTTTCATAATGTCCTTCTGGTTATTTTTGCCATTCGATAGGGTGAATTTTGCCATTCAGGGGTTGTTCAGTCACATCTTCCAAAACAGGGTTGGCGATCCAAAATTTTTTATTCCCCCGTGGCTCAATATCCAAAAAAGCGCTGGCTGTGCCAGGGAGCAATTTGTTTTCCGCATTGCAGACTTTTTTGGTTTCGGCATCAATATAGCCGAATGTGGAGGCACTGCCGGAAACCCATGTGCCTGGCGAGGAAACCGCAAACTGCATTTTGTAGTTTTCGTATTCAGGAAGATAGTGGCGGAAAGTCTCTCCACGGAACCAAAGAGTAACGGTAGTTAGCTGAGGTTCCGCATTTTTGCCTTCAAAAGAGAAGCGATAGGTCCTGCCTGGCTCCAGTCCGGAGATCGGAGCCATAATCGCCCGGGTTGTGGACAAGGCACAGCGGCCATCAAGCTTTTCTATAGCTACAGCCTTGCGGTTTTCCGCAGTCCACGCATCAGGCTGTCCGTAGCCTTTGCTGGAAGGCATCCAGTCAACAATATCTCCATGGGCGTCCCGTGCTGCCCAGTCGGAATTGGAAAGGAGGTTCATTCCTGGAAAGTTCTTTGGAAAGCCCGCCGGCTCTTGGAGAGGCGTCTTCCCGGCAGTATCGAAATAGACCATGTACCGGTGTTCTTCCAACATTCCTGGAGATGGAATCCGCCAGCCTACGTACAATTGACCAGCGGCATCGTTGCGGATGGCGAAAGGGACTGCCTCGTTGCGTTCATTGACCACACGAATGGAGGAACGGTCTGCCTCTCTACAGTCTAATTTTACGGAGACAATGGCATTTTCAGTGGGCGCCAAGCCTGTTGAAACCGTTACGGGGAGCCGTCCGTGCCACTGATCATTCCACCAGGCCTGCGTTCGAGTAGCTGCCTTGCCGGGAGGTTGACCCCGCTGGATATCAGCGCCATTTTGAAGAGCATCCAACTCTAAGATGCTATCCGTCACCATTTCCCGTAATGCGGCAAAGGTCTTTGCAGGCCAGACACCGTCATTGCGGCTGTACCAGACATAGCTGGGATGTATATCGTTGCGAAGCATCGCCAAATTGTGTTCAATGGCTTTTGCCGCCGCAATCCGTTTTAGATTCCCGCTGCCTTTAGCAGCTTCGACTTTGCTTTGAAGCGTAAAATAGTAATACTGGTCGTAAAGACCGACTTGTCCCATGACGGTGGCAATCCGTGGGAGCACCCGGTATCCGCCAACGCCGGACTGGACAAACATGGTGTATGGAGAGCGCTGAAGACCGCTGTGCACCTGAAGCTGCTCGAAAAGCTGCCAGACATAAACAGCGCGTATTTGGGTTACGGTAGTAAGCCATCCTGTGATGAATCGCGCTCCGTTGCAATCAGCAGGAGCCAACATCAACTGATTGGGATAGACGGAGAGGAATTTTCCGTTAAATTCCGGTAAGTTGAAATCTTCCATTTCGTGGATTCGGGGATAATCCACCAGGTCTTTGGACCGCCAGAAACTGTCGTATGATTCAGAGGCCATGAGATGAAGTGTGGGGTAGTTTTTACGGAGCATTTTCAGTACGCGGATCTGTTCGCTCCAATAAGGTTCCCCTTTGCAGTGCGCCTCATCCATGAAATAGTAGATGAGTCGCAGGGAAGGGTCTTCAGCCATTTTCTTCATTACCCAAGCACCTACATCATTGTAGAGTTCCATGGTATGATCGGAGAGTTTGTCGATTTTCTTTTCCCGCAGCGGGATGTCTTCTTCTGCCAGATAGGGCGCGGGATAAACGATGACATAGTCTCTGGGATAGCCGATTTTCTTGAGAAAACGGAGATTGGCCTCTGCATCGGCATAGGCGTCTTTGTTTTCCGGGCGGATCAAGGTGAGCGTCGCAGTATTGACAGACCAGCGCTGACATTCCTCGAGGATGACATCATCATAAAAACGTATAGGCTTATTGTATCCTGAACAAAAGTCGCCGCCAAAATGGAAACGGCGTTTTTCTAGCTGAAAGGGAAGCACATCAATGATGATGGGAATCTCTGTTGTCCTGTTGTCGATAGTGATCCGGCATACGCTGCGGTACGTTCCGGGTTTGCTGTTTTCCGGCAGAAGACCCGCCAGCCATAGGAATCGAGTTTCCCCTTGGGTCATATCCCGGTCACAATAGGTAAAGTTCTCCAGATGCCACGGAACCATGCTATATTTGCCGCCATCCAATTTCCAGGCGATGGGTTCAGCGCCATATACGGTCAGCCAGGGGGCATCGGTGCTGATGGAGACTTGGTCTATATTTTGCAGGGGAAGCAATCCGAAAGGAATGTTGACGGGTTCTCCGGCTACGGCACGCAAAGTGAAATTCGTTACAGTTTCTGATAACTTCGGACGGCTGCCAGGATACAGAGATTCACCAATGGGACGCTGAAAAAGGACAAAACCTCGTTCGCTATCCTCTTTGGAAGCGGGAAGTTCTGGTTCGTTGATGGTGACTTCCTCATATTTGGCAAGCTCTATGAGGGAAGTCTTGAGGAGTTCCAGCTGGTCAATGGCAATCTGTTTTTCGGCGACAGTGCGCTCGGATACGGGATAGACGCAAATGGCGTTGACTATCCAGCCGGGAATATAGTATTTGGCCACACCACCCTTGCCAGCCCAATCTACTGTTTCAGGACGGTCGGGAAAAGATGTGTCGCCGTCAAAGGTTAAGACTAGCTTGCCGTTGCTAATGTCCACATGGAAAAAATCACGGATATAGGTGATGGTGCCAACTTCATACCGGTTGATTTTCTTCCCTTGAGCAAAAAGCGTGAAACGGCGGCGATGAGGAATTTTTTCTTCGATTATGAGGCCACTGAGCAGGTGGACTTTGTAGTGCCCATTGGGAAGGTCAATCTGAAAATGATTGGTAATTTTTCCGTTTTGGTCAGGCTGGTCGTTGTAGACAAAGTTGTCGCACAGGGAATTGATCGGATAATTCCAGGAACGCGCTTTTTTCTGATCAAAGGCAGCTTCCTTGACGCCAGCTTCAAGCCAGCCATAACCGGCAGATGCGGAATATGTTGCGTTAAGGCTGCGGTAAGCTTTGCTTTTGCCAAAAGCGTATTTCCAAGGGTAGATGGTGGACTTCAGGCGGGAGACAATATTTTGGCGGGCTTGCTGGTAGGCTTTAAGCGCTGCAATATAGCGCGATTCATCTTGGGCCGCCTCCATTGTAATCTGAAAACGAAGATATCCAAAATTCTTATATTCCTGGTATCCCTTGGTGCGGTTCCAAGCATAGTAGGTGACATTGCCTTCAATATTTCGTGTCCTTCCCATATTGATGCGCCAGTCTCCGGCTCGGGGGTCTGTACCCAATTCCGCAAAGGGAATCGTCACAGTCACGTCCCAGCCATCCGCGCGTAAAGTTACCTCGTGGATAAGTGCCGCACTACTGATTTCTTTGCTGTTAACTGTGCCGGGCATTTCCGAGATTTCATTTTCACGAGCCCAGAAGATATGATTGGCGCAGTCAACGGCCAAATGGAACCAGTAGTTGTTTTTGCGTCCTTCCGGTGGCTGGATGAGGACTTCTATCATGTTGTTCGACCAGCTGGTAATCTCAAATTTTTCCCGCCCATGGAGATATTTCATGTTATCGGGCGATTCTGACATCGTGAAATGGAAGGTCAGATTTGCTTCGTCCCATGTGGCTGAAACACTGGTGGACTGGGGACAGGATACCCATAGGGAGTCACAGAGTATGAAGCCGCTGCTGGAAAGAGACTCTGTCGAGGATGCCGATGTGGCATATAAAACACGAGGTGATTTTAATATACTGAAATCTTCGGAAAATCCAGAAGAAAGGGTAAGCGTCAAGCATAATATACCTATGAAATGTTTTGAAAAAAACATTCTATATTCCTTGTTCTGTGAATAATATCGATAGATTACCAGTTGTCTTTCCAGTAGGCGGCATAATCGCCCAAGGGTCTTTTCCAGGGACGCCAGAAACTGGAATAATAAGCAATGGCATGCTTCATCGGAAGATTCTTACGATTCATGGACTGGACATGCCCGTCAAAAAACAGGACGCTGGCATAACCTGTCAGAAGGATGTTGATGTCATCGACAAGTTCACTTTCCGTGAATCCTGAGTTCATGTGGGGAAAGGCCATCTCTGTATCCATGCCCCATGGATTGTTGGATGTTCCTCCGGTGACTTCAGTGAAATGCAAGGAGCGGGCGGGAACGATGACAGAACTCATGGTTTCTGCGGTACCGACGCTGCACTGGGAGTTAATCATGATGGTATATTTGTTTGCTGCAGGACTACGCCCGGGACAACAGAAAGCGCTTCCCTTGATGCCGATGTAATAATCGTCGTCGGCAACCCCAAGATATCCGTTGAGCATGCCGGAAATATAACCATTTGCCGGATCGGCTACGGAACGGGTGCCGTACCAGGAACGGCTGGAAGTTCCAAAACTGCTGCCATTCCAAAGCAGAACAGGAAAACCATCGTTATCTTGAGTATACATTTGTGCAACAAGACCAATTTGCTTGAAGTTGTTGACGCAGTAAATTTGCCGCGCCTTAGCCCTGGCCTTGCTTAATGCCGGCAAGAGCATAGACGCTAGAATTGCAATAATAGCAATCACCACGAGAAGCTCAATTAAAGTGAAAAAATGTCTGGGTGCAGACAACGAAGCTCTGAAATCATGTTTCATTTGTTTTCCCTTGTGACTTACCCTCTTGTTTTTAGGTTCCGGATTAAGGCTTGCAGCTGTATCAGTTGATGTGATCATCATATGGTCAATGATCGTTTTTTGACAACTATTGTGATGATGTGGCGCATTAAGTATTTATGCCATCTTTTCTGCTTATGCTGAAGCGATGCCTCTTTCCTGAATCCGTGAAGCAAAAAACTTTTTCATTTATACACGGATTCAGGAACTCTGACTTGAAAACACAGCTTTCCCATAGACTACAGAGCACGGTTCCCAAAAATAGCTAACCCCGTCCCAAAGTATCTAGGCAGCATCTTATCCGCAGATTGCACAGATGTACGCAGATTTTCAGGACAAGGCATCGAGCGGCGGCTCTATTTAAGAGGTTGTGCTGTAAGACTTTGACTATGCATAATCCCGATTTTTAGCCCGACTGACGACTTTTTTTGCCGATAAGCAGGAGCGATCGAGTTGCTTTGCCTATCCTGCCTGCGGCCCCTATATCGAACGGGGAAAAATAAAAATCGAAAATGGCCTTTTGAAAAAAGAGGTTTGCCCAAGCGCAAAACAGGGC